>JADLIA010000186.1 GCA_020848515.1 Rubrivivax sp. | reverse complement strand
GAATAGGCATAGACCGCCGGTTGGGGGGCGGCCTGCCGATCGTCCACCTCCTGCAGCTGCACATGGACCGACAGCTCGACCTTGCCCGAGCCGCCCGCGTTGTCAGGATTTCTGGCCATGATGTTCTCCTTCCGTTGCGTTCACCGTCCAACCCTTGCCGGCGCCGGCGGCGCACGGGCCGCCGGCCGCCGCGGGACTCAATCGTCGTCGTCCTCGGCCTCGCCGACCGGGCAGCAGCGGTATTGCTGCGCCTGATCGAGCAGCTCGATCTCGCGCTTGAGCTTCTCGTTCTCCAGCCGCTTGCGTTCGAGTTCGAGCTCGATCTCACGCTGCAGCGCCGGCTCGCAGGTGGCGCAGTCGTCCAGGCACCCCTTGACCAGGATGCCCGGGGTGGGCAGCACCTCTTCGCGTTCCCAGGACAGCTCGGCCACCAGCTTGTCATGCACCTGGCCGGTCTTGGGATCGATCACGCCGGCCGCAGCCAGCTCCTTGTCCACCGCCGCCAGCGCGGCCTGGCGCACGTCCACACCCAGCGGCGCGGCGGCGCCGACCAGCGGGCGCGCCAGCAGCGACACGTTGCCGCCGGTCATGTTCAGGCGCGACAGCGCGCTGGCGCGGGCCCGCTCCTCGATCGCCAGGCGCTGCGGGCTGCTGGCGCTGACCACCTCGGGCAGCACCGAGATGCGGCCGGCCACGTCCACCGAGGGCCGCTGATCGCTCAGCACCGGCGCCGCCGGATCGCTGACCACGCGCTGGATCGCCACCAGCCGGAAGCGCAGCTTCTGAACCTTGCTCACCCGGTAGAACAGGTAGGTGACGGCGTGGCAGCGGTTGGGGTTGCGGAACATGCGCGAAGCCGATTCGAAGTGGTCGGACGATTCGCCCTCCCTGTGCTCGCGCGTGCTGACTTCGCCGACCGCCGTGCTGCTCTTGGCCCGCACGCCGGCTGCCACCGAAGAGGACGCCGATTGCGCGTGTTGCGACAGAAAACGCGCAAAGCTGCTGGCCGAATGCGCGTCGTAGCTGCCACCGCCGCCGCCGCCGCCAATCTCGATGATGCCGAACAGGTTGACGCTGGCACCGCCACCGCCTTCGGCCCAGGACTCGTCGTAGCTCGACGAAGCCGAGCCGCCTTCGGTGATGGTCAAGTCGCTCACCGCGCGCGCCATGCCGTAGGTGAAGAACGATTCTTCGGACGTGGTTTCATGCCGATAGGCCAGCTTGGACTCGGCGTCGTACGACCAGCGCGTATGGCGGTCGCTGGAAAACAGCCGCACCTGCTCGCCCGGCAGCAGCGTGGTCGAGTACACGGGATCGCCCAGCACCAGCGGGCCGGAGCAGCGCTCCAGACGGAAATGCACGATCAGATCGACCCGCACCGTCTGCCGATCGCCCGTGCGCACCGGGTAGGGCAATCGATAGCGAAAGTCGAGCCGGTCACACACCGGTTGACGTTCGAGCACCGGGCAGCACTCGATCCTTGCAAGGGAGCTTTCTTTCGTGTCGGGCATGATGGTCTCCTTAAATGCCGTGGCGGACATGAGCGACAGCAGACCGGACCCTGACAGCTTGTTGTTGTGAGACGCGGAAGCCGCCTCCAGCATCGGCTGAGGCGGGCCATGCCGGTTAGCACCGGATTGCGCGGGAGTGCAACGATCCTGCGGCCAGGGCGGCCAGCCGCTATGCCTTGCCCTGCGGCGGCGCCTTCAGCCGCTGATACTGCGTGGCTGGCACGCCCACCAGGCGCCGAAACACGCGGCCGAAGTACGACAGGTCGTTGAAGCCCACCGCATAGGCCACCTGCGACACCGTGGCACCGGGCTCGCGCAGGAACTCGCGCGCCATGGTCACGCGATGGTGCTGCAGGAAGTGACAGAACGGCACGCCCTGCTCGCGATGAAAGGCGCGGCTGAACTCCGACGGCGACAGGTGGCACAGCTCGGCCATCAGCTTGATCGGACACGGCTCGCCGTAGTGTTCGCCGATCCAGGCCACGGCGGCGGCGGTGCGCGCGCTGGCCTGCAGCGACTTGCGCAGGTGGCCCGCCGGCTCACGCAACTCCGGCGGCAACGCCGGCGCCGGCCAGCCACCGGGGGCGCGCGCCTCGGCGCCGCCGCAGCGCAGCACCTCGAACAGACGCCGCAACGTGCTGACGGTGACCGGCTTGACCCGGTAGTCCCAGACCCGGTGTCGCAGGGCCCACACGGCCAGCGCCTCGGTGTGGTAGTCGGTGAACATCAGCACCGGCAGCTGCGGGAACTCGCGCCGCACGCGCGGCACGGCGTCCAGGCGCGCGCCGTCGGGGTAGTCGTAGTCGATGCAGACGAAGTGCGGCCGCCAGCGCGCGATGGCGCCAACGATGTCGGCCAGCTGCGTGATGCGGGCCATGACGCCATGCGGCCGGGCATCCTGGTACAGCCCATGCGGCTGTGGCATGCAGCGCAGATCGATCCACACCGCGCGCGGCGCGGGCGCAGGCATGGGATCGAAGCGACTGTCGGCCAAGGGCTGCTCCTGTAGGGCCGGGCGCCTGACCCGGCGCTTGCCTGGACGGGCCGGGTCGTCAGCGACGCAGCCTGAGCCGGATGTTAGGAAGCATCCTCAGCGGTGTATGTATTTGGTACACAAGACTCGTATCAAGTTACGTCTTTGGGAGTAATCTGATCGCGCCCCAGGGTCACCATGGTTCGGGGCGCAAAGCCATGGTTCAGCGGCCCCACGCCCTCGCCGGTCTGCACCGTGGCACCGGCCGCCAGCGCCTGCTGCACGTAGTGGCGGGCGGCTTGCACCGCGTCGCTCAGGCCCAGGCCCCGCGCCAGGTGGGCGGCGATGGCCGACGACAGCGTGCAGCCGGCCCCGTGCAGGTTGCGCGTGGCCAGACGCGCAGAGCACATGTGCAGCGGCTCGGCGCCGCGCACCAGCAGCAGGTCATGCACCTGCTGGCCTTTCAGGTGGCCGCCCTTGAGCAGCACGGCGCGTGCGCCCAGCGCCAGCAGCGCCTGCGCCGCCGGCGCCATGTCGGCCACCGCCTGCACCGGCCGGCCCAGCAGCAGCGCCGCTTCGTCCAGGTTGGGGGTGATCAGGCTGGCGCGCGGAAACAGCGCGGTCACCAGCGCCTGCACGGCCTCGGCCTCGATCAGCCGCGCACCGGTGGCCGACACCATCACCGGGTCCAGCACCACCTGGGTCATGTGGTGGCGCTCGATGGCG
>JADLIA010000185.1 GCA_020848515.1 Rubrivivax sp. | reverse complement strand
GGCGTGATCGGCGGCGCACTGATCGGCAACATGCTGGAGCGCAACATGGACCGCAACCGGGTCGAGCATTACCGCGTCACGGTGCAGTTCGACAACGGCGGCGTGCGCCAGTTCGAGTACGCCCAGCACCCCAACGTGCAGATCGGCGATCGCGTGCGGGCCGAAGGCGATCAGCTGTACCGCTGACCGGGTCCGGGCATAGACAGCGCCACGGCACCTCAGGGTGCCGTTGTCGCAGGTTCAGTGCAGGTGCGGGCTGCCCGGCGCCATCGGTTGCAGTCGAAAGAAGCCGGCGCCGGCGCTGCCGCGCTCCAGCTCATCGTCTAATGCTTCGCGCACCGCCACCACCTTCAGTTGCAGCCGCAACGCCATGCCGGCCAGCGGATGGTTGGCATCCAGCACCACGTGCTCGGGGTAGATCTCGGTGATGGTGAACAGCGTGTCCGCCGGCGCCTGCGCCACGCTGCCGGCCGGCAGCGAAGCTGCCTCGATCAGCATGCCTTCTTCGATGCCGGGTGGCAGCTGGTCGCGCCGGGCCAGAAACACCAGTTGCTCATCAAAGTCGCCGAAGGCGTCCTCCGGCTCCAGGTTCAGGTTCAGCGTGGCGCCCGACTCATGCCCCTGCAGGGCCGCGCTGAGGACGGGCAGCAGGTCTTCGCTGCCGACCAGAAACTCGACCGGCTCGTGCAGTTCGTCCAGGGTGTCGCCCAGGCTGTCTTTCAGCACCCAGGTCAGGGCGACCACGCATTGGGGGGTGATTTCCATGGGGCGATTGTCGCACCGCAAACCGGGTCGGCCACGGCTTGCGTATGCTTGCCCAATGCAGATCGATCAACCCCTGACCCTGCTGGGCGGGCTGTCGCCAGCCCGGTTCATGCAGCGGCACTGGCAGAAAAAGCCCTTGCTGGTGCGCCAGGCCATGCCTGGCTTCAAGCCCTTGCTGTCGCGCGCCGAGCTGTTCGCGCTGGCGGGCGACGACGCGGTGGAGTCGCGCCTGGTGCGCCGTTCATCCTCCGGCTGGCAGATGCGCCGTGGACCGTTGGCGCGCCGCGCGCTGCCGCCCTTGCAGCAGGCCGACTGGACGCTGCTGGTGCAGGGCGTGGACCTGCATCACCAGCCGGCGCACGAACTGCTGCAGGCCTTCCGCTTCGTGCCCGATGCGCGCCTGGACGATCTGATGATCAGCTACGCCAGCGACGGCGGCGGCGTCGGTCCGCACTTCGACAGCTACGACGTGTTCCTGCTGCAGGCGCATGGTCGGCGCCGCTGGCGCATCGGCCGACAGAAGGACCTGACGCTGGTCGAAGGCTTGCCGGTCAAAATCCTGGCCGATTTCCGGCCCCAGCAGGAGTTCCTGCTCGAACCGGGCGACATGCTCTACCTGCCGCCCGGCTGGGCGCACGATGGGGTGGCGGTCGGCGAATGCATGACCTACTCGATCGGCTTTCGCCAGCCGGCGCGCGACGAAATGGTGCGCGAGCTGCTGCAGCGCGTGGCCGACGACGCCACCGACCTGGTCGGGGAGGCGGTGTACCGCGATCCGGCCCAACCGGCCAGCGCGCAGCCGGCACAGCTGCCCGAGGCCATGCTGGCGTTTGCCCGCGATGCCCTCCAGTGTGCGCTTGAGCAGCCCGACCACCTGGCGCTGCTGCTGGGCGAGTGGTTGACCGAGCCCAAGCCCCAGGTCTGGTTTGAGGCCGGCGACGGTGCCGGGCAGGTGCAGGCCGGCGTTCGACTCGATCGCCGCACACGCATGCTCTACGACGCGCGCCATGTGTTCATCAATGGCGAGGGCTTTCGCGCCAGCGGCACCGACGCGCGGTTGATGCGCGCGCTGGCCGACGCGCGGCAACTGACCGCGGCGCAGGTGGGCCGGCTCGGCGCCGACGCGCGCGCACTGTTGCAGCAATGGCATCGGGCCGGGTGGTTGCATGGAAACTGAAGCCCCGCCCAGCCCGCTGCCTTCGGGCAGCTTCATCGGACACGAGAGTTTCCGCAACCATCTGCGCACCGGCCTGCTGGCGGCGGCGCAACAGGGCTGGCGTGAGTTGCTGCTGTCGGACGCCGATTTTCGGCACTGGCCGTTGGGCGAACGCGAGGTGGTCGAAGCACTGACGGCGTGGGTGCGTGGCGCACGCCGCTTCACCATGCTGGCCAAGAGCTACGACGAGGTGCCGCGCCTGCACGCACGCTTCGTCGAGTGGCGCCGCCTGTGGTCGCACAGGATCGATTGCCGGGTGTGCCGCGAGGCCGACGCGACCGAGTTGCCCAGCGCCCTGTGGACACCCGGCTGGACCGTGCAGCGGCTGGATCTGCTGCACAGCAGCGGTCTGTGCGGCGACGATCCGGCGCGACGCCTGCTGCTGCGCGAGCAGATCGACGGCTGGCTGGTGCGCAGCACGCCGGGGTTTCCTGCCTACACCCTCGGTCTCTGACGTTTGCACACCGGCGTCGCGTCCGCGCATCAGGGTTTGTCACCATTGATCGACATGCCCCATATAATTAGGGCCTGAGTGGAAGCGGTGTTTTGTGCTTCTCCCTCCGTGCAGCAGGGCGCCGGAACACTGGCCGGTGTCTTTGCGCCATCCGGC
The DNA here is from genome assembly GCA_020848515.1 of Rubrivivax sp. GTDB lineage: Bacteria > Pseudomonadota > Gammaproteobacteria > Burkholderiales > Burkholderiaceae_C > Ottowia. The sequence continues at coordinate 3,365 of JADLIA010000185.1, read as the reverse complement.
AATTCTTTTCTTGACCTAGGAACCTTGACATGAACAAATCCCTCCTGTTGGCCGCCCTGATCGCCGCCGCTTCGCTCGCCGCCTGCGGCAAGAAGGAAGAGCCCGCTCCGGCGCCGGCACCTGCGGCCGAAGCACCGGCTGCCGCTGCCGCTGCCGCCGCCGCTTCGGCGGTTGACGCCGCCGCCAGCGCGGTTCAGGGCGCCGCCAGCGATGCCGCTGCCGCCGTGACCGATGCCGCTTCGACGGCGGCCACCGCCGCCGGCGACGCCGCTTCGGCCGCCGCCGCCGCTGCGACCGACGCCGCTGCCGCTGCCGCCAACGCCGCCAAAGATGCGGCCAGCGCCGCCGCCAAGTAACCCCTTGCGGGTCCGGGGTGTCTGCGCCGCAGGCCTGATCGGCCAGTTCCAGCGCCCACTCCTGTGCAAATCAGCCACCTTCGGGTGGCTTTTTTGCGTCTGGGGCAGGCCATCTAGACTCCGAGCCAGCAGGTGCCGTGCCGCTCGGCCAGCAGCACCTCGCCGGCGGCGCAGCCGAGCACGGCGGCGAACCGTTGGCGCACCAGTTCAGGCCGGTTGTTGCGTTCGCTCAGGTGGGCCGCCACCACGGTGGTCAGCTGCGCATGGCCGAGCGCAGTCAGGGCGGCCGCGGCCTGCGCGTTGCTGAGATGGCCGTGGGTGCCGCCCACGCGCCGCTTGAGGAAGTCGGGGTAGTCGCCGCGCGCCAGCAGTTCGCTGTCGTGGTTGCTTTCCAGCAGCAGCGCGTGCACGCCGGCCAGGGCGTCGAGCACCTGCGGGGTGACATGGCCCAGATCGGTGAGCACGCCGAGGGAGCGGGCGCCGTCGGTGCAGCGCAGTTGCAGCGGTTCGCGCGCGTCGTGCGGCACGGCAAAGGGGTGGAACTCGATGCCTCCGATGGCAAACGTTTCTCCGGCGCGTACCAGCCGCGGGCGCGCAGCGCCCGCGTCGGGCGTGTCCAGCGAGCGGGCGGTGCAGGCACTGGTCCACAGCGGGACACCATGGCGCCGCATCAGGCTGCGCGCGCAGCCCAGGTGGTCGCCGTGCTCGTGGGTGATGAAGACGCCATCCAGATCGGTCAGCGCCAGCCCTTCGGCGGCCAGGCGGGCCGTCAGCGGCCGCAGGCCCAGCCCGCAGTCGATCAGCACCCGGGTGCGGCGCAGGCCGTCGTCGGCCTCGAGCAGGGTGGCGTTGCCGGCGCTGCCGCTGGCCAGGCTGCGAAAGCGCAGCATCTCGGTGCCGCCGCTGCGCCGTGTCTACTTCAGTTCGTCGGCCAGGACTTTGACGATGCGCTGGGCGTCGGCCCCGGGGGCGGCGCCACCGGCGCGGTCGAGCACGCTGACCTGGCTGCTCTGGCCCTCGCTGCGCACGACCACCTGGTACTGCTGCGTCGGCAGCGGCGCGCTGCCGCGGCCGAACAGCTTGCCGAAGAAGCCGGGTTCCTGCTTTTCGAGCGACGGATCGACGTAGCGCACGAAGTAGATGCCTTTGCTGCGGTCGCGGTCTTCGACGGTGAAGCCGGTGCGGTCCAGCGCCAGGCCGACGCGGCGCCAGGCGCGGTCGAAGTCTTCGGCCAGTTGCACCTGGGGCGTGCCGTTGGCGGCGGTCACCAGGCGCGCCTGCGGCGTCGCCGTCGGGGCTGCGGCCGCTGCCAGCGCGGCCTTGGACTGCTCCTGCGAGACGCCCAGACGCACCATCAGGCGGCGCAGGAATTCGGCTTCCAGCTCGGGGTCGCGCGCACGCGGCTGCCAGATGGTGCTGTCGCGCCGGGCCGAGGAATACACCTCTTCCATGCCGCGGTGGGTGACGAAGATGTCGGTGCCGCCGGCGGGGTTGCGCTCCAGCCGGATGCGGAACTTGTCGCGCTCGCCGGTGGAGTAGAGCGAATCGAAGACCTTGCCGATGGTCTGCCGGATGATGTCCTGCGGGATCTTGGCGCGGTTTTCGGCCCAGTCGGTTTCCATCAGGCCCATGCTGGGCTGATCGACGGCCAGCAGGAAACCGCTTTCCAGCCAGAAGTCGCGCACGTCGCCCCACAGTTTGTCGGCCGGCCGGTCCACGCGCAGCCAGCGCTCGCCGTCCTGGCGCATGAAGTGCACGTCGGCAATGCGGTTGGCCGCCGTGGGCGTGCCCGCCGCCACGGTGGCCGCCTGCCCGGCCTGGTAGGCGCTGGCGGTGACGCTGCCGCCCGGGGCGGCGTAGCGCGACTGGCCGGGCAGTTGCGACAGGTCGGGCGGCACTTCCAGCGCCACGCCGCGGCCGGCGCTCTTGTAGTCGATCCGGTCGGGCTCCAGCACGGAGCAGCCGCTGGCGGCCAGCACGGCCACGCCCAGCAGGGGCAGGCAGGAGCGGGGGATGAACGTCACGTTCAGCATTCCTTTGAAAGAAATCGGGTTCCGGCGCCCGCCGGGCAAGCGCAAGCAGCTATGGATATTGTAGTAATCAAAGCAGGCCACTGTCGCGCAGGGCCTGCTCCACCGCGGGTTCACAGGCCTTGGACAGCCGCGTCATGGGCAGCCTCAGCGCGCCGCCGCACAGGCCCAGGCGGGCCATGGCCCATTTGACGGGGATCGGGTTGGCTTCGACGAACAGGTGCTTGTGCAGCGGCATCAGCTTGAACTGGATTTCCATTGCCCGGCGACGATCGCCCGCGATGGCGGCCACGCACAGCTCGTGCATCAGGCGCGGCGCCACGTTGGCGGTGACGCTGATGTTGCCCTGGCCGCCGCACAGCATCAGTGCCACGGCGGTAGCGTCGTCGCCGGAGTAGACGGCAAAGCCCTTGGGCACGTCGCGGATCAGCCACTGCGCGCGCTCGATGTTGCCGGTGGCCTCCTTGATGCCGACGATGCCGGGCACCTGCGCCAGGCGCAGCACGGTGTCGTGCAGCATGTCGCCCACGGTGCGGCCGGGCACGTTGTACAGGACCATGGGCAGATCGCCCACGGCTTCGGCGATCGCCTTGAAGTGCTGGTACTGGCCTTCCTGCGTGGGCTTGTTGTAGTAGGGCACCACCTGCAGCTGGCAGTCGGCGCCGACCTTTTTGGCGTAGCGCGCCAGCTCGATCGCCTCAAGGGTGGAGTTGGCGCCGCAGCCGGCCATGATGGGCACGCGCCCGGCGGCCTGTTCGACCGAGACGCGGATGATCTCCTGGTGCTCCTCCACATTGACGGTGGGCGACTCGCCGGTGGTGCCGACCACGCCGATGCAGTCGGTGCCTTCGGCGATGTGCCAGTCGATCAGCTTGCGCAGGGTGGGGTAGTCGACGCTGCCGTCCTCGGTCATGGGGGTGACGAGGGCGACGATGCTGCCGGTGATGGGTGTCATGAGGTCCGGTTTCTCTGGACAGGT
>JADLIA010000184.1 GCA_020848515.1 Rubrivivax sp. | reverse complement strand
GGCGGATTTCAGCATGCGCTGAAATCCGGCTTGCGCTTTTGACGAAAGCTGCTGCGCCCCGCTGCGCGGGACCGCATCTGACGATGCGGCGGATTTCAGCATGCGCTGAAATCCGGCTTGCGCTTTTCCATGAAGGCGGTCATGGCTTCGCGGGCGGCGGGCTCGCCCAGCATGCGACGGAAATGCGCGCCCTCTTCGTCCATGCGCCGCAGCACCGCCTCCTGCTGTGCGCCCTTCATCAGCTGCTTGGTGGTGATCAGGCTGGACAGTGGCTTGGCGGCCAGCTTGCGCGCCTGCTGCTGGGCAAAGGCGTTGCACTCGGTGGGCGGCAGCACGCGGTTGACCAGGCCGACCTCCAGCGCCGCTTCGGCCATGAAGGGCTCGCCCAGCAGCAGCGCTTCGGCCGCGCGGTGGTAACCGAACGTTTGCGGCAGCAGCAGGCTGGATGCGGCTTCGGGGCACAGGCCCAGGTTGACGAAGGGCACCGAAAACGCCGCGTTGTCGCCCGCATAGACCAGGTCGCAGTGAAACAGCAGCGTGGTGCCCACACCCACCGCCGGGCCGCACACGGCCGCCAGCAGCGGCTTGGGAAAGGTGGCGATGCCACGCAGGAAGCGGAACACCGGCGAATCCTTGCCGGCCGGCGGGTTGCGCAGAAAGTCCTCGATGTCGTTGCCGGCCGAAAACACCGTCTCGTGGCCCTGGATCAGCAACACCCGCGTGGCGGCGTCGTCCACCGCGCGCTCGATGGCCGTGGCCAGCGCGTCGTACATGGCGACGTTGATGGAGTTCTTGCGCTCCACCCGATGGAAGGTGAGCGTCAGCACGCCGGCTTCGGATTGCGACAGGATCTCGTTCATTGCAGGGCTTCCTTCAGAAAATCGATGCGGTCCTGGCCCCAGAACATCTGCTCGCCGACGAAGAAGGTGGGGGCGCCGAACACGCCGCGCCGCACCGCCTCGTCGGTGGCGTCCTTCAGGGCCTGCTTGGTGTCCGGGTGGTTGGCCAGCGCCAGCAGCGCCTGCGGGTCGAAGCCCGCCGCCGCCAGCACCGCGCCGACCTCGGCCGGCTCGTTCAGGTTGCGCCCGTCGACCCAGATGGCCTGGAACATGGCGCGGCAGTAGTCGGCCAGACGCTCGGGCTGGGCGCGCTGCAGGCCCACGGCGCCGCGCATCGGCAGCAGGGTGTGGATCGGGAAATGCGGGTTGCGGCGCAGCGGCACGCCGTAGCGGCGGGCAAAGCGGTCGAAGTCGGTGAAGATGTAGCGCCCCTTGGCCGCCACGGCGGCGGGCGACTGGTTGCCGGTGGCCTGGAACACGCCGCCCAGCAGCATCGGCCGCCAGATCGCCTGCGCGCCGGTGGCGGCCTCGATGGCCGGGATCTGCGTCCAGGCCAGGTAGGCTGCGGGGCTGCCGAAGTCGAACCAGAATTCGAAGTGCTTCATCAGAATGTCTCCATGTAGGGCCGAAGGTCCAGCTCGTGCGTCCAGGCGTCGCGCGGCTGCCGGTGCAGCGTCCAGTAGGCCTCGGCGATGCTGTCGGGCCGCAGGATGCCGTCCTGCGCGCGCAGCGCATAGCGTTCGGGGAAGCGCTCGCGGATGAAGGCGGTGTCGATGGCGCCGTCGATGATGCAGTGCGCCACATGGATGCCCTGCGGCCCGAGCTCGCGCGCCATGCTCTGGGCCAGCGCACGCAGCGCATGCTTGGCGCCGGCAAAGGCGGCAAACCCGGCTGCCCCGCGCACCGACGCCGTGGCGCCGGTGAAGATGATGGTGCCGCGCCCGCGCCCCACCATGCGCCGGGCCACTTCGCGCCCGTTCAGAAAGCCGCCGAAGCAGGCCATTTCCCAGATCTTGAAGTACTTGCGCGCGGTTTCTTCCAGCACGCTGCAGGGCACGTTGGCGCCGATGTTGAACACCAGCACCTCGATCGGGCCGATGTCGCGCTCGATGGTGTCGACCAGCGCCACCACCTCGTCTTCCTTGCGTGCGTCGGAGCCGAAGGCGTGACAGATGCCGCCCGCCGCTTCGATGGCCTGGCGCAGCTCGTGCAGCCGGGCGGCGTCGCGCCGCGTCACGCAGGCGGTATAGCCGCCGGCGGCAAAGCGCCGCGCGATGGCGCCGCCGGTGGCGTCGCCGGCGCCCACCACCAGGGCCACGGGGCGCGTCATGCTCATTCCTTGAAGTACACCACCTGGTGCGTGGTGGCCAGCAGATGACCGGCTTCGTTCCACAGCTCGGCGCTCTGGTCGAAGAAACCGTTGAAGAAGGACTGCGCCCGCGCCTGACCGAGCAGGTAGCCCTCGCCGGTGGCGGCCAGTTCGTCGGCCCCGGCGTGAAAATAGACCGACATCGACACCGTGCCGGCCGGCGTCATGCGCGCGCGGCGACGCCACACGCGCGGGAAGAACACGTCGGCCAGCGCCGTCAGGCTCAGAAAGTCCAGCGGGCGCGGCGGGTCGTCGCGCACCCACAGGCGCGTCAGGCTGTCGGCCTCGCTGCCGTCCCACTGCAGCGGCATGGGGCCGGCCAGCGGCCGCATGTCGTAGCGTTCGATCCAGCGCACGCGCTTGGGCGGCACGGCGCGCGGCACCTGCTGCGGCGCCGGCGCCGCCGGCCGCGGCACCTCGACGGCGCTCCAGGTGGCACGCCGCACGGCGGTGACGCAGGTGGCGGTGAGCATCACGCCATCGACGCCCTGGGCGTCGGTCTGCATCAGCGCCACCGTCCAGTGCTGGGTGGAGCGGTTGGTGCGCACCGGACGCGCTTCGATGCGAAACGGCGCCTCGATCAACGCCGCCGCGTAGTTGACGGTCAGCGCCACCGGCTCGCCCAGCCGCGCCGGATGGCGCAGCACCGCCGCCAGCGCCTGCGCCGCCGTGATGCCACCGAACGGCCCCACCATGTTGCCGTAGGCGGCGTGCGGCGCCCCCTGGAAATGGCCCGGCGCCTGTGGGCCGCGCTCGTCGGCGCTGGCGGCCAGCGGCACCAGCGCCACAGCGTCGTCGAACGGGTGACGGGTCATGAGGGCGGGACGTGTCATGTGCAGGATCAGGTGGACAGACAGGGAACGCGTGACCTTAGCACGCAGCGGCGCGCGCGCTGTCGCTCAGGTGGCAGGGCCGGTG
>JADLIA010000183.1 GCA_020848515.1 Rubrivivax sp. | reverse complement strand
TCTGCTTGGCCAGGAAGGCCGCGATGCCGATGCCGGCGTTGGGGTGGTGCAGGTTGCGCACGAAGTGGTCGCGCTCCAGCGCCAGGTGGCTGGACAGGTCGTTGCGATCTGCTTCGCCGACCAATTCCTTGATGCTGGCCATCACGTTGGGGGCGCGGGCGCCCAATTGCCCGGCCCAGTCGAGCGCACTGCCCAGCGCCTGGCCGGCGTCGCACAGCCGACCGACCACGCCCAGCTCGTGCAGGCGCTGCGCGCCGATGCGTTCGCCCCCCATCAGCAGCTGGTTGACCAGCTGGCGGGGCAGCGCGCGCGCCAGGCTCCAGCTGCCACCGCCGTCGGGCGACAGGCCGACGCTGCTGTAGGCCATGACGAACACCGCGTTGCGCGCCGCCACGATCAGGTCGCAGGCCAGCGCCAGCGAAAAACCGGCACCGGCGGCCGGGCCTTCGACGGCGGCGATGACCGGCTTGGGGAAGGTGCGGATCGCTTCGACCCAGTCGTGCAGACGCTCGATGCTCTGGGCCTGCACTTCGGGCGGCCGCTGGCGGTTGGCCTGCAGGCGCTGCAGGTTGCCGCCGGCGCAGAAGACCTGGCCTTCGCCGGTCAGCACCACGCAGCGCACCTCGGGGTTCGACTCGGCGGCGCTCAGCGCCTCGACGCCGGCGGCGTACATCTCGGGCCCGAGCGCGTTGCGATGCTCGGGGTTGCTGATGGTCAGCACCATGGTGCTGCCTTCGAAGGTGCTGCGCAATTCGGCGGTCATGAGGGTGGTGGAGTGGGCTGAACGGATTCAAACATCCCTACGCAGAGGGCGCGAAAGTTTCGCAGAGAACGCAAAGGAGACAACTTCCATTTGAGGGCCGTGGCCGACTTCTGCGTCGCTCACTGCGGATTCCACGGCCTCCAACATGCCTGGTGCTGTCTGCTGACCCTTTGTCTGCGCGCGCGGCGCCTCATTGCCGTGGCGCCGCAGTCCTTTACCCGCCCCCGGTGGATGCTCTTGCTTGTGCGACTTCTGCGCAGCCTTGGCGTCCTCTGTGTACGGATGTTTCCAGCATTCAGGCTTCCTCGTGCAGCAGCGACAGCCCGATGGCGCCGCGGCGGCGCAGCCAGGGGCTGGGGCGGTAGCGCGGGTCGCCGTAGACGGTCTGCAGGTTGAACAGCACTTCCAGCATGTTGGCCGGGCCCCAGCGGTCGCCCATGGCCAGAGGCCCGAGCGGGTAGCCCAGGCCCAGGGTGACGGCGGTTTCCAGATCCTGCGGGCTGCACACGCGCTGCTGGCACATGTCGGCGGCGATGTTGACGATGTGGGCCACCACCCGCTGGGTGACGAAGCCGCCCGAATCGTGGATCACGCTCACCGGCTTGCCGTCGCGCGCGAACAGGGCGTGGGCGGCGTCGCGCATGTCGCTGCGCGTGGCAGGGTTGGTGGCCAGCACGCGGCGGCGGGTGGCGGCGTCTTCGATCAGCAGGTCGATGCCGACGGTGCGCGCCGGATCCAGCCGCTCGACCACGGCCACCGTGGTGACGTCGAAACCCAGTGGCGCCACCAGCGTCAGCGCCTGCGGCGAGGGCGACTGGCCGGTTTCGATTCGGGCGCCCAGGTCCTTCAGCAGCTGGTACAGCTCCGCACGGCGTGCGGCGCGGGTCGATACCCACACCGGCGGCAGCTCCGCCACCTGCGGCGCGGCGGCCTCCGGCGCCACCTGCGCGCTGCCGCCCAGGTAGCGGTAAAAACCTTCGCCACTCTTGCGACCCAGCACGCCGCCGGCCAGCCGCTGCGCGGTGATGACGCTGGGACGGTAGCGCGGTTCGTCGAAATACTGGCGGTAGATCGACTCCATCACCGGGTGCGAAACGTCCAGCGCGGTCAGGTCGAACAGCTCGAACGGGCCCAGACGAAAGCCCACCTGGTCGCGCAGGATGCGATCGACGGTGACGAAATCGGTCACGCCTTCGCCCACGATGCGCAGCGCCTCGGTGCCGTAGCCGCGCCCGGCGTGGTTGACGATGAAACCCGGCGTGTCGGCCGCCTGCACCGGCGTGTGGCCCATCTGACGCGCGTAGTCGGTCAGGCGCTGACCGGTGGCGGCGTCGGTCTTCAGGCCGGCGATGACCTCGACCACCTTCATCAGCGGCACCGGGTTGAAGAAGTGGTAGCCGGCCAGTCGGCCCGGGTGCTTGAGCCCCGCGGCAATCGCCGTCACCGACAGCGAGGAGGTGTTGGTGGCCAGTATGGCGTCGGGCCGCACGATGCCTTCCAGCTCGGCAAACAGCGTCTGCTTGACGTCCAGGCGCTCGACGATGGCCTCGATCACCAGGTCGCAGTCGGCCAGATCGGCCAGCGTGGCGGCCGGCGGCACGCGGGAGACATGGCTGTCGGCCTGCTCACGCGTCAGACGGCCTTTGTGGACCAGCTTGTCCCACTGCGCCGACAGTGCTTCTCGGGCCTTGGCAACGGCGTCGGGCTGGGTGTCGTACAGGCGCACGGTGCTGCCGGCCTGGGCGGCGATCTGGGCAATGCCGCGCCCCATGGCGCCGGTGCCGACGATGCCGACGCGGGAAAAGACGGGTGTGTTCATGGCGACACATTATGGCGGCAGCGCGCGCCGCGTCGCAGCCCACAGAAACTATCAAAACAATAGCTGCTGGCGCTGGCCAGGTGGGCGCCGGAGGCCGATTTGTTGAGTACCTCCTGCGGTGGCTGGCGAGGCCTCAGCGCCGCATCTGCAGGGCGCCCGGGTTGACGATCTGCGTGGGTGTGCCGCGCAGGTAGTTGACCACGTTGTCGAAGGCGGCGCCGAAGTACAGCTCGTAGCTGTCCTGCTCCACGTAGCCGATGTGCGGGGTGCAGATGCAGTTCTCCAGCCGCAGCAGGGCGTGGCCCTGCAGGATGGGCTCGCTCTCGAACACGTCCACCGCCGCCATGCCGGGGCGGCCACGGTTGAGCGCGCTGACCAGTGCGTCGTGCTCGATCAGCTCGGCGCGCGAGGTGTTGACCAGCAGGGCGGTGGGCTTCATGCGGCTGAGGTCTTCCAGCCGCACGATGGCGTGCGTGGCCTCGACCAGCCGCAGGTGCAGCGACAGCACGTCCGACAGGGCGAAGAACTCGGCCCGCGAAGGCGCCACCTGGTGGCCGTCCAGGCGCGCGCGCGTCATCGAATCCGACGAACCCCACACCAGCACCTGCATGCCGAAGGCGCGCCCGTAGCCGGCCACGATCTGGCCGATGCGCCCGTAGCCCCAGATGCCCAGGGTTTTGCCGCGCAGCACCTGCCCGAGGCCGAAGTTGGGCGGCATGGACGCCGACTTCAGCCCCGACTGCTGCCAGGCGCCGTGCTTGAGGTTGCCGATGTACTGCGGCAGCCGCCGCATGGCGGCCATGATCAGCGCCCAGGTCAGCTCGGCCGGCGCCACCGGCGAGCCCACGCCTTCGGCCACGGCGATGCCGCGCTCGGTGCAGGCGGCCACGTCGACGTGGCTGCCCACGCGGCCGGTCTGCGAAATCATCTTCAGCCTGGGGAGCTTTTCGATCAGCTGGCGGGTGATCTGCGTGCGCTCGCGGATCAGCACCAGCACCTCGGCATCGCGCAGACGCACCGACAGCTGGCCCAGGCCCTTGACCGTGTTGGTGTACACCTTGGCCGGGTAGGGCTCCAGCCGGGACGCGCAGGCCAGCTTGCGCACGGCGTCCTGGTAGTCGTCGAGGATCACGATGTTCATGCGCGCATTGTGCCTCTGGCCAGCGGCCAGCTGCGCACGCGCATGGGGGCCGACCGCTTCTCGGGTGGCGTCCGGACGGGGCGAATTCGAGGCCCGCGTCAGGCGCTAAACACGAAGCGCGTGCCGGTGGAGGAGCGCACGAAGCGATCGCGCATTTCCGACTGCGCCATCGAGATGAAGGTTTCGCCGGAGCAGTGCATGGGGATCAGGAAGTCGGGGTTGATGGCCTTCAATTCGGCCAGGGTTTGCCGCTGATACTCCGGCGTGTGCGGGGCAAGGTGAAAACCGCCCAGAATCGCGTGGACCTTGTCGGTGCCGGCCACCTGCATGGCGCGGCGCACCGAATTGACGATGCCGCGATGGCCGCAGGAGGTCATGACGACCAGGCCGCGCCCTTTCAGCTGGTAGACAATGGCCTGCTCATGCTCGAAGTCGTCCGGCACCGCTGCGGTCAGGCTCTGCTTGGCCGGCGACAGGCCTTCCGGCGCACAACCCAGCCCAGCTTGGATGCCAGGCGTCATGCGTGTGGGTGCCAGCACACGTTCGAACGAACTGCTGGGGATGACCCCGGTGGTGAACCCGTGCGAGGCCAGGATCGAGGGGCGCTGGGCGAACGTCATGGTCATGCCCGACTGACGAATGGCTTCGCGGTCCAGCGCGCCAAAACTCCCTGCGTCACCCGGCACGTTCAGCTCGCGCGAACAGAAGCACTCTTCACTTCCGAGATAGAAGGGAAGCCCAGGCTTGAGTTTGCTCTTGTGAGCGTCGAGAAAGCCCACCATGCCACCGAAATGATCGTAGTGACCGTGACTCAGGGCGATGGCGTCGAGTTTGGACACATCGATGCCGCACAGCAGCAGGTTGTTGAGCAAGGCTTCGGGGGTGTAGGCAAAGTCGAGCAGTACCTGACGTACTTCGTCGCCCCGCCCTGATTCGATGTGCAGCGACAGGCCCCACTCGTTCTGCAGCGTACGACGGGGCGGCCGACCAGGTTTGACATCGAAGCCCAGTCGCTGCACCTGCAGGTTGCCCAGCGTGCGCGGTGGCTCGAAGGCATGGTGGTACGAGTCGGTCACCACTCGGATCGCCACGCGATCGACCACGGGCACGTCCGCAGGCTTGTCGATGGTTGCAGCCACCGCCACACGGCCACCGAACAAACCGCCTGCGGCCAGCAAGGACAGCGAGCCTGCGCCTGCCCTCAGCAGTTGCCGCCGTCCGGCGCTGGCGAGGTAGCTGTCGTCGGTGGTGGTTTCAATGGTCATGGCTGGCTTCCTCCGGGTTGATTGCGGCGATTCATGCTATCGGCTTCAGGGTGCGTTGTCACGGATTGCCGCAAAGAGGGCGCCGCAGAACCCGCCGCCAGGCCCATTTGTCGACACGACACCACGCGCCCCGGTGGGGCACGATTCATGCGTCTTGGTTCATGCGCAGCGCGGTTGTGGCGGGCTGTTCGCCAGTTCGGCCGCGGCCAGCCGCTCCAGCTCGGCGCAGACGTCGATCAGGCGGCCCGAAATGCGCAGGCGCGCCGGCGCGTCCGGGGCCTGGGGATCGCGCAGGCGGAGGGTGCGTACGGGTGGCGCGCTGCAGGGGGCGGCGGTCGGGGCGGGATCCGGGTGGAGGGGGAGACCGCCGGCGCCAGTTTGCAGCGCGCGCTGCCGGGCCAGGCCTGACCAGGCGTTGTCGGGGGCGGGCCTGATCAGCGAGCTGCCGGCGCTGCCCGGGCGGCGCGGGCGCCGGTAGCTGGGCACCCGGTAGTCGTCCAGGCACAGGACGGTGGCCGCGGTGGGCTGGTGGGTGGTGAATCGGGCCATGTGAAACCTTTCAGAGTGAATCAGGTTGGACACAGGCGAGATTGCGGTGAAGAGGCGCCGCCCCAGGGTGTGGATGGCCCGGCCATCTGCACGCCCGCCACCTGTGGGGCGCCGTGACTGCCGCGCTACATCAGCATGCTGTTGCGGATCAGGCCGACGGCCAGGCCCTCGATTTCGAACGGCTCGCCCGGCTGCACCACGATGGTGGGGTAGTCGGGGTTTTCGGCATGCAGCTCGATCTGGTGCTGGTGGCGATGAAAGCGCTTGACCGTGACGTCGTCACCCAGGCGCGCCACCACGATCTGGCCGTTGCGTGCTTCGCGTGTGGCGTGCACTGCCAGCAGGTCGCCGTCGAGGATGCCGGCGCCCTGCATCGACATGCCGCGCACCCGCAACAGGTAGTCGGGGCGCTGGGTGAACAGGGTGGGTTCGAGGTGGTAGGTTTGCTCCACGTGCTCCTGCGCCAGGATGGGCGAGCCGGCGGCCACGCGACCGACCAGCGGCAACGCCAGTTGCGCCATGCCGGGCAGCGTCAGGCTGAAGGCGTCGCCCGCCAGGCGGCTGCGGGCCGCGCCTTTCAGGCGGATGCCGCGCGAAGTGCCGCTGACGAGCTCGATCACCCCTTTGCGTGCCAGAGCCTGCAGGTGTTCTTCAGCCGCGTTGGCGGACTTGAAACCCAGCTCGGCCGCGATTTCGGCGCGCGTGGGCGGCGCCCCGGTGCGCGCGATGGCGTGTTGCACCAGTTGCAGGATCTGCTGCTGGCGGGCGGTGAGCTTGGGCATGTCGGACATGGTGGCTGACCTCAGGTGTCTGGAATCTGGATCGATCCACAGTGACTGTGATTTTACACAGTTGCCGCGCGATGACAAGCGGTGGTTGATCGCCCCACGGCCAGCCCGATTTGTTACATATGTGTATTTAAGTATTGCTTATGATTGAGCTCGAATGCCCATCGAGCCCGGGCCACAACGTTGCAATCGAGGAGACACATCGTCATGCAAGCCACCCCCATCTCCCCGTTCGGTCGCACTGCGCGTGTGGCCGTGTTGAGCGCACTGTGCGCCGCTGTGGCCGCATGTGGCGGCGGAGGTGACGCGGACCCCGCACCCGCACCTGCACCTGCACCCGCACCCGCACCTGCACCTGCACCTGCACCCGCACCTGCACCTGCACCCGCACCCGCACCCGCACCCGCACCCGCACCCGCACCCGCACCCGCACCCGCACCCGCACCCGCACCCGCACCCGCACCATCACCGGTCAGTGCGTGCGGCGACATGAACGAGTTGCTGAGCGCCATCAATGCCGTGCGCGCCACGGCCCGCAGCTGTGGTGGGACGGCCATGCCGGCTGCGGCGGCGCTGAGCTGGAACGCGCTGTTGGCGCATGCCGCCGAGGCGCACTCGACCGACATGGCGACCCACAATTTCTTCAGTCACACGGGCTCGAACGGCAGCAACATGGCGCAGCGGGTCGACGCGGCTGGCTATGTCTGGCAAGCCCTGGCGGAAAACATTGCGGCTGGCAACGCGAGCGTCGCGGCCACCGTCAGCCAATGGGTGAACAGCCCCGGCCACTGTCAGGCCATGATGAGCGCCACCTACGTGCATGTGGGCGGCGCCTGTCGTTACAACGCCAGCACGCAGTACGGCTACTACTGGACGATCGATCTGGGCAAGCCGTTCTGAGCCTCAGAGCGGTGACGCCGCACGCCCAGGACGCGGCAAAAAAATGCGGCGCCAGGGCGGGCGCCGCTTCGGTGAGTGCAGGCGGTGGCTCAGCGGACGTGGATGGGGCTGCCCCCAGGAACGCCAACTCGGCGCATCAGCTGGCCAGCGCCGCCAAGGCGCGGGCGGTGATTTCTTCCACCGTGCCGGTGCCGCTGATCTGGCGGTACTTGGGCGCGGCGGCGGGCTCGCGCCGGGCCCAGTCGCCGTAGTAGTCGACCAGCGGGCGCGTCTGCTGGCTGTAGACGTCCAGGCGCTTGCGCACGGTTTCTTCCTTGTCGTCGTCGCGCTGCACCAACGGTTCGCCGGTGACGTCGTCCTTGCCCTCGACCTTGGGCGGGTTGAACTTGACGTGGTAGGTGCGGCCCGAGGCCGGGTGGCTGCGGCGGCCGCTCATGCGCTCGATGATGGCGTCGAACGGCACGTCGATCTCCAGCACGTAGTCCAGCTTGACGCCGGCGGCTTTCATGGCCTCGGCCTGCGGGATGGTGCGCGGAAAGCCGTCGAACAGAAAGCCGCTCGCGCAATCGGGCTGGGCGATGCGCTCCTTGACCAGGTTGATGATGAGTTCGTCACTGACCAGGCCGCCCGACTCCATCACGCCCTTGGCCTGCAGGCCCAGCGGTGTGCCGGCCTTGACGGCGGCGCGCAGCATGTCGCCGGTGGAGATCTGCGGGATGCCGTACTTCTGGCAGATGAAGGCCGCTTGCGTGCCCTTGCCGGCGCCGGGGGCGCCCAACAGGATCAGTCTCATCGTGCTCCTCTGTGTGTCCGTGGGAGGGGGAAGGCCGGCGCGCATGGCCACAAGGGGCCGGGCCGGAACGGGTTGCGTTCGAGAATAGCACGCGGGGCCTTGTGGCCGGCTTACAGACAAGGCGTGCCGGCCTTGGGCTCGCCTGATACACGAACTCGCTTTCAACCTGGTCCAACATGATTCATGACGCTCGCCCCCGGCTGCGCTTCGTCATGTCGGCGCAGCCGGGGTCACAGGTTCTCTTCTTGAACGCCAAGCCGTAGGCCGGGTGCCCGGCCGTGCTCGGGGTTGTCCTGCCACATCCGGCCTCACGCCTTGTCTGGCAAGCGCCGGCAGCTATGGTTTGAATAGCGTAGGGAGCGGGCGCGCTCAGCCCGCACCGCTCGCCAGCAGGGCCCGCACGCGCGCCAGGTCCTCGGGCGTGTCGACGCCGGGGCCGGGCGCCCGGGCCGTCACATGCACGGCGATGCGGTGGCCGTGCCAGAGCGCACGCAGCTGCTCCAGCGCCTCGCATTGCTCCAGCGGCGCCGGCGCCAGGCTGGCGAAGGCCCGCAGAAAGCCGGCGCGGTAGCTGTACAGGCCGATGTGGCGCAGCGGCGCCGGCTGCGCCGGCAAGGCCGTGACGCCGCCGGCAAAGCCGTCGCGCCACCAGGGCAGCGGCGCGCGCGAGAACGTGAGCGCCAGCCCCTGGGCGTCGGTCACCACCTTGACGACGTTCGGGTTCAGGAAATCAGCTACGTTTTCGATAGCGTGTGCCGCAGTCCCCATGCGAGCGACAGGCGAACTGCTCAACAAAGCGGCGACGGCATCGATGAGCGCCGGGTCGATCAGCGGCTCGTCGCCCTGTACGTTGACCACCACGTCGTCGCCGTCCAGACCCAGCAGTGCGCAGGCTTCGGCCAGGCGGTCGCTGCCACTGGCGTGATCGGCGCGCGTGGCGATGGCGCGCACGCCGTGGGCGGCGCAGGCGTGCAGGATCTCGGGCGCATCGGCCGCCACCACCACCTGCGCCGCGCCCGAGCGCTCGGCGCGCTCGGCCACCCGCACGATCATCGGCTTGCCAGCGATGTCGGCCAGTGGCTTGTTCGGCAGCCGGGTCGAGGCCAGCCGGGCGGGGATGAGGACGGTGAACGGCATGGGCGGATTCACGGGGTGAGGGTGAAAACGGTGCTCAGTGTGATGCGCTCAATCCGGTGCTCTTGCATGAATGCGGGGTCATCCAGCATCCCGCGTCGGTCGTACTCGGCAAACACCAGTTTGAGGAACTTGCCCAGAACCAGCCGGGGTATGCGGTCGATCTCCTTGCGCGACGCATACCATCGGTAGGGATCGCGGTCCGCCTTGGTTCGATTGCAGTGCGAGCAGGCGCGTACCAGGTTGTCGAAATGGTCGGGACCGCCGAGTGCCAGCGGCACGATGTGATCCCACTGAAGTTGTTCCGTGGCACCGCAATAGACGCAGACTTCGCCGGCGCGGAAAAGCGCTTGGTTCTCTCGCAGGATCGCACTGGGACTGATGCGCTGCTCGAGCAGCCGACGGAAGGTGTGGTTGACGAACCGGAACGCATCACGTTGTCCTACCGCCTCCCCCGCGATCAACTTGGCGTACTCCCAATAGATGAGCGCGCGCACCGTGCTCAGCGTGGCTGCCATGGGGCGTCCAGCAGATCAGCCCACCAGCGGCGTGCGCGGTGGCAGCGCGGCCAGTTCGTCGTCGCTGAGGGCGCGCGCCTCGGCTTCCAGCATGATGGGGATGCCATCGCGGATCGGGTAGGCCAGGCGGGCCGAGCGTGAGATCAACTCGGATTTTTCACGGTCGTGGTCCAGCGGGCCTTTGGTGACGGGGCAGACCAGCAGTTCGAGCAGCTTGGGGTCCATGGTGATCCGATCAGTGGGCAGAGGAGGGAGACAGCAGGTTCATGACCAGCACCCCGGCCACGACCAGCGCCATGCCCAGCAGCGCCCAGCCGTCCAGCCGCTGGCCATACAGCCACCAGCCGGCCAGGGCGATCAGCACCATGCCCAGGCCCGACCAGGTGGCGTAGGCGATGCCGACCGGGATGGTGCGCAGCGTCAGCGACAGCAGCCAGAACGCCAGCGCATAGCCGATCACCACCAGCGCCGTCGGCCCGCCGCGCGACAGGCCGTCGCTGGCCTTGAGCGCGCTGGTGGCGACGACTTCGGCGACGATGGCGCCCAGCAGGAACAGGTGGTTTTTCATGGCGCGGCGGTGGGCCGGTCGGCCCGGCTGGCGGGATGATAGCCGCGCGCGGCCAGCCGCTCGTCGAGCGCGGCGAAGAACGCTGCCGGCACCTGCAGGCGCAGCGGCACGGCCAGCGCGTCGGGGCGGTGGCGCCACAGTTTGACCGCGTCTTTTTCGGTGCAAATCAGGTTCTGGCGCCCGTCCAGCAAGCGCGAGCAACTATCAAAATCGTAGTGATCGGGCAGGGCCAGGGTGTCGGTCAGGGTCAGGCCGGCGGCGCGCAGCATGGCAAAGAAGGCCTCGGGCCGTGCGATGGCGGCCAGCGCGGTCAGCGGCTGGCCGCGCAGATCGGCCAGCGGCGGCCTACCGCCATCGGCACGCAGGGCGTGCTCGGCCAGCGCGCGGGTGGCGCCGAAGGCGGCTGGTGCGGGGGCCTGGTCGGGGGCGGGCGGCTCGGTCCACAGCACCAGCTCGGCCGGGCGCGGCCCGGGTTCGCGCGGATCGACAGGGCTGCCCGGCCAGGGCTCGCGCGCAGCGGCAGGGCTGCGCGGCCACGGCTCACGCAGGGGCCCGGCCGGCAGCAGCCAGTGGTTGCCGCAGCCGCGGGCGTCGAACACCACCACCTCCAGGTCGCGCGCCAGGGCCAGGTGCTGCAGCCCGTCGTCGCAGACCAGGACGTCGGTGTCCG
>JADLIA010000182.1 GCA_020848515.1 Rubrivivax sp. | reverse complement strand
GTGTCCGAGCGCGCCTGGAAGATGCCCGGCTCGCGCATGTTCATCGACCCCAAGATGCAGGTGCCGGTGGAAGACCTGATCAAGGGCATGATCGTGCAGTCCGGCAACGACGCCACCATGGCGCTGGCCGAGGGGGTGGGCGGCAGCGCCGAGCGCTTCGTGCAGCTGATGAACGAGCAGGCCAAGGCCATGGGCCTGGCCGGCACCCAGTACCGCAACCCCGAAGGCCTGACCGAGCCCGGCCACCACACCACCGCGCGCGATCTGGCCACCCTGTCCACCCGGCTGCTGCGCGACTTTCCGGAGTACCTGCACTACTACACCATTCGCAAGTACCGCTACCCCGGCACGCCCGCCAGCAACGACACCAACCGCAACACCCTGCTGTTTCGCGACCCCACCGTCGATGGCCTGAAGACCGGCCACACCAGCGCCGCCGGCTACTGCCTGGTGGCCACGGCGCGTCGCGACTTTCCCAACCTGCCGGGCCGGCGCCTGCTGTCGGTGGTGCTGGGCGCCAGCAGCGAGACGGCGCGCGCCAACGAGTCGCAGAAGCTGCTCAACTGGGGTTACACCGCCTACGAGGCGGTCAAGCTGTTCGACGGTGGCCAGCCGGTGGCCAGCCCCAAGGTGTGGAAGGGCAAATCGGCCGAGCTGAAGCTGGGTCGCGGCGAGCCCATCGTGGTCGCCGTGCCCAGCGGCAGCGCCGGCCAGATCAAGACCGAAATCGCCCGCCCCGAGCCGCTGATCGCCCCGTTCCGCCAGGGCCAGGCGGTGGCGACGCTGAAGGTGCGCCAGGGCGAGCAGACCCTGGCCGAAGTGCCGCTGGTGGCGCTGGAAGCGGTCGAGGAGGCCGGCTTCCTGGGTCGGGCCTGGGACGCCATGCGACTGTGGATCAAGTGAGACGGGGTGACCCGATCCCGCCTGCCCGCCTCGATCGCCCAGGTGCACCCGCGCGGCGCGGCCCATGCTCGCGCCGCTCAGGCTGCGGCTGTGCCTGGTGCCTTGATCGCCCGTGTTGGGGCGCGACTCTCTGGCGCCCGCAACCCGTGCCCGCACTCCGAGTCCGGCGCGCAGGCGGCAGCGGCTTGTAGCGCCCGCGCCGGCGGGCTATAATCTGCGGCTTTTCCCGTATTTTTGCCGCGCGCGCCATCTTGGGTGAGGGCGCTCGCCTTGCTGGCGTTGCGGGGTTTTTCGGCGCGCGCTGCACGCGCGTTTTCACGTTTCAAGGGACTTTCATGCCAACCATCAGTCAACTGGTGCGTCACGGGCGGACGGTCGAGACGACCAAGTCCAAGAGCCCGGCGATGCAGAACTCGCCGCAACGCCGCGGCGTGTGCACGCGCGTGTACACCACCACGCCCAAGAAGCCGAACTCGGCGCTGCGCAAGGTCGCCAAGGTGCGCCTGACCAACGGCTTCGAGGTCATCTCCTACATCGGTGGCGAAGGCCACAACCTGCAAGAGCACAGCGTGGTGCTGGTGCGCGGCGGCCGGGTCAAGGACCTGCCCGGTGTGCGCTACCACATCGTGCGCGGCTCGCTCGACCTGCAAGGCGTGAAAGACCGCAAGCAGTCGCGCTCCAAGTACGGCGCCAAGCGTCCCAAGAAGGCCTGATCGGCCGTTGCGTTTTTTCGGTGTCTGGTGCGGGTGTCCGACGACCCCGGATCAGGCGAAGTGACCCGCGGTTCGGGTCGAGTAAGTGCAGGCACCCGATGGGCCTGCCAGGCGAGCGGAGAACGTCAAACCCTGCTCCGGCCGCCAACTGAAGCAAATTGAAAGGTCAGTCATGCCACGTCGTCGCGAAGTTCCCAAACGTGAAATCCTGCCGGATCCCAAGTACGGCAACGTCGAGCTTTCCAAGTTCATGAACGTGATCATGGAAGGCGGCAAGAAGGCCGTGGCCGAGCGCATCATCTACGGCGCGCTCGAAACCATGGAAAAGAAGAGCGGCAAGGACCCGCTCGAGCTGTTCATCACTGCCATCAACAACGTCAAGCCGATGGTGGAAGTCAAGAGCCGCCGCGTCGGTGGCGCCAACTATCAGGTGCCGGTCGAGGTGCGCCCGGTGCGCCGCCTGGCCCTGTCGATGCGCTGGATCAAGGAAGCGGCGCGCAAGCGCGGCGAAAAGTCCATGGCCCTGCGCCTGGCCAACGAGCTGCTGGAGGCCAACGAAGGCCGCGGCGGCGCCATGAAGCGCCGAGACGAGGTGCACCGCATGGCCGAGGCCAACAAGGCCTTCAGCCACTTCCGCTTCTGAATCTCTCCCTTCCCGAGCGGCGGCCCGCCACGAGCGGGCCTGCCCGTGTCAAGAAAGAACCCATCATGGCTCGCAAGACCCCCATCGAGCGTTACCGCAACATCGGCATCTCGGCGCACATCGACGCCGGCAAAACCACCACGACCGAGCGCATCCTGTTCTACACCGGCGTGAACCACAAGCTGGGCGAAGTGCACGACGGCGCCGCCACCACCGACTGGATGGAGCAGGAGCAAGAGCGCGGCATCACCATCACGTCTGCCGCCGTGACCTGCTTCTGGAAGGGTATGGACCTGTCCTACCCCGAGCACCGCTTCAACATCATCGACACCCCCGGCCACGTGGACTTCACCATCGAGGTGGAGCGCTCCATGCGCGTGCTCGACGGCGCCTGCATGGTGTATTGCGCCGTGGGCGGCGTGCAGCCCCAGTCCGAAACCGTCTGGCGTCAGGCCAACAAGTACAAGGTGCCGCGTCTGGCCTTCGTGAACAAGATGGACCGCACCGGCGCCAACTTCTTCAAGGTCTACGACCAGATGAAGCTGCGCCTGAAGGCCAACCCGGTGCCCATCGTCATCCCGATCGGTGCCGAGGACAACTTCAAGGGCGTGGTCGATCTGCTCAAGATGAAGGCCATCATCTGGGACGAGGCGTCCCAGGGCATGAAGTTCGACTACCAGGACATTCCGGCCGAGTTGCAGGCCGATGCCCAGAAGTGGCGCGAGAACATGATCGAGGCCGCCGCCGAGTCCAGCGAAGAGCTGATGAACAAGTACCTGGAAGAGGGTGACTTGTCCGAAGACGATATCAAGGCCGGTCTGCGCGCCCGCACCATCTCGACCGAAATCCAGCCCATGCTGTGCGGCACGGCGTTCAAGAACAAGGGCGTGCAGCGCATGCTGGACGCCGTGATCGACTATCTGCCCTCGCCGGTGGACATTCCGCCCGTGGCGGGCACCGACGAAGACGAGAAGGAAACCTGCCGCGAGGCCAGCGACGGCGAGAAGTTCTCGGCCCTGGCGTTCAAGCTGATGACCGACCCCTTCGTCGGCCAGCTCACCTTCGTGCGCGTCTATTCCGGCGTGCTGAAAAAGGGCGACACGGTGCTCAACACCGTCAAGGGCAAGAAGGAGCGCATCGGCCGCATCGTGCAGATGATGGCCAACGAGCGCATCGAGATCGAAGAAATCGTGGCCGGCGACATCGCCGCCTGTGTCGGCCTGAAGGACGTCACCACGGGTGAGACGCTGTCCGACCCGAACGCCGCCATCGTGCTCGAGCGCATGGTGTTCCCCGAGCCGGTGATCTCGCAGGCCGTGGAGCCCAAGACCAAGGCCGACCAGGAAAAGATGGGCATCGCCCTGTCGCGCCTGGCTTCGGAAGACCCGTCGTTCCGCGTGCGCACCGACGAGGAATCCGGCCAGACCATCATCTCCGGCATGGGCGAGCTGCACCTGGAGATCATCGTCGACCGCATGAAGCGCGAGTTCAACGTCGAGGCCAACGTGGGCAAACCGCAGGTGGCCTACCGCGAAACCGTGCGCAAGACCGTCACCGATGTCGAAGGCAAGTTCGTGCGCCAGTCGGGCGGCAAGGGCCAGTACGGCCACGTCGTCTTCACGCTGGAGCCGCAGGAAGCCGGCAAGGGTTTCGAGTTCGTCGACGAGATCAAGGGCGGCGTGGTGCCGCGCGAATACATCCCCGCCGTGCAGAAGGGCGTGGAAGAAGCGCTCACCAGCGGCGTGCTGGCCGGCTATCCGGTGGTCGACGTCAAGGTGCGCCTGACCTTCGGTTCCTACCACGACGTGGACTCCAGCGAACAGGCCTTCAAGATGGCCGCCATCTTCGGCTTCAAGGAAGCCGCCAGGAAGGCCACGCCTGTGATCCTGGAGCCGATGATGGCGGTCGAGGTGGAAACCCCCGAGGAATACGCCGGCAACGTGATGGGCGATCTGTCCAGCCGTCGCGGCATGGTGCAGGGCATGGACGACATGGTCGGTGGCGGCAAGATCATCAAGGCCGAGGTGCCGATGTCCGAGATGTTCGGCTACGCCACGCAGCTGCGCTCGATGTCGCAGGGCCGCGCCACCTACACCATGGAGTTCAAACACTACGCCGAGGCGCCGAAGAACGTCGCCGACGCCATCGTGGCGGCACGCGCCAAGTGATCATGCCCCGAGTTTTGAAGCCAATAGGCTTCGAAGCTCGATACAACAAGCGCGAACAGCTATTTAGTCGATAGCATTTGTGAACCGGGTGAGGCATCACCCGTCTGCGATCCGGAGCCCCGCGCGTGCCCGTGCGTGCGGACGCCGGCATCCGGGTGCAGACGTAAAACCCCCGTGCACGGGCGATCGTTCTTTGACTGGAGTATTCCGACATGGCAAAAGAGAAATTTGAGCGCAGCAAGCCGCACGTGAACGTCGGCACCATTGGTCACGTCGACCACGGCAAGACCACCCTGACGGCGGCCATTGCCACCGTGCTGAGCAAGAAGTTTGGT
>JADLIA010000181.1 GCA_020848515.1 Rubrivivax sp. | reverse complement strand
TCTATGTGCTGCTGACGCGGCGCATCTGGGGGCGCGGCATTCTGCGGCGCAGCCAGACGCAGCGCGAGCTCACCAGCGCCATCCTGGCGCTCGGGTTGACGGCGCCGGAGGACCGGGGTCCGCTGTGGATGGCCTTGCTGGAAAACACCTTCGAGGCGCGCGTGAGCCTGGCCGAAGGCGCGCGACCCTACCGAGTGACCACCGTGCTGGACGGCGGCCGGACGCTGTGGGTGCCGCCGGTGGCCGGTCTGCCGGGGGTGCTGCTGGGTCAGCGCGACCGCGGCCGGCCGCTGTTCGCCCGCAGCGACCGGCGCATGGCGGCCCGGTTGTCGGCGTTGGCGGCGCAGATCATCCACGCCCGCGACGCCTACGTGCGCGGCGCCAGCGAAGAGCGCCTGCGCATCGCCGACGACCTGCACGACGACCTGGGGGCCAAGCTGCTGTCGCTGGCGCACGCGGGCGAGCAGGGCGAGGCCGGCGCCGACGTGGCCCGGTTGGCGCGCGAGGCGCTGGAGGAAATGCGGCTGTCGGTGCGCCACCTGAAGGCGCAGCCGGTGCCGGCGGCCGACGTGCTGGCCGACTGGCGCGCTGAAACCGTGGCGCGGCTGTCCGCCGCCGGCGTGCAGGTCGACTGGGACGCCCAGCTGTCGGGGCGGGTGGCCCCGCTGCCCATGCGCACCGTCGCCCACTTGACGCGGGTGCTGCGCGAGGCCGTGTCCAACATCATTCACCACAGCGGTGCCAGTTATTGCCGCGTGCTGTTGCAGCTCAGTCCGACCGCCCTCCACCTGGACGTGGAAGACAACGGCCAGGGCATGGGGTTGCCGGGAGCTCGGGGCGGCGCCGGCGGCCTGTCGAGCATCGAGCGCCGCGTGCGCCGCCTGGGCGGCACGCACCGCTTCGGCAGCGGCGCATTGGGCGGCACGCTGCTGATGGTGCGGGTGCCGCTGGAGTCGCCGCACAGCTGACTCTCGCGGCCTCTGCCGCAAGCCGGCCCAGGGCGGTGGCGGTGCGCCGGTGGCGACATATTCCGCATTTCCCGCAAGTTCGTGGATGCCGGGCCGAAGCATCCGGCCGCCGCCGGCTTAGCATGGCCAAGTCATGAAAGCCGTGCTTGTGATCGAGGATCTGCCGGACATCCGTTCCTGGCTGGTGGACACCGTGCGCGTTGCGTTCCCCGATGCCGAGGTGACGGCGATAGGCCGTTGTGGTGATGGCATCGATGCGCTGGCGCGGCAGCCGTTCGACGTCGTTCTGACCGATCTGGAACTGCCCGACGGCAGCGGCGTCTCGGTGATCCGGGCGCTGCGCCAGCAGCAGCCCATGGCGTTGTCGGTGGTGGTCACCATCCACGACGACGACGAACATCTGTTTCCCGCGCTGCAGGCCGGCGCCTTCGGCTACCTGCTGAAGGAAGCGTCGCGCCAGGAGCTGGTGGCGCAGCTGCAGCGCATCGCCGACGGCGAGCCACCGCTGTCGCCTCCGATCGCCCGGCGCATGCTGGCCTACTTCAGCCAGGGCGGCCCGCGCGTGGTCGACGTGACCCGTTTCGACCCTCACGAAGTGGCGCTGAACGGACGCGAGACCGACATCCTGCAGCGCGTGGCCAAGGGCTACACCCTGCCCGAAATCGCGGGCCAGCTGAACCTGTCGCGCCACACGGTGGCCGACTACGTCAAGCAGATCTACCGCAAGCTCAACGTGTCCTCGCGCGCCGAAGCGGCACTGGAGGCCGCGCGCCGCGGCCTGGTGCGGCCCTGACTGGTTGCCCGGTGCCCGCCTGCCACCTGTCACCGCAGGTTTCGGTGGGGCGCGTTCCGGCGCTCCCTGTGGTTCCCGAATGCTCTTGAAATGAGAGCTGCTGGCGCAGGCCGGACGGCTTGTTTCGGCTGATTTATCATTGACGCTGGGCGTGGTGGTCGCGCTCTGTGGATCTTCTGAAAGCCCCCGCCGTGATCGGACGCCTTGCCGGCCTGCTGGCCGAAAAAACCCCGCCCCAGATCCTGATCGACTGCCAGGGCGTCGGCTACGAGGTGTGGGTGCCCATGAGCAGCTTCTACCAGCTGCCGGCGCTGGGTGAGCGGGTCACGCTGCTGACGCATTTCGTGGTGCGCGAGGACGCGCAGCTGCTCTACGGCTTCGTCACCGAGACCGAGCGGGCCGCCTTCCGCGAGCTGATCCGCATCAGCGGCATCGGCCCGCGCATGGCGCTGGCGGTGCTGTCGGGCATGAGCGTGGCCGAGCTGGCGCAGGCCATCGCGGCGCAGCAGGCGGGCCGCCTGACCAAGGTGCCGGGCATCGGCAGGAAGACCGCCGAGCGGCTGCTGCTGGAGCTCAAGGGCCGGCTCGGCCCCGACCTGGGTGCGCCCGGCGCCGCCGCCCCCGCCAGCGACAGCCAGACCGACATCCTGCAGGCGCTGCTGGCGCTGGGCTACAGCGACAAGGAAGCCGCCGCCGCCCTGCAGGCGCTGCCGCCCGACGTGGGCGTGAGCGAGGGCATCCGGCTGGCGCTCAAGGCGTTGGCGAAATAATCACGCCGCATGAGCATCCACACCGACGACTTTGCCCTGCCGCCCGGCGCCGCGGCGCCGCGCCTGGTGTCGGGCGCTGCCGCCTCGACGCGAGAAGAGGCGCTGGAGCGCGCGCTGCGGCCCAAGCTGCTGGACGAGTACGTAGGCCAGGCCAAGGCGCGCGAGCAGCTCGAGATCTTCATCGGCGCCGCCCGCAAGCGCGGCGAGGCGCTGGACCATGTGCTGCTGTTCGGCCCGCCGGGGCTGGGCAAGACCACGCTCAGCCACATCATCGCGCACGAGCTGGGCGTGCAGCTGCGCCAGACCAGCGGCCCGGTGCTGGAAAAGCCCAAGGACCTGGCCGCCATCCTGACCAGCCTGGAAAAGAACGACGTGTTGTTCATCGACGAGATCCACCGCCTGTCGCCGGTGGTCGAGGAAATCCTCTACCCCGCGCTGGAGGATTACCAGATCGACATCCTGATCGGCGAAGGCCCGGCGGCGCGCTCGATCAAGCTCGACGTGCAGCCCTTCACCCTGGTGGGCGCCACCACGCGCGCCGGCATGCTGACCAACCCGCTGCGCGACCGCTTCGGCATCGTCGCGCGGCTGGAGTTCTACACCGCCGAGGAGCTGGCGCGCATCGTCAGGCGCTCGGCCGGCCTGCTGCAGGTCGAGGCCGACGCCGAAGGCGCGTTCGAGATCGCGCGCCGCTCGCGCGGCACGCCGCGCATCGCCAACCGCCTGCTGCGCCGCGTGCGCGACTACGCCGACGTCAAGGGCCAGGGCCGCATCACGCAGGACATCGCGCACGCCGCGCTGGCGCTGCTGGACGTCGACCCCGAGGGCTTCGACGTCATGGACCGCAAGCTGCTGGAAGCGGTGATCCAGCGCTTCGACGGCGGCCCGGTGGGGTTGGACAACATCGCCGCCAGCATCGGCGAGGAGCCGGGCACCATCGAGGACGTGATCGAGCCCTACCTGATTCAGCAGGGCTACCTGCAGCGCACGCCGCGCGGGCGCGTGGCCACGCTGGCGGCCTGGCGCCACCTGGGGTTGACGCCGCCGCAGGGTGCCGGCGGGCTGTTCTGATCCGGGCGCCGGGCATCGACATCGGACAACCGTGCGCAGAGGGCGCAGAGGTTTCGCAAAAAAATCGGCATCGGTGTGAGCGACGGCTCAGGGCCACTGCCACCCGGCTGCCTTGCGCCCCCATTGACCGGGACAGCGATAGCGCCCACAGTCCTTCGGCGGTTCTTCCGGGTCCTTTGCGAAACCTCTGCGCCCTCTGCGTATGGAGGTCCGGCCGCAAGCCTCAAGCCTCCGGCGTCACTCCCAGCGCCACCAGAAAGCGCGCCACCATGTTGTAGGTGGCG
>JADLIA010000180.1 GCA_020848515.1 Rubrivivax sp. | reverse complement strand
GAATGGCGCGGCGCTCGACCTGGGTCGAGCCGCAGGGCACGCAGATGATGATGCGCGGGCTGGGCTTGAACATGCCGCGCGGGTGCACCATCTTGATGAACTGCTTGAGCATCTGCTCGGTGACGGTGAAGTCGGCGATCACGCCGTCCTTCATCGGGCGGATCGCCTCGATGTTGCCCGGCACCTTGCCCAGCATGGCCTTGGCCTCGCGGCCCACGGCCTGGATGGTCTTCTTGCCCTGCGGGCCGCCTTCGTGACGGATCGCAACCACCGACGGCTCGTCCAGCACGATGCCCTTGTCGCGCACGTAGATCAGGGTGTTGGCGGTGCCGAGGTCGATGGCCAGGTCGGTGGAGAAGTACCGACGGAGAGCTCCAAACATGAAAAACCCTTCTGGGCCGCCGGCCAGCACCAGACGCCGGCAACCGCTGAATCAATGCGAAATGAGCGTGATTTCGCGCAAATGGCGCCCAATTCCGGGCCGTTGCGCCAAAGGCGGGATAATAGCGCATCCCCGTCGCCGGCCCCTGCGGCGCACCCGCCGCGGCAGCCGGGCTCCTGCTGTTTTTTCGTGCCCTTTTCATGGCCCTGACATCTGATGACATCCGCCACCTCGCCCATCTGGCGCGGCTCGAGCTGAATGCCGAACAAAGTGAGCGCATGCTCACAAACTTGAACTCGTTCTTTGCCATCGCCCAGGCGATGCAGGCCGAGGACACCCGCGGTGTGGCGCCGCTGGCGCACCCGCTGGCCGCCGTCCAGGACGTGCAGCTGCGCCTGCGCGACGACGTGGTGAGCGAGCCCGACCGGCGCGAGGCCTACCAGCGCAACGCGCCGGCGGTGGAGGACGGCCTGTTTCTGGTGCCGAAGGTGATCGAATGAGCGCGCTGCACGACCTGACCGTGGCCGAGGCGGCCCGCCGGCTGCGCGCGCGCCAGCTGTCGGCGCTGGAGCTGGCCCGGCACCTGCTGGCGCGCAGCCAGGCGCATGCCGGGCTGGGCGCCTTTCTGGCGCAGGACGAGGACGTGACCCTGGCGCAGGCGCGCGCGGCCGACGCCCGGCTGGCGGCCGGCGACGCTCCACCGCTCACCGGCGTGCCGGTGGCGCACAAGGACGTGTTCGTCACCACCGACTTCCCCAGCACCGCCGGTTCGCGCATCCTGGCCGGCTATCGATCGCCGTTCGAGAGCACGGTGACGGCGCGGCTGGCCGAGGCCGGCATGGTCTGCCTGGGCAAGCTCAACTGCGACGAATTCGCCATGGGCTCGTCCAACGAGAACTCGGCCTTCGGTCCGGTGCGCAACCCCTGGGACACCACGCGCGTGCCGGGCGGTTCTTCGGGCGGCAGCGCCGCGGCGGTGGCGGCGCGCCTGGTGCCGGCGGCCACCGGCAGCGACACCGGCGGCTCGATCCGCCAGCCCTCCAGCTTTTGCGGCCTGACCGGCATCAAACCCACCTACGGGCGGGTGTCGCGCTACGGCATGATCGCCTACGCCTCCAGCTTCGACCAGGCCGGCCCGATGGCGCGCAGCGCCGAAGACTGCGCGCTGCTGCTGTCCAGCCTGTGCGGCCCCGACCTGGACCGCGACTCGACCTCGCTCGAGCTGCCGCCCGAGGACTTCACGCGCCAGCTGGGCGCGTCGATCGAAGGCCTGCGCATCGGCATTCCGCGCGAGTTCTTCGGCGACGGCCTGGCGCCCGACGTGCGCGCCGCGCTGGATGGCGCGCTGGCCGAGCTGTGCAAGCTGGGCGCGCGGCTGGTGGACATCCGCCTGCCGCGCACCGAGCTGTCGATTCCGGTCTACTACATCCTCACGCCGGCCGAGGCCAGCACCAACCTGAGCCGCTTCGACGGCGTGCGCTACGGCCACCGCGCGCCCGAATACGCCGACCTGGAGGAGCTGTACAAGAAGAGCCGCAGCCAGGGCTTTGGCGAAGAAGTGCAGCGGCGCATCATCATCGGCACCTACGTGCTGTCGCACGGCTACTACGACGCCTACTACCTGCAGGCGCAGAAGTTGCGCCGCATGATCGCCGACGACCTGCAGCGCGCCTTCGGCGAATGCGACGTCATCGCCGGCCCGGTGTCGCCCGGCGTGGCCTGGCCGCTGGGCGCGCACAGCGCCGACCCGCTGGCCGACTACCTGGCCGATATCTACACCCTGACCGCCTCCATGGCCGGTCTGCCGGCCATGAGCGTGCCGGCCGGCTTTGGCGCCGGGGGCATGCCGGTCGGTCTGCAACTGATCGGCAACTACCTGCAGGAAGCGCGTCTGCTGAACGTGGCGCACCGCCTGCAGCAGGCCACCGACTGGCACACCCGCAAGCCCCAGGGTTATTGAAGAGGGGCCGCGCATCATGAGCACACTGATCCAGGGCTACGAAGTCGTCATCGGCTTCGAGACGCACGCCCAGCTGCAAACGCAAAGCAAGCTGTTCAGCCGCGCCGCCACCGCCTTCGGCGCCGCCCCCAACACCCAGGCCAGCGCGGTCGATCTGGCGCTGCCCGGCACGCTGCCGGTGATGAACCGCGAGGCGGTGCGCTGCGCCATCCGGCTCGGGCTGGCGCTGGGCTCGCGCATTGCGCCGCGCAGCGTGTTCGACCGCAAGAACTACTTCTACCCCGACCTGCCCAAGGGCTACCAGATCAGCCAGTTCCAGCAGCCGGTGGTGCAGGGCGGCGAAGTGTCGTTCTTCGTCGGCCCTTCGACAGGCTCAGGACAGGCTCAAGAGAAAAAGACCGTGCGCCTGGTGCGCGCCCACCTGGAAGAAGACGCCGGCAAGTCGCTGCACGAGGACTTTCACGGCATGAGCGGCATCGATCTGAACCGCGCCGGCACGCCGCTGCTGGAGATCGTCACCGAGCCCGACATGCGCAGCAGCGCCGAGGCCGTGGCCTACGCGCGCGAGCTGCACAAGATCGTCACCTGGATCGGTATCTGCGACGGCAACATGCAGGAAGGCAGCTTTCGCTGCGACGCCAACGTATCCGTGCGCAAGCCCGGCCAGCCGCTGGGCACGCGGCGCGAGATCAAGAACCTCAACAGCTTCAAGTTCATGCAGCAGGCGATCGACTACGAGATCCGCTGGCAGATCGAGCAGCTGGAGGACGGCCACACCATCCAGCAGGCCACCGTGCTGTTCGACCCCGACAGCGGCCAGACGCGCGCCATGCGCACCAAGGAAGACTCGGCCGACTACCGCTACTTCCCCGACCCTGACCTGCCGCCGCTGTGCATTTCAGAGTCATGGATCGAGCAGGAGCGCGCCCAGATGCCCGAGCTGCCGCGCCAGATGGCGGAGCGCCTGGTGGCCCAGCATGGCCTGCCCGAATACGACGCCGCGACCCTGACGCAGTCGCCCGCCATGGCCGCCTACTTCGAGCAGGCGGCGGCCGCCAGCGGTCAGCCCAAGCTGGCCAGCAACTGGGTGATGGGCGAACTTTCGCGGCGCCTGAACGCCGAGGACATCGGCATCGAAGCGGCGCGCGTGTCGGCGGCGCAGCTGGCGCAGCTGATCGGCCGCATCCAGGACGGCACCATCAGCAACGCCGCCGCGCGCCAGGTGTTCGAAGTGCTGTGGAGCGGCGAGGGCGAGACGGTGGACGCCGTGATCGAGGCCAAGGGCCTCAGGCAGATGAACGACAGCGCCGCGCTGGAGAAGATCGTCGACGAGGTGATCGCCGCCAACCCCGGCAACGTCGAGCAGTTCAAGGCCGGCAAGGACAAGGCCTTCAACGCCCTGGTCGGCCAGGTGATGAAAGCCAGCCGCGGCAAGGCCAACCCACAGCAGGCCAGCGAGCTGCTGCGGGCCCGCCTGGGTGCTTGACGAAAGCTATATTTATAATAGCTGCTGGCGCAGTCTGGGCGGGCGCCAGCGCATGATTTGGTCGAATCAGCGCTTGGGCGCATCGCCCGCGCGGGCGGCCGGCCACAGCGCCTGCAGGCGCAGCGCCTCGGCGTCGAAGCGGGCGTGGATGCGGCGCTGCTCTTCCTGCTGGGCGGCGATGGCGCGGCGCTGGGTCGCCACCGCCTCGGCGTTGTCGGTCAGCGCGCGGCGCAGCTTGGCCGGGGCGCGGGCCGGGTCGCGGACGTAGAACTCCATCTCGTCGTCCAGCGCCTTGCGCTCCTGGCCCAGCTCGGCGATGCGCTGCTGCGCCGCCTGGATCACCTGCTGGGTCTGCGCCAGCTCTTCGGCGCGCCCGGCGTCGTGCGCGGCCTGGTCGGGGTAGCGGGTGAGCAGGGCCTGATCGCGGCGCAGCAGATCGCGTTCGCGCTGGCGCTTGAGCGCCGCTTCGCGCTCGCGCGCTTCGAGGGCCTCGCGCTCGGTGGCGCTGAGCGTGGGTGGGATGACGCGCCGCACGGTGCCGTCGCGGTTGAGCTCGCGCTGCTCGCGGTCGATGCAGGCCGCGATTGGGCGGTCCGACGTCAGGCGCCGGCCATGGGCGTCGATGCAGGTGTAGATGCCACTGGATGGCGCCGCGCCACCACCCTGGGCCAGCGCGCCAGCGCCACCCCCCAGCAGCAGCGCGCCGGCCGCCAGCACACGCCACCGCCATGCCGCGCCGGTGGCGGCAGGCGAGCGGACAGCTGCTGGCGATGCGTTCATGTCGTCTGTGTAACGCCGTACCGTGCCCGATAGGCCGACACGGCGTCGTAATGCGCTGAGAAGTGTGCAGTATGTGACAAGTGTTGCAGAAGATCCGACAGGCTGGCGATGGCGCAGACCTGCAGCCCCAGCGTTTCGCGCACGTACTGCACGGCCGACCAGGGCACGTCCTGGCCGTTTTCGGTGGCCTTTTCCTGACGATCCAGCGCGATCGCCACCGCGTGCGGCGTGGCGCCGGCGGCCTGGATGAGGGCAATCGATTCGCGCACCGCGGTGCCGGCGGAGATCACGTCGTCGACGATCAGCACCCGACCGGCCAGCGGCGCGCCGACCAGGGTGCCGCCTTCGCCGTGGTCCTTGGCTTCCTTGCGGTTGTAGGCAAACGGCTTGTTGACGCCCAGGCGCGCCAGCTCGATGGCGACCGCCGCGCCCAGCGGAATGCCCTTGTAGGCCGGGCCGAAGATGAGGTCGAACTCGATGCCCGACGCCAGCAGGGCGCGCGCATAGAATTGCGCCAGCCGGCCCAGCTTGGCGCCGTCGTCGAACAGGCCGGCATTGAAGAAATAGGGCGACAGGCGCCCTGCCTTGGTCTTGAATTCGCCAAAGCGCAGCACGCCGCTTTCGATGGCGAATTGCACGAATTCCTGCGCCAGCCGGTTTTGCTCGTCACGGGTTGGCAGTGTCACGCTCATGGGGGTCCGTTCCTTGTTCAAGCTCACCAGCCTCAACCTCAACGGCATCCGCTCGGCCGCCACCAAGGGCGTGCAGGCCTGGCTGGAGGCGCACGCGCCGGATTGTATTTGTGTGCAGGAGATCAAGGCCCAGTCGCCCGATCTGGCCGGCCGCTTCGAGTCGCTGGCCGGGCTGCGCGGGCACTTTCATCTGGCCGAGAAGAAAGGCTATTCGGGCGTCGGCCTCTACACCCGCCATAAACCGAGCGCCGTGCAGGCCGGCTTCGGCTCGCCCGAGTTCGACGCCGAGGGCCGTTATCTGGAGGCGCGTTTCGACACCCCGCGGCGCCGGTTTTCGCTCATCAGCGCCTACTTTCCCAGTGGCTCCTCCGGCCCCGAGCGGCAGCAGGCCAAGTTCCGCTTTCTGGCCGAGTTCTACCCGCACCTGCAGCGCCTCAAGCGCGAGCGCGACTTCATCCTGTGCGGCGACGTCAACATCGCGCACCAGGAAATCGACCTCAAAAACTGGAAGAGCAACCAGAAGAACAGCGGTTTTCTGCCCGAGGAGCGCGCCTGGATGAGCCAGGTGCTCGATGAACTGCAACTGGTGGACGTCTACCGCCGCCTGCACCCCGACACCACCGGCGATTCCTACACCTGGTGGAGCAACCGCGGCCAGGCTTATGCCAAGAACGTGGGCTGGCGGCTGGACTACCACCTGGCCACGCCGGCGCTCGGTGCGTGTGCGCGAGCGGCGGCGGTGTACAAGGCGCAGAAGTTCAGCGACCACGCGCCCATCACCATCGACTACGCGTTTTCCCTTTGAGAGCGCTATGTTAAATATAGCTGCCGGCGCTTGTTGGTAGCGCGCCGTTGCCGTTATTGCTTGAGAATGGACGTGAGATGAGCAAAGCCCTGCGCCTGTCGGAGAAATGGTTTCAGCGCGGTCTGTGGCTGGTGGCCCTGGTGTTTGCCAGCTTCCTGATCGGCCTGGGCAGCACCCTGGTGGGCGATCTGCCGCGGGTCGAGAGCGTGCCGGCGCTGGACGACTTCATGGACCGTCAGGCCGCCCAGGCCGCGCGCGACAGCGTGCAGGCCGGCGAACGCCAGGCGCAGGACCACGCCGACGCGCTGGAGCAGGCGCGGCTGAAGCTGCAGGTGGCGCAGTCCGACGTCGGCGCCCAGCGGCAGAGCTTTGCCAACTGGATTGCCACCCGCCGCGCCACCGAGCGCGCCGAGCAGGACCCCGAGCTGCTGGCCCGCACCCGTGCGCTGGACGAACTGCACCAGCGCGAGCGCGCCGCCCGCGCCGAGCTGGAGCGGCAGCAGCAGGCGTTGCTGGATGCGCGCCAGTCGGTCGAGCAGGCGCGCCGCACGCTGGCGGACATGCAGCGCAACGCCCAGGGCGCCTACGAACAGGCGCTGCGGGTGCAGGAGCTGCGCGTGTTCGGCTACCGGCTGGCGCTGACGCTGCCGCTGCTGGCGCTGGCCGGCTGGTTGTTCGCCCGTCAGCGGCAGAGCCGCTGGTGGCCCTTCGTGTGGGGCTTCATCCTGTTTGCGGTGTTCGTGTTCTTCGTCGAGCTGGTGCCCTACCTGCCCAGCTACGGCGGCTATGTGCGCTACACGGTCGGCATCGTCGCCACCGTGCTGGTGGGGCGCTGGGCCATCGTGGCGCTGCAGCGCTACCTGGAGCGTCAGCGCGCGGCCGAGGCCCAACCGGACGCGCAGCGCCGCGCCGAACTGGGCTACGACACGGCGCTGGCGCGCCTGGCCAAGGGCGTGTGCCCGGGCTGCGAGCGCACGGTGGACCTGAAGGACGGCAGGACCGACTTCTGCCCGCACTGCGGCATCGGTCTGTTCGATCGCTGTGGCCCCTGCCAGGCGCGCAAGAGCGCGTTTGCCCGCTTCTGCCCCGCCTGTGGCAGCAGCGCCGCCAGCCCATCGCCGGCCGCGATGGCGCTGCCGCACAACTAGATTGCTACAATTAAAGTAGCTAATGGCGCTTGCTGGACAAGCGCCGGATGGCGATTGGGCGCTGGATACGGGCTCAGCGCACCAACCCCGCCAGGCGCTGCGTGATCAGCGCCTCGGCCTCGGCCATGATGCGGTCGATCAGCGCCTTCACGGTCGGGATGTCGTGGATCAGGCCGGCCACCATGCCGCAGCTCCAGGCGCCGGCGTCCATGTCGCCGGTCTGCATGATGCGCGGGTAGACGCCGGCCACTTCGTCGATGATGTCCTCGAACTTCAGGCTGGCGCCGAGCTGCCTTTCCTTGGCCAGCAGGCGCTCGACGGCGGCGTTGGTCAGCACGCGCTCGGTGTTGCGCAGCGGGCGCATCACCAGCCGGGTGTCCAGCTCGCTGGCGGCGACGATGGCCTGCTTGACGTGCTCGTGCACCGGCGCTTCCTGGGTGGCGATGAAGCGCGTGCCCATGTTCATGCCCTCGGCGCCCAGGGCCAGCGCCGCCACCAGGCTGCGCCCGTCGGCCATGCCTCCCGAGGCGACGAAGGGAATCTTCAGCGTCTCGGCGGCGCGCGGCAGCAGGATGAAATTGGGCACGTCGTCCTCGCCCGGGTGGCCGCCGCACTCGAAGCCGTCGACACTGACGGCGTCGCAGCCGATGGCCTCGGCCTTCAGCGCGTGGCGCACCGAGGTGCATTTGTGGATCACCTTGACGCCGTGCTCCTTCAGCAGCGGCAGCCACTGCTGCGGGTTGTTGCCCGCCGTCTCCACCGCCTTCACGCCGCCTTCGATGATGGCGCGGATGTAGCCCGGGTAGTCGGGCGAGCTGACGGTGGGCAGAAAGGTGAGGTTGACGCCGAAGGGCCGGTCGGTCATGTCGCGGCAGCGCGCGATCTCGCGCGCCAGCAGCTCGGGCGTTTTTTGCGTCAGGCCGGTGATGATGCCCAGCCCCCCGGCGTTGGAGACGGCGGCGGCCAGCTCGGCAAAGCCGACGTAGTGCATGCCGCCCTGGATGATGGGGTGTTCAATGCCGAACAGCTCGGTGATGCGGGTCTTCATGGTGGAGGCTCCGGAAGGGTTGGATGGTCAGGGGGCAGAGCCGCGCAGCATAGGCGTGGCGTGGCGCCGCCGCAGTCACCTGGGCGCCACGGCCATCAGACGCCGCGCGCGCGTTCGGCGGCGAAGCGCTGGCGGAAGGCGCCGAACGCGCCGGCATCGAGCGCGGCGCGAACGTCGCGCATGAGCTGTAGGTAGTAGTGCAGGTTGTGGATGGACGCCAGCATCGGCGCCAGCATCTCGCCGCAGCGCTCCAGATGGTGCAGGTAGGCGCGCGAAAAGCCCTCGCGCCCACCGTCCTGCCAGGCCACCCCGCTGGCGCCGGCGCAGGTGTGGCAGGTGCAGCTCTCGTCGATCGGGCGCGGGTCGCTCTTGTGGCGGGCGTTGCGAATCTTCAGGTCGCCGAAGCGCGTGAACAGGTGACCGTTGCGCGCGTTGCGCGTGGGCATCACGCAGTCGAACATGTCCACCCCGTGCTGCACGCCGTACACCAGGTCTTCCGGCGTGCCCACGCCCATCAGGTAGCGCGGCTTGTGCGCCGGCAGGCGGTGCGGCGTGTGGGCGGTGATGCGCAGCATGTCTTCCTTGGGTTCGCCCACGCTGACGCCGCCGATGGCGTAGCCGGGCAGGTCCAGCTCCACCAGCTGCGCCAGCGATTCTTCGCGCAGCTGCTCGAACATCCCGCCCTGTACGATGCCGAACAGCGCGTTGGGGTTGCCCAGGCGCTCGAACTCGGCCTGGCTGCGGCGTGCCCAGCGCAGGCTGAGCGCCATGCTGGCGCGCGCTTCGGCCTCGGTGGTGACGTGGCCGCGCGTCTCGTAGGGCGTACATTCGTCGAACTGCATGACGATGTCGCTGTTCAGCACGGTCTGGATCTGCATGCTGATTTCGGGCGTGAGAAACAGCCGGTCGCCGTTGACCGGGCTGGCGAATTTCACGCCCTCCTCGCTGATCTTGCGCATCTCGCCCAGCGACCAGACCTGAAAGCCGCCCGAGTCGGTCAGGATGGGTTGGTGCCAGTTCTCGAAGCCGTGCAGACCGCCGAACTGCCGCAGCACGTCCAGCCCGGGCCGCATCCACAGGTGGAAGGTGTTGCCCAGGATGATCTGCGCGCCCATCTCGCGCAGGCTGCGCGGCAGCACCCCCTTGACGGTGCCGTAGGTGCCGACGGGCATGAAGATCGGCGTCTCGACGACACCGTGGTTCAGCGTCAGGCGTCCGCGGCGCGCGTGGCTGGACGGGTCCTGGCCCAGCAGTTCGAAGCGCAGCATGGCTGCGTCAGGCCGCCGGCGGCTTGCGCGCCGTCACCAGAAAGCCCGGCAGCGGCTGGTTGTTTTCCATGCGCAGCGTGGGCAGGTGTTCGATGCGGATGTCGTCGAAGCCGGCTTCGCGGCACTGGCGCTCGACCGCGCTGGCCTTGTGGGCGTAGCGCTGGCTGGGACGCAGCACCAGGTCGGCTTCGTCCTCGGCGGCGGCCTCGCACGAGAAGATGAAATGCCCGCCGGGTTTGAGGATGCGCAGCGCGTTGGGAATCACCGGCGCCAGATCGCCCACGTAGACCAGCACGTCGGTGCAGGTGATGGCTTCGTAGTGCTCGGCCGGCGTTTCGCGCAGGGCGTCGAGCACGTTCACGCGATGAAAGCGCGAATAGAGCTGGTGGCGTGCGGCTTGTTCGATCATCTTTTCCGACAGATCGACGCCGATGATGTGCCCTTCGATGCGGCCCAGGTAGACACCCACCAGCCCGGTGCCGCAGCCCAGGTCGAGCAGGTTGAAGCGGCGGTCCGGGTGATGCTCCAACAGGATTTGAGCCACGCGCTCGGGCACCCGATACTGCAGGCCACGCACCAGATGGACGTCGAACTGGTCGGCGTAGCCGTCGAAGATGCCGGTCACCACCTGGGCTGGCTGCGTCGGCGGCGTTTGCCCATGAACCACGGCGTGCCAGTAGCGCGCGTTCTCGTCGAAGGGTTTGAGGGCCAGCAGACGCTCGGCGTAAGTCCGGGCCCGCGCCTGATCGTCCATGCTCAGGGCGCAGCTGAGCAGGCCCTGCAAGGTCTCCTCGTGGTGCGGCAGGCGCTGGAGGATGAACTCGTAGTGGGTGGTGGCGTCGGCCAACCGCCCCTGCGCCGCCAGAAAGCGCGCCAGAAACAGGCGGATGCCGGCGCTTTCGGGGAAGCGCCGCACGCCGTCCTCGGCCCACTTCAGTGTCTGCTCATGGCGTTCCGCCGACAGGGCCACGTTGATGGCACCCACCATCACCTGAGCCTCCTGGGGGGCGCTGGCCAGCGCCCGCATGGCCAGGGAGATGGCTTCGTCGCCCTGCTTCTGCCTGGCCAGCAGCAGCGCCAGCTCGATCTGTGCCACATGCCAGTCCGGCGCCAGCGCCAGCGCGCGACGGGCCGCCTGGGTGGCGCGCTCCAGGTTGCCGGCGCGTTCGGCCAGCCGCATGCCCAGCAGCGGGATGCGGGCGTCCTTGGGCGCCTGCTGCTGGGCCGCGTTGAGCGCCTGCGCGGCCTGTGGCAGTTGATGGGCTTCGATCAGGCCGCGGATCTGCTGCAGCTGGAGGGTGAAGGGGTCGGCGGTGGGGGTGGAAGCAAGCATCGGTGGACCTGGGGGAGGAACCGTCAGAGCCGCGCGAGCGCGCGGTCGGTAGCCCTGATGTCGGTCCCCGGATTATCCTCAATGCGCCAGTTGACCGCTGGTGCCCCTGGTGAGATGTGCATCCCAACGGGGTCTCGCGGCATCGATGGGTTTGACCTGTTCGGTGAGCGCGCTACGCACCTGTCCGTACCGCATCGGCGCGCGGCACGAGCGGGCGCGTCCAATGGCCGTTGCCAGGCTGCAACGAAGATCGCCGGCGCTTGTCCGTCAAGCGCGACGATGCTGCGGTCAGCGGGCAGGCTCGCCATCGCGGCGCGTCAGCCACATGGCGTCGCCATAGCTGAAGAAGCGGTAGCGTGCCGCCACCGCGTGGGCGTACAGCGCCATCACATGGTCGTGTCCCGCCAGGGCGCTGACCAGCATCATCAGCGTGCTGCGCGGCAGGTGGAAGTTGGTGACCAGGGCATCGACCACACGGAAGCCGAAGCCCGGGGTGATGAAGATGTCGGTGTCGCCCTGCCGCTGGCCGCTGGCGGCCCAGCTCTCCAGCGTGCGCACGCTGGTGGTGCCTACCGCCACCACGCGGCCGCCGCGCGCGCGGCACTCGGCCACCGCCTGCGCGGTGGCGGGCGGCACCAGGTAGCGCTCGCGGTGCATCAGGTGTTCGGCCAGGTTCTCCGTCCTGACCGGTTGAAAGGTGCCGGCGCCCACATGCAGGGTGACGAAGGCGCGCTGCACGCCACGCGCGTCGATGGCGGCCAGCAGCGCGTCGTCGAAGTGCAGCGCCGCCGTCGGCGCCGCCACCGCGCCGGGGTGGCGCGCGAACACGGTCTGGTAGCGCGCCACGTCCTGCGCCGAGTCGGTGTGCTGGATGTAGGGCGGCAGCGGCACATGCCCGTGCGCCGCCATCAGCTGGTAGGCATCGCCCGACAGACGCAGGTGAAACAGCGGCCCGTCGGCCTGCGGCCAGCGGCCCAGCACGGTGGCCGTGAAGCCGCCGGCCATGCGCAGCACGGTGCCGGGCGGGGGCTTCTTGCTGACCTTCATGTGCGCGGCCACGCTGCCGTCGGGCAGCACCCGCTCGACCAGCAGCTCCAGCTTGCCGCCACTGGGTTGCCCGTCGGCGCCGGGCCGCCCCAAGCCGATGGGCGCCCCTTGAGGGGAACGGCGCGAACGCGCCAACGGGGCGGGTGGTTTGTGGCCGTACAGCCGGGCCTTGACCACCTGGGTGTCGTTGAACACCAGCAGGTCGCCCGGCTGCAGCAGCGCCGGCAGGTCGCGAAACACCCGGTCGATGGGTGCGGCGCCGCTGCCATCCAGCAGGCGCGAGGCGCTGCGCTCGGGCGCCGGGTGCTGGGCGATCAGCTCGGGCGGCAGGGCAAAGTCGAAATCGCTGGTGGTGAAGGTGCGGTCAGACATGCTTGAGGGCCGGACGGGCCCGTACCAAGAAGAAGGGAAGGCAGAATTGTCCCATGCCCGCCACCGAGGCCACCGCCGCCCCCGCCGCCGAGCGCGCGCTGTCCGCGCCCCAGAAGGCGCTGCGCAAGCTCGGCCTGGTGCGGCCGATCGATCTGGCGCTGCACCTGCCGCTGCGCTACGAGGACGAAACCC
The DNA here is from genome assembly GCA_020848515.1 of Rubrivivax sp. Taxonomy (GTDB): domain Bacteria; phylum Pseudomonadota; class Gammaproteobacteria; order Burkholderiales; family Burkholderiaceae_C; genus Ottowia. The sequence goes on along the minus strand of JADLIA010000180.1, from coordinate 1,943 downwards.
ACCTGACGCCGCTGGCCGAGGCGGCGCGCACCCTGAGCGACGCGCCGCTGCAGTTTGAAGCGACCGTGGTGCATCACGAGGTGGCGTATCGCCCGCGCCGCCAGCTGCTGGTGACGGTGGAAGACGGTGGCGAGCGCTGTCTGCTGCGCTTCTTCAATTTCTATCCCTCGCAGCTCAAGCAGATGGCGGTGGGCACGCGCCTGCGTGTGCGCGGCGAGCTGCGCGGTGGCTTCGGTGGCCTCGCCATGATGCATCCGGTGGTGCGCGCCGCCGGCGGCGCGCTGCCGCAGGCGCTGACGCCGATTTACCCCACGGTGGCCGGGCTGCCGCAGCCCTACCTGCGCAAGGCGGTGCTGGGGGGGCTGGAGCAGGCCGATCTGAGCGACACGCTGCCCGACGAGGTTTTGAGCGAAATCGGCCATCTGCGCCCGTGGGACCTGCGCAAAGCGCTATCTTTTTTGCACCACCCGACGCCCGATACGGCGCTCGCCCAGCTGGAAGACCACAGCCACCCCGCCTGGCAGCGCCTGAAGGCCGAGGAGCTGCTGGCGCAGCAACTGTCGCAGCTGCGGGCGCGGCGCGCGCGCCAGCACCTGCGCGCGCCCGTGCTGCCTGCCCAGCGCGGTGGCCTGCACGAGGCGCTGCTGGCGGCGCTGCCGTTTCAGCTGACCGGCGCGCAGCGCCGCGTGGGCGAAGAAATCGCGCACGATCTGGCGCGCGCGCAGCCCATGCACCGCCTGCTGCAAGGCGACGTGGGCAGCGGCAAGACGGCGGTGGCCGCGCTGGCCGCCTGCATCGCCATCGACGCCGGCTGGCAGTGCGCGCTGATGGCGCCCACCGAAATCCTGGCCGAGCAGCATTTCGCCAAGCTGGCCGACTGGCTGGCGCCGCTGCTGGCGCCGCGCGGCCGGCAGGTGGCCTGGCTGACCGGCGGGCAGAAGAAGAAGGCACGCGCCGACATGCTGGCCGCCATCGAATCCGGCGCGGCGGCGCTGGTGATCGGCACCCACGCCGTCATCCAGCAGCAGGTGCGCTTTGCCCGGCTGGGCCTGGCGGTCATCGACGAGCAGCATCGTTTCGGCGTGCAGCAAAGGCTGGACTTGCGCAACAAGCTATCGGAAGCAGAGCAGGAGCCACACCTGCTGATGATGAGCGCCACCCCCATCCCGCGCACCCTGGCGATGAGCTACTACGCCGACCTGGACGTCTCCACCCTCGACGAGCTGCCGCCCGGCCGCACGCCGGTCATCACCCGGCTGGTGGCCCAGGCGCGCCGCGGCGAAGTGATCGAGCGCATCCGTGCCCAGATCGCTCAGGGTCGGCAGGTCTACTGGGTGTGCCCGCTGATCGAAGAGAGCGAAGCGCTGGACCTGCGCCACGCCAGCGCCACCCACGCCGAGCTGGCGGCCGCGCTGCCGGGGCAGGCGGTGGGCCTGCTGCATTCGCGCCTGCCGCCGGCCGACAAGCAGGCGGTGATGCAGCAATTCGTCAGCGGCGCCATGCCGGTGCTGGTGTCCACCACCGTGATCGAGGTCGGGGTCGACGTGCCCAACGCCAGCCTGATGGTGATCGAGCACGCCGAGCGCTTTGGCCTGAGCCAGCTGCACCAGTTGCGCGGGCGCGTCGGGCGCGGCGCCGCCGCTTCGGCCTGCGTGCTGCTGTATGCCACGCCCGAAGGCGGCCGGCTGGGCGACAGCGCGCGCGAGCGCCTCAAGGCCATGGTCGAAACCAGCGACGGTTTCGAAATCGCCCGGCGCGATCTGGCCATCCGCGGCCCGGGCGAATTCCTGGGCGCACGCCAGTCGGGCGACGCCCTGCTGCGTTTTGCCGACCTGGCCGAAGACGCACCGCTGCTGGCCTGGGCCCGCCGCGCCGCGCCGCGCCTGCTCGACCACTGGCCCGAACGGGCCGCGCGGCATGTGGACCGCTGGCTGGGCGGGCGG
>JADLIA010000179.1 GCA_020848515.1 Rubrivivax sp. | reverse complement strand
GGGCTGACCGGCACGCCCATGCGCAGGATGGCCTTGGCGAACAGTTCGTTGGCGCTGGCCGAGCCCGAGCCGTTGACGTTGGCGAACTTGATGACGAAGTCGTTGATGGCGCTGATCTGCTTCATACCTGCTCCTCCGGTGCCTTGGCCACGCCCATCGTGTGGGACGCGCCGCCCGCCTTGGTGGTGAACATCAGGAATTTCTGCATGTCCCAGGCACCGGTCGGGCAGCGCTCGGCGCACAGGCCGCAGTGCAGGCAGACGTCCTCGTCCTTGACCATGACGCGGCCGGTCGGAACCGCGGCAGACACCAGCAGCGCCTGCTCCAGGTTCTCGGCCGGGGCGTTCAGGCGTTGGCGCAGATCGGCCTCCTCGCCGTTGTCGGTGAAGGTGATGCAGTCCATCGGGCAGATGTCCACGCAGCCGTCGCACTCGATGCACAGGCTGGGGGTGAAGACGGTCTGCACGTCGCAGTTGAGGCAGCGCGCCGCCTCCTTGAACGCGGTGCGCGCATCAAAGCCCAGCTCGACCTCGACCTGGATGCTGGCCAGCGCCTTTTCGGCCTTGGCCCAGGGCACCTTGTAGCGCAGGTCGTTGCTGGGGTCGTTGTCGTAGCTCCACTCGTGGATGCCCATCTTCTGCGACACCAGGTTGGCGCGCGGTCCGGGGCGCGCGGCCACGTCCTGGCCATTCAGGAACAAGTCGATCGATACCGCCGCCTCGTGGCCCTGCGCCACGGCGGTGATGATGTTCTTGGGCCCGAAGGCGGCGTCGCCGCCGAAGAACACGCGCGGCAGCGTGGACTGGAACGTGGTCTGCCCCAGCACCGGCAGGCCCCAGCGGTCGAAGTCGATGCCGACATCGCGCTCGATCCAGGGAAAGGCGTTTTCCTGCCCGACGGCGACCAGCACCTCGTCGCAGGCGAAGAAGGCGTCGGGCTCGCCGGTGGGCACCAGGCTGCGCCGGCCGCTGGCGTCGTACTCGGCGCGCACGAGCTCGAAGCTCATGCCGGTCAGCTTGCCGCCCTCGTGCACGAAGGCCTTGGGCACGTGCATGTTGATGATGGGAATGCCTTCGTGCTGGGCGTCTTCCTTTTCCCAGGGCGAGGCCTTCATCTCGTCGAAGCCGGAGCGCACGATGACCTTCACGTCCTCGCCGCCCAGGCGCCGCGCCGAACGGCAGCAGTCCATGGCGGTGTTGCCGCCGCCCAGCACGATGACGCGCCTGCCCACGCTCGTGACGTGGCCGAAGGACACCGAGGCCAGCCAGTCGATGCCGATGTGGATGTGCGCCGCCGCCTCGCGCCGACCCGGGAGGTCGAGGTCGCGCCCGCGCGGCGCGCCGCTGCCGACGAAGATGGCGTCATAGCCCTCGGCCAGCAGCGCGCGCATGGACTCGATGCGCTGGCCGGGCTTGAACGCCACGCCCAACCGGAAGACGTAGCCGGTTTCCTCGTCGATCACGCTCTCGGGCAGGCGAAAGCGCGGGATCTGCTGGTGCATGAAGCCGCCGGCCTTGGCCTCGCCCTCGAACACCGTGACCTGGTAGCCCAGCGGCGCCAGGTCGCGCGCCACCGTCAGCGAGGCCGGCCCGGCGCCGACGCAGGCGATGCGCCGGCCGTTGGGCGGTGCCGGCGTGGGCATGCGCGGCAGCACGTCGTCCTTGAAGTCGGCCGCCACGCGCTTGAGCCGGCAGATGGCCACCGGTTCGGGCTTGCCGGTCTGCGCCTGCTCCACCCGGCTGCGCCGGCAGGCCGGCTCGCACGGGCGGTCGCAGGTGCGGCCCAGGATGCCCGGGAACACGTTGGCCACCCAGTTGACCATGTACGAGTCGGCGTAGCGTCCCTGGGCGATCAGGCGCAGGTATTCGGGTACCGGGGTGTGGGCCGGACAGGCCCATTGGCAGTCGACGACCTTGTGGTAGTAGGCTGGATCGCGGGTATCGGTCGGTTGCAAGCGCGGTCTCCTTGGGTGGCGAGGTGGCCCGACCGGGCCGGTTTGTATCGCCGCGTAAGTCTACGCCCGTCACCCGGGGTTCCAAACCGATTCACCCCCCGCCAGCAGGTGCCATTGCGGCGCCGCCGTCACACCGGCGACACACGGCAGCGCGCCGGCTGGAGTCCCGTCAGCCCGCGAGCGCGGAAAACGCGGCGATCACCTCGGGCGGCGCCTGTACCAACTCAATCAGCACGCCCTCGCCGGCGATCGGGAAGTCGTCGCTGGCCTTGGGGTGCAGGAAGGTGATGTCGTGGCCGGCCGCGCCTTTGCGGATGCCACCCGGCGCAAAGCGCACGCCCTGCGCCGTGAGCCACTCCACCGCCTTGGGCAGATCGTCGATCCACAGGCCGACGTGGTTGAGCGGCGTGGCGTGCACGGCGGGCTTCTTGTCGGGGTCCAGCGGCTGCATCAGGTCGACCTCGACCTTGAACGGGCCGCTGCCCAGGGCGGCGATGTCTTCGTCGACGTTCTCGCGTTCGCTGCGGAAGTTGCCGGCAAGCTGCAAGCCCAGCATGTCGATCCACAGCCGGCCCAGGCGCTGCTTGTCGAGGCCGCCAATGGCGATTTGCTGGATGCCAAGGACTTTGAACGGACGAGTCATGGAAATTCTCCTGCAGAACTATCGAAAGAGTAGCTGTTCGCGCTTGCCCAGCAAG
>JADLIA010000178.1 GCA_020848515.1 Rubrivivax sp. | reverse complement strand
CGCTTCGGCGGGCGCTTCGGCGGGCGCTTCGGCGGGCGCCTTGGCCAGCTCTTCCAGCATGGTCAGCACGCGGCGCGTGTTGCCTTCGCGGATCGACCGCACGTCGCGGCTTTCCTGCAGCAGCTCGCGGCTGACGTTGAGCGGCAGGTCGGCCGAATCGACCACGCCCTTGACGAAGCGCAGGTAGCGCGGCAGCAGCTGCTCGGCGTCGTCCATGATGAACACGCGCCTGACGTACAGCTTGACGCCGGGCTTCTTGTCGCGGTCCCACAGGTCCATCGGCGCGTGGCTGGGCAGGTACAGCAGCTGGGTGTATTCGGTGCTGCCTTCGACGCGGTTGTGGCTCCAGGCCAGCGGCGGCTGCCAGTCGTGCGCGACCTGCTGGTAGAAGTCCCGGTATTGCTCGTCGGTCACGTCCTTCCTGGGGCGCGTCCAGAGGGCGGTGGCCTGGTTGACGGTTTCCCAGTCCCCGGTCTTGACCATCTGGCCGGGCTGGCCCTCTTCCTTGCCGTCTTCCCACTTCTCGCCTTCCATCTGGATCGGCAGGGCGATGTGGTCGGAGTACTTGCCGATCAGCTCCTTCAGGCGCCAGCCGTCGGCGAATTCCAGCGCGTCTTCGCGCAGGTGCAGGATCACGCGCGTGCCGCGCTCGGGCAGGGTGAGGCGCTCGACGCTGAAGTCGCCGCTGCCGCTGCTGACCCAGCGCACACCCTGTTCCGGCGGCAGGCCGGCGCGGCGCGTTTCGACCGTGATGCGGTCGGCGACGATGAAGCCCGAATAGAAGCCGACGCCGAACTGGCCGATCAGCTGCGCGTCCTGCTTCTGGTCGCCGGTCAGGCGGCTCATGAACTCGCGCGTGCCGCTCTTGGCGATGGTGCCCAGATGTTCGATGGTCTCCTGCTCGCTCATGCCGACGCCGGTGTCGCTGATGCTCAGCGTGCGGGCGTTCCTGTCGAACGCCACGCGCACGCGCAGCTCGGGTTGGTCGCCGTACAGGCTGCTGTCGGCCAGCGCCTCGAAGCGCAGCTTGTCGCAGGCGTCGGAGGCGTTGGAAATCAGCTCGCGCAGGAAGATTTCCTTGTTGGAGTACAGCGAATGGGTGACCAGGTGCAGCAGGTTGGCCACTTCGGCCTGGAAGGCATGGGTTTGGGTGCTCATGGTGCGGGATAGCCGTTCATGGGTGAAACAACGGGAGGTGCAGCGCGCTTCGTTCGCGTCGGTCAATGCGGCGCGCCGTGCCGCAACTGGGGTTGCGGGGCGGATTTTCAAGCCGATGGTGCGCCACGGGGGCAGAATCGCTATTGAAAAAGTAGCTGCTGGCGCTGGATTGAAGAGCGCCGAATGCGATTTTGTCTTCGGATCGGGCCGAGGTTCCGGTGCCGGCCACGCCGCCTTGCATCGCGTTCGCATCCAGGGCGCGCCGCGTGGCAGAGGCGAAGTCGGCGACGCCTCAGCGCTCGGCGGTGGCCGTGGCCGGGTCGCGCTCGCCCGGCGGCGTCAGCCAGCGCACCAGCTGGCGCGCCACCGCCGCGTCGCTGAGCAGGTCCAGGTGGCCGCGCTGGGCGACCACGTACTGGTCGGCGGGGGCAAAGGCCAGGCAGCGTGCGGGGTTGTCGTGCGCGCCCAGCGCGCTGCGCAGGGGCACCAGCCCGTCGCCGACCAGCCGCTCGGCCAGCGGGCTGCGCTGCGCCGCCAGCGTGGCGGCCACGGCGTGGCACGCCACCCCGTCGGGCAGCGGCACGGGGGTGCGGGTGTCGGGGCTGCGGGCCAAACGATCACGGCCCTGCCAGTCGGCGTCGAGCACATGGCCGTAGCGCAGGTCGCTGATGCCGGCGCTGCGCAGGTGCCCCAGGCGCGTGAAGGGACGGCTGTACGGGGTGCTGGCCAGCAGCAGGTCGACCCACGGGCCGGCGCGCGCCAGCGGTGCGCCGTGGTGCGGCGTGCCTAGAAAGATCAGGTGCCTGAGCTGCGCCGGCCAGCGTTGGCCGGTCTGCGTCGCGTGCCACACGGCGCTGCGCGCCACCAGCCCGCCCATGCTGTGCGCCAGGATGCCGAGTTCCTGCACCGGCACCGGCCAGCTGGCCAGCAGCGCCTCCAGATGCTGGGCCAGCGCGCGCCCGTTGACCGAGATGTGCAGCCCGGTATTGTAGCGCAGGTAGACGGGGGTGTAGCCCAGCGTTCGCGCCAGGTGTGCGCCATGGTCATGGCCCGAACGCAGCCATTGGCGGTCGTTCATGCACAGGCCATGGATCAGCAGCAGCACCCGGCCCGTGGCCGCGCCTTGCGCGTGCAACGCCGCCAGCTCGAGTGCGCGCCCGTGCTGGCGCAGGGCCATCGGCAAGGCCAGCGGGTTGTCGTCGGCCGCCAGGCGGTCGCCCAGCACGCCGTTCAGCGCCGCCAGCACGGCATCGCGCTCGGCCTCGGCCGACTCGTCGGGCGCGCCCTGCGCCCGCTCCAGCCAGGGTTCGAGCCGCCGCAGCGCGGCCTGCAGCGCGGCGTCCACCCCCAGCGTCACGCCCTGGATGCTGCGGTAGACCATGCCGGTGATGCCGCGCGTGCGGCCCGGTGCGGCCGCGCCGGGCAGGCCGAGTGTGCCCAGCACCGACCGGTGCACGCCTTCGACGATGCGCGTCACGCCCATCGTGGCCTGGGTTGCCAGGCGCGCCGCACCGCGCAGGTCGGCCGCGCGCCACCGCTTTCGCGCGGCCTGCTTTGGCCTGTCGGGTCCGGGCGGAGGGGTCGGGGTCATGGTGGCAAGGGCTGGCTGCGGTGGGGTCAGAAGCCCTCGTGCGCGCCCAGGTACCGCCACTGACCGACCGGCAGCTCGCCCAGGCGCACCTGGCCGATGCGTACGCGCTTGAGTCCGGTGACCTTCAGGCCGACCAGCTCGCACATGCGGCGGATCTGGCGCTTCTTGCCCTCGCGCAGCACGAAGCGCAGCTGCTCGGGGTTTTGCCAGTCGACCTGGGCGGGCTTGAGCGGCTGGCCGTCCAGGCTCAGGCCATGGCGCAGGCGCGCCAGCTGTGCGGCCGGAAAGGCGGCCTGCACGTTCTCGGTCTGCGCGCCGTAGCTGACGCGCACCAGGTATTCCTTGTCGATCGTCGAGTCTTCGCCGATCAACTGGCGCGCCACGCGGCCGTCCTGGGTCAGCACCAGCAGACCGACCGAGTCGATGTCCAGCCGCCCGGCGGGGGCCAGACCGCGCAGCTGGGCCGGCGCAAAGCGGGTGCGGCTGGCGTCGCCGCGCCAATGGCTGCGCGCGTGGATCAGGGTCACGGCGGGCTGGTGGCCGTCTTCGGCCTGGCCGCTGACGTAGCCGACCGGCTTGTGCAGCAGGATGGTCACGCGTTCGGCCTGGGCGGCGTCGGCGCGCCGGTCCACACGCACCTGGTCGGCCGTGGTCACCTTCAGGCCCATCACCGCCACCTGGCCGTTGACGCGCACCCAGCCGCGCTCGATCCAGTCGTCGGCTTCGCGGCGCGAACACAGCCCCAGATCGGCCAGGCGCTTGTTGAGGCGGATCGACGCCGGCGCCGCGCCGGCGGCGGCGGTGTCGGGGCGGGGCGCACGGCGAAAGCGGGCGGGGTCGGAGGTCATGGGCGGTGTTGAATACTACACAAATAATAGCTGCTGGCGCTTGTTGGTAAAGCGATAGAGGCCGATTTGATCAAAAATCCCTTGACCGCAGCGCGGCCAGATCGAGGATGCGCAGCCCGCCATATTCGATGCGCAGCAGCTGCTGGGCCGACAGCGATTGCAGCGCTTCGTTGACGCGCTGGCGCGACAGGCCCACCAGGTAGGCCAGCTCCTGCTG
>JADLIA010000177.1 GCA_020848515.1 Rubrivivax sp. | reverse complement strand
GGCAGAGGGGTGGTGGCCGCATCTTCTGCAAGCGACGGGCCAGCGTGCCGCCGCGGCGCGTAATCCCCGGCGTGACAAGGACTTGCCGCGCCCGCCGTCCCGGCGGCCCGCTGGGCCCTGTCAAACGGGCCGACAGGCGGAGCGTGAATCCGTCACGCGCGCATGAAGCCCAGGTCCAGCGGGTAGTCGCTGCCGCCGAAGGCGCCCAGGTTGGGCAGGATGTCGCGCTGCTCGGTGGCCGAGACGCCGAACCAGCGCGCCAGCGTGGCGGCGAACTGGTCCACCGCGGTGCTGGGCAGCAGCCGCCCGCGCCCGACATGGCCCTGGTCCTGCGGGGCGCCGCTGTCGCCCACGCTGACCGCCGGGGCCTGGCCGTAGAAGGCCTGGCCCCGCACCGCGCCGCCCACCAGCAGCTGGTGGCCGCCCCAGCCGTGGTCGGTGCCGTCGCCGTTGGACGACAGCGTGCGGCCGAAGTCCGAGGCGGTGAAGGCACACACCTGCTCGGCCACGCCCAGGGCCTGCGTGGCGGCGTGGAAGGCGGCCATCGCCTCGCTGACCTGGCGCAGCTGGCCGGGCTGGCGCGCGGCCATCGCGTCGTGCAGGTCGAAGCCGCCGAGCGAGACGAAGAACACCTGCCGCTTCACGCCCAGCGCGGCGCGCCCGCCGATCAGCCGCGCCACGATGCGCAGCTGTGCGGCCAGCGGGTTATCGGCGGGGAAGGGTGTGGCCACCTCGGCCAGCGCGGCGCGCACCCGGGTCTCGGCGGCCATGCCGCGGCGCATCACCTTGGTGTATTCCTCGGCCAGCACATGCTGCTGCGCCTGCTGCAGCAGCTCGACAAACAGCGCGCGCTGCGCTGGCTGGTAGAAAAACTGGTTGCTGGCCGGACGCACCGCGATCGGCCCGGCGGTGCTGCACTGGTATTGCAGCGCCTGGTCGCCGGCCAGGAACACGGCGTTACCCGCCACCGAGATGCAGGTGAACAAGGACTGGCCGTTGGCCGACAGCGCCAGGTCGCCCATGCGTCCACCCCAGCCGGCGGCGGCGCCTTCGGCCTCGTTGGCCTGCCAGATGGATTGCTGGTCGTTGTGCGAGAACAGCTTGGGCGGCAGCGGCACGCTGCGCGCCTCGAACTGCGCGCGCGTGGTGGGGCCCACCAGCGGGCCGACGTTGAGCTGCACCGCGGCCTGGCCGCTGTTGAACAGCCCGGCCAGCGCCGTCATCGACGGGTGCAGCGCGTACTGGCGCCCGCCGGCCAGCGCCTGGGTCGGCCGCAGCACGCTGGCCTGTAGCGCCTCGCGCGCCAGCACGATGCTGGCGCCGCCGTTGCTGCCGCTGCGCGCGCGGCTGTAGGCGGCGTGGCTGGGCTCGTCGTAGGTGACCACGGTGTTGGCGTAGTCGTTGCCGCCGAACAGGAAGACGCAGACCAGTGCCTTGTAGTCGGTGGCGGTCATCGCCGCGGCCTCGCCCAGTGCGGCGAGGCTCAGCGCCAGCGGCAGCGCGGTGCCGGCCAGGGCCAGCTGGCCGCCGCGGCGCAGGAAGGCGCGGCGATCGAGCAGCGCAGGGTTCAGGGCATGCATCGCGGGCCTCCTCGTCCTATCGCTGCACCAGGTAGTCGGCCGAGCACATCACCAGCATGATGGCGCGCCCGACATGGAAGGGCAGGTACTGCGGCTCCCAGTAGCCGTTGGGCCGGTCGGCGTCCAGCGCCCGCACGATCAGCGCCTGCGTCGCGGCCGACAGCTGGTTGGCGCACAGCAGCAGGTTCAGCCGCGCCACCAGCGCGGGCGAATCCTGCACCAGTGCGAGCTCGGCGCTGTAGTCGGGGGCCATGTCGGGGCCGTCGGTGGCTGTGGCCTGCTCGGGGAAGTACGGCAGCTCGGGCGCGCGTACCCAGATGCCCTGGAACAGGATCTGCTCCAGGTAGTTGATATACGCGGCCACCGAGCTTTCGTTGACGAGCTGGAACTCCGGCGCCGTGGCGCCGGCGGCGGCCATCGCGGTGGACGACGGTACGTAGCCGGGGCGGAAGAAGTTGAACACCGAGGGCGCGTTCAGCGGGTGCTGCAGCAGGTCGGTCTCGGGGTCCCAGTTGCCGACGGCGTACTTCCAGCTGCCAGCCTTGGAGCGCACCTTGAACGTCCGCCCCCACTGGGCGATGCGCAGCGCCGGCTCGCGCAGCTTGCCGAAGGTGGGCGATGTCAGGCCGGCCGGCCCGCGCGCCTCTTCGTCCAGCAGGATGGCGCGCAGCACGCTGCCCAGGTCGCCGCGCACGCCCGCGCTGTTGTGGTTGAACACCGCCGCCACCCGTGCCACGTAGGCGCCCGAGGGGTTGCCGGTGACCAGGCGCTGGATCAGCTGCCGCGCCAGGAAAGGGCCGACGTTGGGGTGGTTGAACAGCGTGTCCAGCGCGATGCGCAGCGATTCCTGCGCCGGCGTGCCCGGCGCGATGGTGACGCCCAGGAAGCGCTTTTCCAGCATCGAATGGCGGGAGGCATCCACCACCATCGGTCGCTGCACATGCGGCAGCGGCCAGATCTGCGGGTGCGGCGGCTTGGGGCTGCGCAGCCCGCTCAGGCCGGAGAAGTCGCACTCGTAGCCGGTGAACACCCTTGCCAGGTGGGTGACGTCGCTTTGCGTGTAGGTCTCCAGCGGCCGGCCGTCCGGGCCCAGCCGCGGCGTGCCGTCGATGTTCAGCTGCACCAGGCCGATGGAGAACAGCTGCATCACCTCGCGCGCGTAGTTTTCGTCGGGCACGCGGCCGCTGGCCGGGTCTTCCTTCTGGTTGCCGCGGGTGTTGAGGAAGCCGCCCATCGCCGGGTTCAGCGTGATGGCCTCCAGCAGCGTGCGGTAGTTGCCGAAACCATGCTCGCACAGCAGGTCCCAGAAGCGCGTGGTGGCGAAGCCGGGCCAGTTGGTGTTGCCGCCGATGCCGGCGGCCGAGACGACGAAGATCTCCGACAGCGCAAACGCCCAGCGGCGGCGCAGCGCATCGGGCGCGCTCATCATCTGCTGCCAGAACATGTGCTGGCAGGGCGCCTCGGCGAAGAAGTACTCGCGCTCGTTGATGGCCGAGTAGCCGCGGCTGACCAGCCAGTCCCAGCCCGAGGGGCCCGGCGCGCGGGTGAGCTGCTGGTCCAGCCAGGCCGCCCAGCCGACGCGGCGCAACTCGGCGATGTCGGCGTCGGTGGCGAAGGCCTGCGCGTGCAGCAGGAAGCGCGCCGCCTCGGCGTCGGTGGTGGGGCCGGCCAGCGGGCTGGCGAACACCTGCGCGGCGAAGTCGGCCAGCGTGCCCACCGACAGCAGCTGCCAGCCGCTGACCGGTCCCAGCACCAGCACCGTGCCGTCCTGCACACCCAGGTAGTTGTCGCTGCGCGGGTAGTGGCGGTAGAGCAGCGTGCCGTCGAGCACGCGGTTGGCCTCGTGCGAGGGGAACAGCTGCGGGAACTGCCGCTCGGCCCAGTCCATCAGCTCGCTGGCGGTGGGCAAGCGCGCGGCGGCCTGGGCGCGCTGGCGGCCTTCGGGCGTGGCGGGCCGGTCGCGGCCCAGCAGCTCGGGCCGGGCGGTGGCCGCTTCGGGGTGACGCATCGCCACCGGCACGCCCTGGCGCACGGCGTCGCCCTCGCCGCCACCGCAGGCGGCCAGCAGCGCCGCGGCGCCCAGGGCCAGCAGGGCGCCGGCCTCCTGCGGTTCCGCGGTCGGCCCGACGATCGGCGCAGCCCCCGCCCTGCCGGGCGGCGGGTCGATGACTGTGGTGGTGCCCATGGTGGTGGCCGGGTCCTCGTCCATCGCGTGCGGTCTCCTGCAGGCAGCCGGCGGCAAGGGCAGCGGGGCCTTGCTGGCGTTAGGGCGGTGCCGCGCGGTGCGCTGGCGGCCGGCGCGGGTCTGCGGTCGACTCTAGCAGCTGCGTGCGGCCCCGGCGTCTCAGGCCGTCGCCCAGCGGCGCATGCGCTCGGCGCGGTCGCGCGGCGCCGGGTGGGTGCTCAGCCACTGCGCGCCGCCGGCACCGCCGCCCAGGGCGTCCAGCTTCTCCAGCGCGGTGACGGCGGCGCGGCGGTCGTAGCCGCGGCGCGAGAGGAAACGCATCGCGAAGTCGTCGGCCTCGTTCTCGTTGCCCTGCGATTGCTGCGCGCGCACCACCTTGACGAACAGCTCGCCCAGCTCGGATTCGGCCAGCGCGCCGGCACGGCCGCCGGTGGCGGCGGCGGCCTGCTGCGCGGCGCCGGTGCCCAGCGCCGCCCTGGTGCCACGGCCGCGGCTGCACTTCATCCGCTTCCATGGTGTCCTGGCGCCGAACGCGAAGCTGAGGCCGCTGGTGCTGCCGCAGGGGCCGCAGGTGCAAGAGCCGGCCAGCGAAGCCGCGGCGCCCGCCGAGTGCGAGGTCGAGACGGTCCAGGCCCGACCGAAATTGCATCAGCTGGGCGCGGCTGCTCAAGCGCGTCTTTGACATCGACATGCAGCACTGCCCGAACTGCGGCGGCGGGGAACTGAAGATCATCGCGGCCATCCTCGAGCGGCCGGTGATCGAGAAGATCCTGCCCCACCTTGGGCTGGGCCCGCAGCCACCGCCCAGGGGCCGGGCGCGCGAGGCGGGGCAAGACTGAGAGCTTGTGAAGATTTGGGATAACCCCGACAGCCCAGCGTGGGCATGGTGCGTTGACGGTGCATGCGACCCGAAACCGACCAGATCGAAGCCAGCGGCGAGCTGTTTGACAGCTTGCCGC
>JADLIA010000176.1 GCA_020848515.1 Rubrivivax sp. | reverse complement strand
CCGCCGCCGTGCGGGCAGGCGCCGCCGTAGGTGTCGACGATGATCTTGCGCCCGGTCAGCCCGCAGTCACCCTGCGGGCCGCCGACCACGAAGCGGCCGGTGGGGTTGACCAGGTAGCGCGTGTCCTTGAGCCACTCGGCGGGCAGCACGGGCTTGATGATTTCCTCGACCACGGCTTCGATGAAGCTGGCCTTCATCCTGGTGGCGGTTTCGCTCTGGTCGGGGCTGTGCTGGGTGGACAGCACCACGGTGTCGATGCTGTGCGGCTTGCCATCGACGTAGCGCATGGTCACCTGGCTCTTGGCGTCGGGGCGCAGAAAGGGCAGGGCGCCGCTCTTGCGCAGCTGCGCCTGGCGCTCGACCAGCCGGTGCGCGTAGTAGATCGGCGCCGGCATCAGGGTGTCGGTCTCGTCGCAGGCGTAGCCGAACATCAGGCCTTGGTCGCCGGCGCCGGTGTTCAGGTGGTCGTCGCTCGCGTGGTCCACGCCCTGGGCGATGTCGTTGCTCTGCTTGTCGTAGGCCACCAGCACCGCGCAGCCCTTGTAGTCGATGCCGTAGTCGGTGTTGTCGTAGCCGATGCGGGCGATGGTGTCGCGCGCCACCTGGATGTAGTCCACATGGGCGTTGGTGGTGATTTCGCCGGCCAGCACCACCAGGCCGGTGTTGGTCAGCGTTTCGGCGGCCACGCGCGAGCGCTCGTCCTGGGCCAGGATGGCGTCGAGGATGGCGTCGGAGATCTGGTCGGCGACCTTGTCGGGGTGGCCCTCGGAAACCGATTCGGAGGTGAAGAGAAAGCTGTTCGCCAGTTCCATTTGAATAAACTCCACGGGTTTGAACGTTGCGTTGCCAAACTGTCGGGAGCCCTGGCGAACGCTTTAGCAGCACTTGTTTAACGTCGCCCTGCAAGTAGTTCCATAACTCGGCGACGGCGCGATTTTACTGGATCCACCATGCTTGCCCTGTACCGCCTGGCGGCGCGCTGGCCGCTGTCGCTGCTGCACGCGCTGGGCGCGGCGCTGGGCTGGCTGAGCTGGCTGGCGTCGCCCACCTACCGGCGCCGGCTGCGCGACAACGCGGCGCTGGCCGGCTACGGCTTTGCCCAGGTGCGCCCGGCGGTGGCGCACGCCGGCCGCATGGCGCTGGAGACGCCGCGCCTGTGGTTCGGCCCGCCGGTGCCCATGCGTTGGGACGGCACCGAACTGGTGGACGCCGCCTACGCCGCCGGCCGTGGCGTGGTGTTCCTGACGCCGCACTTGGGCTGCTTCGAGATCACCGCCCAGGGCCTGGCCGAGCGCTACCACGCGCGCTACGGCCCCATCACCGTGCTGTACCGTCCGGCGCGCCAGGCGGCGCTGGCGCAGGTGGTGGAGACGGCGCGCCGGCGCGAGGGGCTGGACACCGCGCCCACCACCCTGGCCGGCGTGCGCCAGATGATCAAGGCGCTGCGCGCCGGGCGCGCCGTCGGCCTGCTGCCCGACCAGGTGCCGCCCGAGGGGCAGGGTCTGTGGAGCCCGTTTTTTGGCCAGCCGGCCTACACCATGACGCTGGCGGCGCGGCTGATCCAGCAGACCGGCGCCGTGCCGCTGCTGGTGTGGGGCGAACGGCGGCCGCGCGGGCAGGGCTACGACCTGCACTTCCGCGCCCTGGCCGAGCCGCTGGCGGACGAGCTGGCGCCCGCGGTGGCGCAGATCAACCGCGAGATGGAGCGCCTGATCCGGGAATGCCCGACGCAGTACCTGTGGGGCTATGGCCGCTACAAGCAACCGCGGGAGCAGCCGGCGTGACGACCCACCCCGGCGTCTGGCTGATGCGCGCGCTGGCGCCGCTGCCGCTGCCCTGGCTGCGCGCGCTGGGCGACGTGCTGGGGCGGCTGCTGTTCGCACTGGCGCGGCGGCGGCGCCACATCGCGCTGGTCAACCTGCGGCTGGCCTTTCCCGCCTGGAGCGAGGCCGAGCGCATGGACGTGGCGCGCCGCAGCTTCATCGCCTTTGCCCAGTCCTTCATCGACCGCGCCTGGGTCTGGCACGCGCCCGACGCCGTGGTGCGCCAGCGCATCCGCCTGACCGGCGCGGTGGACGAGCTGCGCCGGCCCGAGGCGGCGGTGCTGTTTGCGCCGCACTTCTACGGCATGGACGCCGGCGGCGCGGCCATCATGCAGCAGGCGGTGGCCAAGGGCGGCAGCATCTACAGCCCGCAGTCGGGCGCCGCCACCGACGCCTGGGTGCGCGCCGGGCGCGAGCGCTTCGGCGACGTGGTGCTGATCAACCGGCGCGACGGTGTCAAGCCGGTCGTCAAGTCGCTGCGCGAGGGCCGCTACCTGTACCTGCTGCCCGACATGGACCTGGGGCCGGAGGAATCCGTCTTCGTGCCCTTCTTCGGCGTGCCGGCGGCCACCGTGCCGTCGCTGCCGCGGCTGGCGCGGCTGGGGCGCGCGCGCGTGGTGCCCACCGTCACCCGCATGACGCCCGGCGGCTACGAGGTGCAGGTGCACCCGGCCTGGAGCGGCTACCCGGGCGACGACCCGGTGGCCGACACCGCGCTGATGAACCGCCGGCTGGAAGACTGGATCCGCACCATGCCCGAGCAGTACTACTGGGTGCACAAGCGCTTCAAGACGCGGCCGGCGGGCGAGCCGTCGGTGTATGGACGCACCCCCTGAGTCGCCTTCGGCGCCATCTCCCGGAGGGGGACAACGCCAGTGGCCGGCGCAGGTCCGGCCACGGCGTTCGCTGGCCTGGCCTGCTCCGCGGTCGTTGGATGGCGATGGGCGAATGTCCTACGCCAAATAGGCATTTGGCGCGCTTCCAGGCTGCGCGAGCAGCTATCTATTTCGTAGTAACAAAGGCGCCGATGTGCGCGGCCACTTGCTGCGGCTGCTCGTGCACCACCCAGTGCGTGGCGCCGGGCATCCGTTGCACGGTCAGGCGCGGCACGTGGGCGTCCAGGCCGTCCAGCAGGCCGGGACGCAGCGCGGTGTCGTCCAGCGCCCACAGCACCAGGGTCGGCACCTCCACGCGCACGCGCTCGGGCGGCGGCTGCGGGATGTCGGTGACGCCGCGCTGCCCCGGCGCCGGGGGCTTGAGTGGCGTGACGCGGTACAGGTTGCAGGCGCCGGTCAGGCCATGGCGCCAGACGTCGCGGTACTGCTGGCGCACGGCCTCGGTCAGCCAGCCGAAGCGCTCCGGGCCCGCGCCCATCGAGGTGAAGAACGGCCACAGGCGGCGGTAGTCGTCCTCGGCCAGCAGCGCCTCGGCGTCGGGCCGGGCCAGGAAGTTCATGTAGGCGCTGGCCTGCTGCTGCTCCGGGCTGCGCTGCAACTCGCGCGCGAAGGTGGCGGGGTGGGGCGAGTTGATGATCACCAGGTGGTCGACCTGGGCCGGGTGCGCATGCGCCGCCGCCCAGGCAAAGGCGCCCCCCCAGTCGTGCGCCACCAGGGCGTGGATGCGGCCGTCCACCCCCTCGGCGGCGGCCAGCGCCAGCACGTCCTGCACCATCAGCGCCGGCTTGTAGGCGGCCACTTCCGCCGGCGCGCTGGACCGCTCGAAGCCGCGCAGGTTGGGCGCGACGCAGCGAAAGCCGCCGTGTTCGGGCTGCGCGAAATGCGCCATCAGCGCGTCCCAAATGAAGGCGGCCTCTGGAAAGCCGTGCAGCAACAGCATCAGCGGCTGCCCGCGTGCGCCGGCGCCGCGGCAGCTCAGGGTGATGCCGTGGGGCAGTTCGGCGAGCCAGGTTTCGATCATCTTGAGCGCTCCTTGTTTGATAGCTGCTGGCGCACGCCAATCATGCGTTGGGGCCGGTTTTGCCCGAATGTCGGCGCCATGGTAGAGCGCGCGGTGCCGGTGGCGCAAGGCTCGGCCGTCCCACCGGTGACGGCGCAGCCGTCGCCTCAGGCGGCGTCGGATGGGTTGGCGGCGGCGTCCACCACCGCGCGCAGCCATGTCGCGGCGTCTTCCACGCCCTGGCGCTTGGGGGCGGAAAACAGCATCACGCTGCCGCCGCCGGCCTGCAGGCGGGCGATCTGCAGCGCCCTGGCCTGTTCGCTGCGGTTGAGCTTGTCGGCCTTGGTCAGCAGGATCAGAAACGGCAGGCCCTGCTCGACGCGCGGGCGGATCACTTCGAGCAGGATTTCGTCGAGCTCCTGCAGCCCGTGGCGCGGGTCGCACAGCATGACCACGGCGGCCAGGTTCTCGCGCGTCACCAGGTAGTTGGCCATCACGCGCTGCCAGCGCTGCTTGTCGGCCAGCGGCACGGCGGCGTAGCCGTAGCCCGGCAGATCGGCCAGCACGGCGTCGGTGCCGCCCTGGCGGCCCAGCGCGAACAGGTTGATGTGCTGCGTGCGCCCCGGCTTGCGCGAGGCGAAGGCCAGCTGGGTCTGCTGCGTCAGGGTGTTGATGGCGGTCGACTTGCCGGCGTTGGAGCGGCCGACGAAGGCGATTTCCGGCACGGCCAGCGCCGGCAGCTGGTGCAGCTGGGCGGCGGTGGTCAGAAAGCGCGCCGTGTGCAGCCAGCCCAGCGCCTCGCGCGCCGCCGCGGCTGGGGTGGCAGCATCGGGGCGGGCGGCGGCGGCGGCGGGGGCTGGGGCAGGGCGGGCGGTCATGCGAGGGGCCGCGCCATGTGGGCGCCGGGGCGGCCTGGATCAAGGAATGGCGGGTGGGGGCATTGTAGAATCGCCCGGATTCACGCCCCGTGACAACCCCATCCCACAAGACGATGCGTCCCATGAAATCGCTTGCCGCCCTGCTTACCGCCTCCCTGCTGGCCGCCACCGCCTCGGCGGCCGACGCACCCGCGGCGCCCAAGGTCGATCTGGCCAAGGGCGCGGCCAGCTACGCCACCGTGTGCGTGGCCTGCCATGCGGCCGACGGCAATTCCACCGTGCCGCTGCAGCCCAGCCTGGCCCAGCAGCACCCGGAATACACCCTCAAGCAGCTGCTGGAATTCAAGAGCGGCGCGCGCAAGGACCCGGTGATGCAGGGCTTTGCCGCCATGCTGAGCGAGGACGACGCGCGCAACATCTCGTGGTGGCTGGCCGCGCAGAAGGCCAAGCCCGGCGCCGCCAGCGACAAGGACCTGGTGCTGACCGGCGAGCGCATCTTCCGCGGCGGCATTCCGGACCGCCACATCCCAGCCTGCGCCGGCTGCCACAGCCCCAATGGCGCCGGCATCCCGTCGCAATACCCGCGCCTGTCGGGGCAGCACACCGACTACACGGTCAAGCAGATGGTGGCCTTCCGCGACGGCACGCGCGCCAACAACGCCGTCATGCAGGGCGTGGCCGCCAAGATGAACGACCGCGAGATCAAGGCCGTGTCCGACTACATCGCCGGCCTGCGCTGAGCGCCGGCCCGGCCTGCCCGTGCGCCAAGCCGCGTCCATGCCCCGGGCGCGGCTTTTGTTTTCCTGGCCGCCGATCGTGACCCAAGTCAAGATAATCACCGTGTCGGTGGAACCCGGCGCCCCAGATCGACTCCAGCCCTGATGGCCCGACGCCGGACGGCATGGCCGCCGCCGCCACCCCTTGCATGACCGCCTCCCACAGCACCCACGGCTACCAACCCCGACATGGCTCGGCCGCCTGGCGCGCCAGCGTCGAGCTGCTGTCGTCGATGCGCTTTGCCATCGCGCTGCTCACCGTCATCTGCATCGCCTCGGTGATCGGCACCGTCATCAAGCAGCACGAGCCGGCGCCCAACTACGTCAACCAGTTCGGGCCGTTCTGGGCCGAGCTGTTCCTCAAGCTCCAGCTCAACGCCGTCTACAGCGCCTGGTGGTTCCTGCTGATCCTGGCCTTTCTGGTCGTCAGCACCAGCCTGTGCGTGCTGCGCAACACGCCCAAGTTTCTGGCCGACATTCGCAGCTACAAGGAAAACATCCGCCACCAGAGCCTGCAGGCCTTTCACCACAAGGCCGAGGGCGAGCTGGACGAAAGCCCCGAGGTGGCGGCGCGGCGCATCGGCCAGCAACTGGCCGGCGGCGGTTGGAAGGTGCGCCTGCAGGCGCGCGACACGCCCGAAGGCCAGGGCTGGATGGTGGCGGCCAAGGCCGGCGCCGCCAACAAGATCGGCTACATCGCGGCGCACAGCGCCATCGTGCTGATCTGCCTGGGCGGGCTGTTCGACGGCGACCTGTTCGTGCGCGCCATGACCTGGCTGGGCGGCAAGAGCGTCTACAGCGGCGGCGGCCTGGTGTCCCAGGTGCGGCCCGAACACCGCCTGCCCGAAACCAACCCGGCGTTCCGCGGCAACCTGGTGGTGTCGGAGGGCACGATGTCGTCCACCGCCATCCTCAGCCAGTCCGACGGCGTGCTGCTGCAGGAGCTGCCGTTCGCGGTCGAGCTGAAGAAGTTCATCGTCGAGTACTACGCCACCGGCATGCCCAAGCTGTTCGCCAGCGAGATCGTGATCCACGACAAGGCCACCGGCCAGACGCAGCCGGCGCGCGTCGAGGTCAACCACCCGGCCAGCTACAAGGGCGTGCAGATCTACCAGAGCAGCTTCGACGACGGCGGCTCGCGCGTCAAGCTGCGCGCCGTGCCCATGAACGGCGCGGCCAAGGCGTTCGAGGTCGAGGGCACCATCGGCGGCAACGCCCAGATCACCAACGGCAGCGACAAGCTGACGCTGGAATACACGGCGCTGCGCGTGATCAACGTCGAAAACCTCAGCGAAGGCGCCAGGGGCTCGGGCGCCGACGTGCGCAAGGTCGACCTGGGTCAGGCGCTGACGCAGCGGCTGGGCGCGGCCGACAAGACGGTGACGCAGCGCGAGCTGCGCAACATCGGCCCCAGCATCACCTACAAGCTGCGCGACGCGGCCGGCCAGGCCAACGAATTCCACAACTACATGCTGCCGGTCGACATGGGCGACGGTGGCGCGGTGTTCCTGCTGGGCGTGCGCGCCAGCCAGGCCGAGGGCTTTCGCTACCTGCGCGTGCCGGCCGACGAGGACGGCGCCATCGATGGCTTCGTGCGCCTGCGCGGCGCGCTGCAGGACGCGGCCCAGCGCGAGCAGGCGGTGCGCCGCTACGTGCGCAAGGCGGTCGACCCGCAGCGCCCCGAACTGGTGGAGCAGTTGGCGCAGTCGGCCAGCCGCGCGCTGGGGCTGTTTGCCGGCGCCGAAGCCGTCAATGGCCGCACCACCGGCGGTCTGCAGGCGGTGTCGGACTTCATCGAGACGGCGGTGCCCGAAAGCGAGCGCGAACGCGCCGCCGAGGTGCTGCTGCGCATCCTCAACGGCAGCCTGCTGGAGCTCAACGACCTGGCGCGCCAGGCCCAGGGCAAGCCGCCGCTGACCGAGTCCGAAGCCAGCCGGCGCTTCATGACGCAGGCGGTGCTGGCGCTGTCGGACGCGCCGCTGTACCCGGCGCCGGTGGCGTTCGAGCTGACCGGTTTCGAGCAGGTGCAGGCCAGCGTGTTCCAGGTGGCGCGAGCCCCAGGCAAGAATGTGGTCTATCTGGGCTGCCTGTTGCTGATCCTGGGCGTTTTCGCCATGCTGTATGTGCGCGAGCGACGCCTGTGGGTGTGGCTGGCGCCGCGCGGCGCGGGCGCGCAGGCCAGCATGGCGCTGTCGTCCAACCGCAAGCTGCTGGACGTCGACCGCGAGTTTGAACAGTGGCAGCGCAGGCTGCTGCGCAGGGAGTCCGAGCTATGAACACTTCCGTGGCCACCGCCAACCCCACCAGCGTCACCCTGGACGGGGGCTTTTTCGCGCGCCGCACCTGGGGCGACTGGCTGTTCGCGCTGCTGGTGCTGGCGGGCGCGCTGTTCGCGTTCCAGCGCTACCACGCGTCGATGGACGTGTACGAAAAGTGGATTCTGGCCGGCACCGCCCCGGTGCTGATCGGCCTGGGCTGGTTCTGGCGCCCGCTGCGCACGCTGATGCTGGTGGTGGCGGGGCTGTCGCTGCTGGCCGTCGTCTCCTATGGCGGCGACTTGCGGCGTGCCGATTCGGTGTTCTGGCTCAAGTACTTCCTGTCCAGCCAGTCGGCCATCCTGTGGATGAGCATGATCTTCTTCATGAGCACGGTGTTCTACTGGCTCGGCATGTTCTCGCGTGGCCAGAGCGAGGCACTGGAGGGCATCGGCAGCAAGCTGCTGTGGGTGGCGGTGACGCTGGCGCTGGTGGGCACCCTGGTGCGCTGGTACGAAGGCCACCAAATGGGGCCGGACATCGGCCACATCCCGGTCAGCAACCTGTACGAAGTGTTCGTCATGTTCTGCTGGATGACGGCGCTGTTCTACCTCTACTACGAGTCGCAGTACCGCACCCGCGCCATGGGCGCCTTCGTCATGCTGGTGGTCAGCGCGGCGGTCGGCTTTCTGCTGTGGTACACGCTGGTGCGCGAGGCGCACGAGATCCAGCCGCTGATCCCGGCGCTGCAAAGCTGGTGGATGAAGCTGCACGTGCCGGCCAACTTCATCGGCTACGGCACCTTCGCGCTGGCCGCCATGCTGGGCTTTGCCTACCTGATCAAGCAGCAGGCCGAGGAGACGCGCTGGTACAAGCTGGCGCCGATCTGGGTGTTCGGCATCGCGCTGTGCTTCGTGCCGATCGCCTTCCGTCAGCGCGGCGTGGGCGAGGCCGGCGGCAGCTACTGGCTCGGCTACGCGCTGGTGGCGGCGCTGATCGTCGGCACTATCCTGCTGGGGCGCCGGCGCATCGCCGCACGCCTGCCCAGCTTCGAGGTGCTGGACGACGTGATGTACAAGTCCATCGCGGTCGGCTTTGCCTTCTTCACCATCGCCACCGTGCTGGGCGCGCTGTGGGCCGCCGAGGCCTGGGGCGGCTACTGGAGCTGGGACCCGAAGGAAACCTGGGCCCTGATCGTCTGGCTGAACTACGCCGCCTGGCTGCACATGCGGCTGATGAAGGGCCTGCGCGGCACCGTGGCCTCGTGGTGGGCGCTGGCCGGGCTGGCGGTGACCACCTTCGCCTTCATCGGCGTCAACATGTTCCTGTCGGGCCTGCACAGTTACGGCTCACTTTGAACGCCAGGCCGCGCCTGGCATGCGCGAGCAGCTCTTGTTTCAGGAGTGAACGGCGATGCTCATCCGATCCGACCGAGACGCTTTCCAGCCGCCGCGCGGCAACCCGGTCACGCCGCGCGCGTTCTACCAGGGCCGGCGCGCCCTGCTGCAGGCCTGGGCGGCCGGCGCGGCCGGCGCGGCGCTGGCACCGTGGGCGGCACGCGAGGCGCTGGCGCAGACGGCGCGGCCCGGCAAGCGGGCGGCGCTGCCCGGCGCGCGCTCGGCGCTGCCCGGCGCGGTCACGATGGAGCGGCTGACCGCCTACGACGACGTCAGCAGCTACAACAACTTCTACGAATTCGGCACCGACAAGGGGGACCCGGTGCGTCAGGCGCAGCGGTTGCGGACCGACCCCTGGTCGGTGCGCATCGAGGGCCTGGTGCACAAGCCCGGCCGCCTGACGCTGGAAGAGCTGCTCCGGCTCGCGCCGATGGAAGAGCGCATCTACCGCCTGCGCTGCGTCGAGGGCTGGTCGATGGTGATTCCCTGGGTCGGCTATTCGCTCGGCCGGCTGATCGAGCGCGTGCAGCCGATGGGCAGCGCGAAATATATCGAGTTCGTCACCCTGGCCGACCGCGAGGTCATGCCCGGCGTGCGCGGCAGCGTGCTGGACTGGCCCTACACCGAGGGCCTGCGCCTGGACGAGGCGCAGCACCCGCTGACGCTGCTGGCCTTCGGCCTGTACGGCGAGCTGCTGCCGCCGCAAAACGGTGCGCCGCTGCGGCTGGTGGTGCCCTGGAAGTACGGCTTCAAGTCCGCCAAGTCGATCGTTGCCCTCCGCTTCGTCGAGCACGAGCCGCGCACCGCCTGGAACAAGGCCGCCGCCAACGAGTATGGCTTCTATTCCAACGTCAACCCCGAGGTGGACCACCCGCGCTGGAGCCAGGCCACCGAGCGGCGCATCGGCGAAGACGGCCTGTTCGCCAGAAAGCGCAAGACGCTGCTGTTCAACGGCTACGAGGCGCAGGTGGGTCAGCTGTATGCCGGCATGGACTTGCGCAAGCACTATTGAACCTAGAAACCGCAGTTGACCGCTTGCAACCCTTGGGAATGCCGCATGAACGCTGATCTTGCGCCACTTGGGAGCCTTCACCTTCTGGGTGAAGGCGCTATGCACCTGCCAGCACCGCTGCTG
>JADLIA010000175.1 GCA_020848515.1 Rubrivivax sp. | reverse complement strand
CGGCGCTTGCGCTCGGCCTCGGCGGCCTCGCCCCCCGGTGCGGCCGGGGGCAGGGCCGGGGCACCGTCTGGCGCGGTGCTCGAAGATTCTGATGAAATCCGGCTTTTGCCCTTGTCCTGCCTGCGGCGCCAGCTCGTGAATTCATAGCGCTTGCGGGCCGCCTGGGCCTGTTCCGCACTCCAGGCGGCCCAGCCGGTGCGGCTGCCGCTGACGTTGTCCATGTGGATGCAATCCACCGGGCAGGCCGGCACGCACAGTTCGCAGCCGGTGCATTCGGCCTCGATCACCGTGTGCATGCGCTTGTGGCTGCCCAGGATGCAGTCCACCGGGCAGGCCTGGATGCACAGCGTGCAGCCGATGCACCAGTCTTCATCGATCCAGGCCACGCCGCGCGGGCCTTCGCTGCCACACGATGGATCCAGCGCCTGCACCGGCTGAGCGCTGAGGGCCGCCAGCCGCGCCACGCCTTCGGCGCCACCCGGCGGGCAGCGGTTGACCGGCGCTTCGCCACGGGCCATGGCCCGGGCGTAGGCGGCACAGTCGGGGAAGCCGCAGCGCGTGCACTGCGTCTGCGGCAGCGCGTCCAGCAGGCGGGCGGCCAGATCGTCGGCGGGGGCGGGGGGTGCGCTCATGGGCGGGTGCGCCGCAAACGACAACGCCCGCCAGGGCGGGCGTCTTGGGCAGGGCGCAGCCGGTGTTCAGCCGACACGGGCACTCTTGCCGCGCCGGCCGGCGGCGGTGGCGCTGGCCGCCGGCAGGGCTGCGGCACGTGGGCGCGGGGCCGGTGGCACGGCGGCCCCCTGACCAGCCTGCCGGGGCGCCTTGGCCGGGGGGCGCTGGCCGTTCAGCTTGCGCTGGGTCGGTGCCGGCTCGGGCTGAGACGCCGGCGAGCAGGCCGGCGCGAATACCGGCGGCAGTCCCGACAGGGCATGGAATTCACCGATGAAGGCCTTGATCTGCGGATAGACCACGGTGCGCCAGCGGCGCCCGCTGAAGATGCCGTAGTGGCCGGCGCCTTCGATCTCCATGTGGTCGCCCTCGCGGCGCGCAATGCCCTTGCACAGGCGGTGCGCGGCCTTGGTCTGTCCGACGCCGGAGATGTCGTCGAGCTCGCCCTCGACCGTCAGCAGGCAGGTGGCGGTGATGTCCTGCGGGCGCACGCGCTCGAGCTTGCCCTCGGGCGAGCGCACGTCCCAGGTGCCGTTGACCAGCTTGAAGTCCTGGAACACGGTCTGGATGGTTTCCAGGTAGTAAGGGGCGTCCATGTCGAGCACGGCGTTGTACTCGTCGTAGAACTTGCGGTGCGTGTCGGCGCTGGACAGATCGCCCTTGATCAGGTCGCGGAAGTAGTCGTAGTGGCTGCTGGCGTGGCGGTCCGGGTTCATGGCGATGAAGCCGGCGTGCTGCAGGAAGCCCGGGTACACGCGGCGCCCGGCGCCAGGGTAGTTGGGCGGCACGCGGTAGATGACGTTGTTCTCGAACCACTCGAAGCTGCGCTTGACCGCCAGATCGTCCACCGCGGTGGGCGATTTGCGGGCGTCGATCGGGCCACCCATCATGGTCATGGTGATGGGGGTCTTCTCGCCGCGCGAGGCCATCAGCGACACCGCCGCCAGCGTCGGCACGGTGGGCTGGCAGACGCTGATGACGTGGCAGTTGCCGTAGTTGCGCTGCAGGTGGCGGATGAACTCCTGCACGTAGTTGACGTAGTCGTCGAGGTGGAATTCGCCCTCCGACAGCGGCACCATGCGCGCGTTCTTCCAGTCGGTGATGTAGACCTTGTGGCCCTCCAGCATGGTGCGCACGGTGTCGCGCAGCAGGGTGGCGTAGTGGCCCGACAGCGGGGCGACGATCAGCACCGGCGGCTGGCGCTTGAGCTTGTCCAGCGTCGGCGGGTCGTCCGAAAAGCGCTTGAAGCGGCGCAGCTCGCAGAAGGGCTTGTCGATCTCGATGCGTTCGTCGATCGCCACCGACACGCCGTCGACGTCGACGGTGCGGATGCCGAATTCGGGTTTTTCGTAGTCCTTGCCCAGGCGGTGAAACAGCGCAAAACCGGCCGACACGCGCTGCGCCATCGGCATCTGGCCCAGCAGGGTGTGGCGGTTGCCGTAGAGCTTGGAGGCCGCATCGGCCATGTCGGCGAAGGGCTCGAGCAGCGAGCGCTGCGCTTCATAGATCTGGTAGAGCATAGGCTGAGTTGTAACCCCTGTGTTGCACTGCAATATAGCGCAACCGCGCGCCCGTTGCATGGTGTGCAGCCCCTAAAACGCAGGGCGTGGGTGAGCCGTTTGCGCCCCTCGCGTCGCGTGCGCGACACGCTGCCGGCGACACGCCGCCGGGCCCCGCGGGCAGGCGGTCGGCGAGGGGGCGGCGTGGGTATCATGCGGGCCATGAGCGCCGGGTTTTCCTTGTACGGCTGGCTGGCCGGGCTGGGGCAGGGGCTGCTGCGCTGGCTGCTGGGTTGGTGGAAGGTGCTGTTCACCGGCGCCCAGGTGGCGGTGCTGGCGTTTTCGCCTTCCAGCTACGGGCCCGAGGCGCGCTCGGCCGTGCTGCGTCACATCTGGCAGGCCGCCGGGCCGGGTCTGCCGGGCTTCACCACACTGATGGCACTGTTCAACGTGGTGCTGATCCGCATCCTGGTGGTCACCGCTTTCTCCTACGGCCTGACCCAGTACGCGCTGGACGCCGTGGTGCGGGTGCTGGTGCTGGAGCTGATTCCGCTCATCGCGGCCTTGTTCGTGGCTGTGGAGTACACCATTCCGGGTGGCTCGGAGCTCTACAAGCTGCGCCGCGGCGGCGCCCTGGAGGCGCTGCGCGCACGCGGCTGCGAGCCGCTCAGCCACGAGGTGCTGCCGCGCGTGCTGGCCGGCATGTTTGCCGTGCTGCTGCTGGCGCTGCTGAGCTGCCTGATTTCGCTGCTGCTGGCCTATGTGGCGGTGCACGGCTTCACGCTGGCGGGGCTGCCGTCGTACAACCACGCGGTGGGCACTATCTTCAACCCGGTGGTGTCGATGATCTTCAGCATGAAGACGCTGCTGTTCGCGCTGGCGGTGGCGCTGCTGCCGGTGGCCAATGCGCTGCGCGACATCCCGCACCGCGGCTCGCGCACCAGCGTCGAGCTGCAGGGGCTGGTGCAGATGTCGGTGCTGATGCTGGTGATCGAAGTCGCCTCGCTGATCGGCAATTACTATTGAGCCGCCATGACCTCCACTGAACCCTCCGCCGCCCCGGCCGACGCGCCCGACGCCGTGGCGCAGGTGGCGCGCGTGCCGCTGCGCAGTCTGGAGCGGCGGGCGGTGCTGCTGTTGCTGTTCATGGCGCTGCTGGTGGGTGCCGCCGTGCTGTACCTGATGTGGGTGCGCGGCGCCTTCGAGGAGACGCAGACGCTGTACCTGAGCGCCGACGACTCCGAAGGCGTGGTGGTGGGCATGGACATGAGCTTTTCCGGCTTTCCGATCGGCCGCGTCAGCCGCATCGAGCTGGCCGATCAGGGCACGGTGCGCATCCATGTGGATGTACCGGTCAAATCGGCGCGCTGGCTGCGCACCTCCAGCGTCTTCACGCTGGAAAAGGGCCTGGTCGGGGCCGCGCGCCTGCGCGCCTTCAGCGGCATTTTGGACGACCCGCCGCTGCCACCGGGGGCCGAGCGCATCGTGCTGCGCGGCGACGTGTCGGCCGAAATCCCCAAGATGGTGGCCGACGCGCGCGACGTGCTGCTCAACCTCAATCGCCTGACCGGCGAGGAGTCGGCGCTCTACGCCACGCTGGGCGAGGTGCAGCGCTTCACCCAGCGCCTGAACAGCAGCCAGGGTGGGCTGATGGCGGCCGTCACCGGCAACGAAGCCGATGCACGGCGCGTGAGCGAGCTGCTGGGACAGACCACGCAGCTGGTCCGCCGGCTCGACGCGGTGGCGCAGCGCGTCGACAGCGTGGTGCAGCGCGCCGACCGCCAGGTGCTGGGCCAGGACGGCCTGATGACCGACGCGCAGGTGGCGGTGCGGCAGCTGGGCGCGCTGCTGCAGGAGCTGCGCCAGAGCATGGTCAAGGTCGATGCCGTGCTGACCGAGGTGCAGGGCGTGGCCGCCAATGCGCGCGAGGCCAGCACCGACCTGGGCGCGCTGCGCGCCGACGTCGAGTCCAGCCTGCGCAAGGTGGACGCGCTGATCACGGAACTGAACCGCAAATGGCCGTTCGCGCCCCGTCAGCAGGAGGTCCGTTTGCCATGAACGCCTGGCGTGGTCTGCACAGTGCTATCTTCGTGATAGCTTCCAGCGCTTTGTGGGCCTGCGCTGGCGGCCAGAAAGTGCCTGACTGGAACATCCAGGCGGTGGGCCATGTGGAGCGCTTTGCCGAAGCCGCCCTGCGCGGCGATGCGCGCGTCGAGGCGCGCGAATTCGAGCTGGCGCGCGCCGAGGTGGCGCGCACCGGCCGCTCCGAGCTGGTGGCGCGCGTCGAGCTGACGCGCTGCGCGACGCGTGTGGCCAGCCTGGAGCTGGCGCCCTGCGCCGGGTTCGAGCCACTGCGCGCGGACGCGGGCGAGCCCGAGCGCGCTTACGCCGACTATCTGGCCGGCCAGGCTGCTGCGGCCCAGGCGTCGCTGCTGCCGCCGCCGCACCGCGCCATCGCTGCCGGGGGCGATGCCGTGGCCGCCATCGACGACCCGCTGGCGCGCCTGATCGCCGCCGGCGTGCTGCTGCGTCAGGGCCGAGCCAGCCCGGCCGTGGTGGCGCAGGCGGTCGACACCGCGTCGCAGCAGGGCTGGCGCCGCCCGCTGCTGGCCTGGCTGGGCGTGCAGCAGCGCCTGGCGCAACAGGCCGGACGCCCCGAGGACGCTGCGCGCCTGCGCCGCCGCATGGACCTGGTGGCACCGCCGCGCTGAGCCCCGGCGCGCCGCGGCGTCAGGCGCCGGAGCGCAGCTCGGCAAACAGGTCGCTGTAGATTTTGTAGCGGCTGGCGCTGATCCCCTGGGCGCCAGAGCCCGATTCAGTGTCAAAACCCTGGGCCGCCCGCACGCCGCAGCCCGGTTCGTGCAAATGGGTGCAGTTGTAGAACCGGCACGCCGCCACATGCGGGCGCAGGTCGGGCATGTAGGCCGCCAGCTGCATCGGGTCGATGTGGTGCAGGCCGAATTCCTGGAAGCCCGGCGAGTCGATCAGCGCGCTGCGGCGCGCCGCGTCCAGCCAGTACCAGGTGGTGGTGGTGGTGGTGTGGCGGCCGCTGCCCAGCGCCTGCGAGATCTCGCCCGTCTGCGCCGCGGCCCCCGGCACCAGGCGGTTGATCAGGGTGCTCTTGCCCGCGCCCGAAGGGCCCAGCACCAGCGTCGTGCGGGCTTGCAGGCGCTGGGCCAGCGCGGCCAGGCCGTCGTCGACGGGCGCCGCGCCGCCCTGCGGCCGGGCGGCCAGCGGCAGCACCGCATAGCCCATGGCGCGGTAGGGCGCCAGGCGCTGCCAGGCGCGCTCGAACGGCGCCGCCAGGTCGGCCTTGTTGAGGGCGATCAGCGGTTCGATGTCGGCCGCCTCGCAGGCGATCAGGGCGCGCGCCAGCTGGTGTTCGGAATATTCCGGCTCGGCCGCCAGCAGGATCAGCACCTGGTCCAGATTGGCGGCAAAGCTCTTGGTGCGCACGGCGTCCTGCCGGTAAAGCAGGTTGCGCCGTGGCGCGATCTGCTCGACCGTGCCCTCGTCGTGCGAGGGCCGCCAGCGCACCCGATCGCCCACCACCACGCCCAGCTTCTTGCCACGCGGGTGGCAGATCACGCGCTCGCCCGCCGGCAGCTCGACCACGCAGTGGCGGCCGTGGCTGGCCACCACCAGGCCGTCGTGCAGCGCTGGCGCGGCGGTGCGCGGGGCCGACGGTGGGCGGGCGCGGCTCATGCGTTCGGGCCGGCACCGCGACGGGCGTCGGAAACTATGAAAATAATAGCTGCTGGCGCTTGATGGGCAAGCCCCAGCGCCCGATTGGGCATGAGGCGCACGCGCCGGCTGGCAGCGCTCACACCGGCAGCACCCGGGCACCCAGGCGGGCGATGCGTTCGCTGGCCGGCGGGTGCGAGTAGTAAAAGCGCACGTACAGCGGGTCGGGCGTCAGCGTGCTGGCGTTGTCCTTGTAGAGCTTGACCAGGGCATTGCCCAGGTCCTGCGCGCTGGCCTGGCGGACGGCGTAGGCGTCGGCCTCGAACTCGTGGCGGCGCGACAGCGCCGCCATCAGCGGCGACAGGAAGAAGCTGAACACCGGCACCACCAGCATGAACAGCAGCAGCGCCAGCGCGTGGTTGGGCACCGCGCCGCCCATCTGCGGCGGCAGGTTGGGCGTCACGCCCAGGCCGCTGTAGAACCACGGCCGCTCGGCCAGCCAGCCCAGCAGCGCCAGCCCCGCCAGGCTGACCGCAAACAGCACGGCGATGCGCTTGACGATGTGGCGGTGCCGGAAGTGACCCAGCTCGTGCGCCAGCACCGCCTCCACCTCGGGCGGGCTGAGCTGCTGCAGCAGGGTGTCGAAGAACACCACGCGCTTGGCGGCGCCGAAGCCGGTGAAATAGGCGTTGGCGTGCGCGCTGCGTCGGCTGCCGTCCATCACGAACAGGCCCTGGGCGGCAAAGCCGCAGCGCGCCATGAGCCGGGTCACGCGCTCGGTCAGCGCGTCGTCGCGCAGCGGCTCGAAACGGTTGAACAGCGGCGCGATGACGGTCGGGTAGAGCACCAGCATCAGCAGGCTGAAGCCCATCCAGGCGCCCCAGGTCCACAGCCACCACAGCGTCCCCGTGGCCTGCATCAGCCACAGCACCAGGGCGGCCAGCGGCACGCCGATGACCGTGCTGACCAGGGCGGTCTTGAGCAGGTCGATCAACCACAGGCGCCAGCTCATGGTGTTGAAACCAAAGCGCTGCTCGATCACGAAGGTGTGGTAGAGCGCGCCCGGGATATCGATGGCGCCGTTGATGAGGGCGAACACCACCAGCAGCGCCAGCGGCTGCGCCAGCGGGCGCGGCCCCACGGCGCCGAGCAGGGCGCCGTTGAGCGCGTCCAGCCCGCCCAGCAGCGTCCAGCCCAGCAGCACGGCGGCGGCCAGCAGCAGCTCCAGCAGGCCGAAGCGCAGCTTGGCGATGGTGTAGTCGGCCGCGCGCTGGTGCGCCGCCAGCCCGATGGTGCCGGCAAACTCGGCCGGCACGGCGGCCCGGTGGGCCGCCACGGCGCGCATCTGGCGCGAGGCCAGCCAGAACTTGACCGCCACGTACAGCAGCAGCGCAAGACTGAACACCAGGGTGGTGAGGAGGGCGGGCGAGGGCGTTGGGTTCAACACGGACGGGGTGGGGAGGACGGCGCAGGACAGCGAAGTTTAGGGTGTAGCCGCCGACGGCAAGGACCGGCCTGCAGGCGGCCCGGCGCCGGCGGTGGACAATCGGCGCCATGACCGACACCGTTTGCACCCCTCAAGACACCGCCCCCGCCCTGGCCAGATCGGATCTGAACCTGGTCTGGCTGGACTGCGAAATGACCGGCCTGGACCCCGAAAAGGAACGCCTGATCGAGATCGCCGTCATCGTCACCGGGCCGCAGCTCGAGCCGCGCATCGAAGGCCCGGTGCTGGTGATCCATCAGCCCGACAGCGTGCTCAACGCCATGGACGCC
This sequence comes from Rubrivivax sp., assembly GCA_020848515.1. GTDB lineage: Bacteria > Pseudomonadota > Gammaproteobacteria > Burkholderiales > Burkholderiaceae_C > Ottowia. Next base: position 553 of record JADLIA010000175.1, on the reverse strand, counting down.
TGGAACAAGGGCACGCATGGCCGCAGCGGGCTGATCGACAAGGTGAAGGCCTCGACGCTGACCGAGGCGCAGGCCGAGGCGCAACTGATCGAGTTTCTGTCGCGCTACGTGTCCAAGGGCGTGTCGCCACTGTGCGGCAACTCGATCGGGCAGGACCGGCGCTTTCTGGTGCGCTACATGCCGCGCCTGGAGGCGTTCTTCCATTACCGCAACGTCGATGTCAGCACCCTCAAGGAGCTGGCGCGCCGCTGGCGGCCGGAACTGGTGGAGGCGTTCAGAAAGCAGCAGTCGCACACCGCGCTGGCCGACGTGCACGAGTCGATCGACGAGCTGGAGCACTACCGCGAGCATTTCATCCGGCTGGCCACCTGAGCCACCTGGACCGCCCCGGCAGCCGTCGGTCGTTGCCCAGGCTGGCCGTGTGCTTGGCGCCTCGGGCACCTGGCACGGATGCCTGTCTTTCGACCGCCGCGACCGTGTGGATCTGTGGGGGTCAATGACGATCGAGGGGCGTGCGGCGGCTGTCCAGGCTGCCCAGGAACGAGTCGGCCTG
>JADLIA010000174.1 GCA_020848515.1 Rubrivivax sp. | reverse complement strand
ATGCAGGACTTCGAAAAGGCCAAGGACAAGATCCTGATGGGCCCCGAGCGCAAGAGCATGGTCATGCCCGAAGAGGAGCGCCGCAACACCGCCTACCACGAGAGCGGCCACGCCCTGATCGGCAAGCTGCTGCCCAAGTGCGACCCGGTGCACAAGGTCACCATCATCCCGCGCGGCCGGGCGCTGGGCGTGACCATGAGCCTGCCCGAGAACGACCGCTACAGCTACGACAAGCAGTACATGCTGAACCAGATCAGCATGCTGTTCGGTGGCCGCATCGCGGAAGAGGTGTTCATGAACCAGATGACCACCGGCGCCAGCAACGACTTCGAGCGCGCCACCCAGATCGCGCGCGACATGGTGATGCGTTACGGCATGAGCGAGGCCATGGGGCCCATGGTGTATGCCGAAAACGAGGGCGAGGTGTTCCTGGGCCGCAGCGTCACCAAGACCACCAACATCTCGGAAGAGACCATGCAGAAGGTCGATGCCGAGGTGCGTCGCATCATCGACGAGCAGTACGCGCTGGCGCGCAAGCTGATCGAGGACAACCAGGACAAGATGCACGCCATGGCCAAGGCGCTGCTGGAATGGGAAACCATCGACGGCGAGCAGCTCGACGACATCATGGCCGGGCGCGAGCCGCGTCCGCCCAAGGACTTCACGCCACGCACGCCGCCCTCGGGCGGCACCGGCGGCACCCCGGCCGAAGCCAAGCCGGCCGATCCGGCACCGACAGCAGCCTGATTGGGCCGCTGACGAACCCGTCGAACCCCCGTACGTCAAGGACGCAAAGCTTGCGCCAAAGACGCAAAAGAACCGCCCATCCAGGTTTTTCTGCGTTCTCTGCGAATGCTTTGCATCCTCCGCGTAGGGAGGTTCAGGATTTTCTGGCTTCTACGGGGCCGCCGCCCCGTTTCTACTGACGTCGCATGATCTGGCAGACCAGCCGCTTTCGCATCGACCTGGCCGAGCCGCGGGTGATGGGCATCGTCAACGTCACGCCCGACTCGTTTGCCGACGGCGGCCAGCACCCGGACGCCGCCTCGGCCCTGCGCCACTGCGAGCGCCTGCTGAAGGACGGGGCGCAGCTGCTGGACATCGGCGGCGAATCGACCCGCCCCGGCAGCCCGCCGCTGCCGCTGGCCGAAGAGCTGGCGCGCGTGCTGCCCGTGTTGCGCGGTGCCGTGCAGCTGGGCGTGCCGGTGTCGATCGACACCTACAAACCCGAGGTCATGCAGGCCGCGCTGGATCTGGGCGTGGACATCGTCAACGACGTCTGGGCGCTGCGCCAGCCCGGCGCGGCCCAGCTCGTGGCGCGCCACCCGTCCTGCGGCATCGTGCTGATGCACATGCATGGCGAGCCGCGCAGCATGCAGACCGCCCCCATGGAGGGCGACGCGCCGCCCCAGGTGCTCTCGTTTCTGGAGCATGCGGCGCAGGGCCTGCAAGCGCTGGGCGTCGACAGGACCCGCATCGTGGTGGACCCGGGCATCGGCTTCGGCAAGACCGTGGCGCAGAACTTCAGCCTGCTGGCGCGCCAGCGCGAGCTGCTGGCGGCGGGCTGGCCGCTGCTGGTCGGCTGGTCGCGCAAGTCCAGCATCGGCGCAGCACTGCAGGGCGATGCGCCGGCGCCGCCACCGCCTGCCGAGCGCGTGCTGGGCAGTGTGGCGGCGGCGTTGCTGGCGGTCGAGCGCGGCGCCCGCATCGTGCGCGTGCATGATGTGCGCGAAACCGTGCAGGCGCTGGCGGTGTGGCGCCAGGCCCGCCAGACACTATTAAAATCATAGCTGCTGGCGCTTGCCCTGCGGGCGCAAGCGCCGTTTTTCTTTCTAAGGAGGGAGCTTGGGCATGAGCCGACAGTACTTTGGCACCGATGGCATTCGTGGCACCGTGGGGCAGGCCCCGATCACGCCGGATTTCGCGCTGCGCCTGGGCCACGCGGTCGGGCGCGTGCTGCGACGCACGCAGCCCGACGCCACGGTGCTGATCGGCAAGGACACGCGCATTTCGGGCTACATGCTGGAGAGCGCACTGGAATCGGGCTTCAACTCGGCCGGCGTCGACGTGGTGCTGCTCGGGCCGGTACCCACGCCGGCCGTGGCCTACCTGACGCGTGCCCAGCGCGCCGAGCTGGGGGTGGTGATCAGCGCCAGCCACAATCCCTACCCCGACAACGGCATCAAGTTCTTCAGCGCCCGCGGCACCAAGCTGCCCGACGACTGGGAGCGCGAAGTCGAGGCCGTGCTGGCCGAGGTGCCGCAGTGGGTCAGTGCCGATGCCCTGGGGCGCGCGCGCCGGCTCGACGACGCCGCCGGCCGCTACATCGAGTTCTGCAAGAGCACTTTTGCCAACGACCTGACGCTGCGCGGACTGAAGATCGTGGTCGATGCGGCGCATGGCGCCGCCTACCAGATCGCGCCCAAGGTGTTCCATGAACTGGGCGCCGACGTGCTGGCCATCGGCTGCGCGCCCGACGGCCTGAACATCAACGACGCCGTCGGCGCCACCCACCCCGAGGCGCTGGTGCGCGCCGTGGCCGAACACGGCGCCGACTACGGCATTGCGCTGGACGGCGACGCCGACCGCCTGCAGACGGTCGACGCCAGCGGCCGCCTGTTCAACGGCGACGAACTGCTGTACGTGCTGGCGATCGACCGGCTGGCGCGCGACGCCAGCCTGCGCGGCGCGGGCGCGCCGCGCCCGCCGGCGCTGGCAGGCGTGGTCGGCACCCTGATGACCAACCTGGCGGTCGAGCAGGCGCTGCGCGCGCGTGGTTTCGACTTCGTGCGCGCCAAGGTGGGCGACCGCTACGTGCTGGAAGAGCTGGTGCAGCGCGGCTGGATTCTGGGCGGCGAAGGTTCGGGCCACCTGCTGGCGCTGGACAAGCACACCACCGGCGACGGCTTGATCTCCGCCCTGCAGGTGCTGCAGGCCTGCGCCATGCAGGGGCGCACGCTGGCGCAGCTGCTCGAGGGTGTGGCGCTGTGCCCGCAGGTGCTGATCAACGTGCGCCTGCAGGCCGGTCAGGACTGGCGCCACAACACCCGCCTGACCGACGCCACGCGCGCCGTCGAAGCCGAACTGGGCGCGAGCGGCCGGGTGCTGATCCGCGCCAGCGGCACCGAGCCGCTGCTGCGCGTGATGGTCGAGGCGGTGGATGCCGCCCAGGCCCAGCGCTGCGCCGAGCGGCTGGCGGCGGCGGCGGGCTGACGCAACGGATGCGTCATCCCCGCGACAGCGGGGATGACGGGCCCTTCTTCGACCTCTTTCGCGTCCTGCGCGAATCCTTGGCGACTTCTGCTTCCGGCGGTTGGGTTGTTCTGCACGCCGGCCGTCACGCCACCCCGGAAGGCGCGCTGCGATAGGCCACCGGCGTCTCCGGCACCGGATAGCCGGCGGCGCCAAAGGTCTCGACGATGGCCTTGTGGGTGTCGAAGTACACCTGCCAGTAATGGTCCGTGTGGGTGTAGGGGCGCACGCAGAGCTTGGGGCCTTCGGGCGTGAATTCCAGGATCTCGATGTCCGGCGCGGGCGAGGCGGCCACGTTGGGAATCGCGGCGATCACGGGCTTGAGGCGCGCCATCGCGTCCAGCGGGTTCACGCTGTTGGCCACCTTGGCCACGCAGTCCACGCGGCGCACCGGCAGGGCGCTGAAGTTCTGGATGTTGTCGCCAAAGATCTTGCCGTTGCCGACCACGGTCATCACGTTGTCGGGCGTGGTCAGCGTGGTGGCGAACAGGCCGAGCTCGGTCACCGTGCCCACCACGCCGCCGGCGCTGATGAAGTCGCCCACCTTGTAGGGGCGCAGCACCTGCATGAACACGCCCGCGGCAAAGTTGCCCAGCATGCCGCTCCAGGCCGCGCCAATGGCCAGGCCCGCGCCGGCCAGCAGCGCGGCAAACGAGGTGGTCTTGACGCCGAAGATGTCCAGGATCGCCAGGATCAGGACGATGTTGAGCAGCACGCTGGTGATGGATTTCAGGTAATGGGCCAGCGTGGTGTCGATCTTGCCGCCGCGCTCGAAGATCTTGCCCATCAGGCCGACCGCCAGCCCGATCAACCAGCGGCCGACGATCCAGGCGGCGATGGCGGTCAGCAGCTTGAGGCCGAACTCGGCGCCCTGGGTGGTGATGAAATGCAGGATGTCCTGGGTGTTCATGGTGGTTGCTCGCAATGCGCGGGTGAATGTCCGAGGCGGCGACTTTGCCACGACTTCGCCCGCGCCGCCGGCGCCCACGGTCTGCGCCGTGATGCATGTCACGTCGCAGGGTGCCCGCAGACCGTGTGCGCGGCCTGCGGGCGGGCAAACCGCCCCGGCGCGGGCACCTGCGGTGATAACCTCCGTCCATCTTGAAACGCCAGCAGCCCACCTTCAGCGAAGTCAACCTGTCCGAACACGACGGCGTGCGATACCTGCACCTGGGCACCGAATGGGTGCAGGGGTCGATGCGCATCGACGCGCCGTTCGAGATCGACCTGGAATACGTGCAGCGCATGATGGCCTGGCTGCTGTTCGTGCCGGAAGACAGCGTGGCCGGGCGCCATGCCATGCAGCTGGGTCTGGGGGCAGGGGCGATCACCAAGTTCTGCTACAAGAAGCTGCGCATGACCTGCACCGCGGTGGAGCTGAACCCGCGCGTGGCCGACGTCTGCCGCGCCTGGCTGCGCCTGCCGCCCGACGACGAGCGCCTGCGCGTGGTGCTCGCCGACGCCGCCGAAGAAATCCGCCGCGACGAGTGGCTGGGCACGGTCGACGCGCTGGCGGTCGATCTGTACGACGACGAGGCCGCCGCGCCGGTGCTGGATTCGGCCGCTTTCTATGCCGACTGCCGGCGCCTGCTGACCGAAGACGGCTGCATGACAGTCAACCTGTTCGGCCGCTCCAGCAGCTTCGAACGCAGCCTGGCATGCATCAGCGAAGCCTTCGGCGCCCAGGCGGTGTGGGCCTTCAAGGCCACGCGCGAGGGCAACACCGTGGTGCTGGCCCAGCGCAGCGCAACGCGCCCCAAGCGTCCGCTGCTGCAGCAGCGCGCCGAAGAGATCGAGGCACGCTGGGGCCTGCCGGCGCGCAAATGGCTGAAGGTTTTCAAGGCGATCGAGAAATGAAGCGTTCCACCCGCCCTACCCCCCTGACCGTCGTCGACGGCTACCGTGGCCCGGTGCACTGGCGCCTGCTGCTGCAATGGCTGCGCGAGGACGCGGTCATCAGCGCCGCCGAAGCCGCCCGCGTGCATGCGCGTTGCGCGCAGGCCGAGAGTGCGCAGCACGCCCTGGTGCGGCTGGCGGCGGTGGGCATCACGCGCGCTGCCGACGGCGCCGCCATGGACGTGGAAGCGCTGACGCGCTACCTGGCCGAACGCGCCGGCCTGGCCTACTTGCGCATCGACCCGCTGCGGGTGGACGTGGGCAAGGTGTCCGACACCATGAGCGCCAGCTACGCCGAACGCCACAAGGTGCTGCCGGTGCAGGTCACGCCGGCCGAAGTGGTGGTGGCCACCAGCGAGCCCTTCATCGACGACTGGGTGGCCGAGGTCGAGCGCCAATCGCGCCGGCAGGTGCGGCGCGTGGTGGCCAACCCGCTCGACATCAAGCGCTACACGGCCGAGTTCTTTGCCCTCGCCCGGTCGGTGCGGGTGGCGCAGAAGCAGGGTGGCGGCAGCGCCGGCGCCGCCAGCTTCGAGCAGCTGGTCGAGCTGGGTCGCACCGGTCGCCAGCTCGACGCCAACGACCAGGGCGTGATCCAGGTGGTGGACTGGCTGTGGCAATACGCCTTCGATCAGCGCGCCAGCGACATCCATCTGGAGCCGCGGCGCGAGCAGGGCGTGATCCGCTTTCGCATCGACGGCGTGCTGCACCCGGTCTATCAGGTGCCCGCCGGCGTGATGAACGCCATCACCGCGCGCATCAAGCTGCTGGGCCGCATGGACGTGGTCGAGCGCCGCCGGCCGCAGGACGGACGCATCAAGACGCGCAGCCCGGGCGGCGAAGAAATCGAGATGCGCCTGTCCACCCTGCCCACCGCCTTCGGCGAAAAGCTGGTGATGCGCATCTTCGACCCCGACACCGCCGTCAAGGACCTGGCGGCGCTGGGCTTCACCCCGCACGACGCGGCGCGCTGGGAAGCGCTGGTGCAGCGCCCGCACGGCATCATTCTGGTGACCGGGCCGACCGGCTCGGGCAAGACCACCACGCTGTACTCCACCCTGCGCCGCGTGGCGACGGAGGAGGTCAACGTCAGCACCATCGAGGACCCGATCGAGCGCATCGACCCGGCGCTCAACCAGACCCAGGTGCAGCCGCAGCTCGACTTCAGCTTCGCTGAAGGCGTGCGCGCCCTGATGCGGCAGGACCCGGACATCATCATGATCGGCGAGATCCGCGACCTGGAGACCGCCGAGATGGCGGTGCAGGCCGCGCTCACCGGCCATCTGGTGTTCAGCACCCTGCACACCAACGATGCCCCTTCGGCGCTGACGCGCCTGATGGAGCTGGGTGTGCCGCCCTACCTGCTGTCGGCCACCATCCTGGGGGTGCTGGCGCAGCGCCTGGTGCGCACCCTGTGCCCGCACTGCCGCCAGCCGGACGAGCAGGGTTCGCAGCCGCTGCTGGCCGATGTCATCAAACCCTGGAAGATCAACGCCGCCGACTACCGCCCGTACAAGCCGGTGGGCTGCGTGGACTGCCGCATGACGGGCTTTCGCGGTCGCATGGGCATCTACGAACTGCTCACCGTCAGCGACGCCTTCAAGGACCGGGTGCGTGCCGATGTCGACCTGGCGGCGCTGCGCCAGCAGGCGATCGCCGACGGCATGCGCCCACTGCGGCTGGCCGGTGCGCTGCGCGCCGCCGAAGGCCTGACTACGCTGCAGGAGGTGATCGCCGCCACGCCGCCGCTGGAGCCGCGCGCCCACTCCTGAGTTGCCGGGCGTATCGGCCGCCGCGCCCGCCGAAATGGCGCAGCATGCTGCGTCCACCGCAGCCATCGGGGGCGTCTGCATGCCACCGTCCCCCTCGTGCGCCCTAGGGTAATCCCAGGGGCGGTCTAGGTGGAATCCACATCGACCGGCGCCCATGCGCTGGTGACAATGGGCGCTGGGTTTTGCACTCCAGGAGAAGATTCGTGCGCATCAAAAGTCAGAGAGACTTCTTTGCCGGGCTGCTGTATGTGGTCATCGGCGGCGCCTTTGCCATCGGCGCCAACAACTACACGATCGGCAACGCCGCCCGCATGGGGCCGGGCTACTTTCCGCTGCTGGTGGGCATTCTGCTGGCCATTCTGGGCGCCATCATCGTGGTCAAGTCGCTGGTGGTGGAAACGCCCGACGGCGACCCGATCGGCCCGTGGGCCTGGAAGCCGCTGATCTACATCATCCTGGCCAACTTCCTGTTCGGCCTGCTGCTGGGCGGCGTGCCTTCGCTGGGCATTCCGTCGCTCGGGGTGATGATCGGCATCCTGGTGCTCACGCTCGTGGCGGCCAAGGCGGGGCCGGAGTTCAAGCTCAAGGAAGTGATCATCCTGGCCATCGTCCTGGCCGCCGGCAGCTGGTTGGTCTTCATCTGGGGCCTGAACCTGCAGATGCCGGTCTGGCCGAGCTTCATTTCGGGCTGAGTCGCAGGGAGCACACACCATGGAATTGCTGGAACACCTTGCCCTTGGCTTCAGCGTGGCCTTCACGCTGCAGAACCTCATGTACGCCTTCATCGGCTGCCTGTTGGGCACGCTGATCGGCGTGCTGCCGGGCGTCGGCCCGGTGGCGACCATCGCCATGCTGCTGCCCACCACCTACGCGCTGCCGCCGGTGGCGGCGCTGATCATGCTGGCCGGCATCTATTACGGCGCGCAGTACGGCGGCTCGACCACCGCCATCCTGGTCAACCTGCCGGGCGAGGCCTCGTCGGTGGTGACGGTGATCGACGGCCACCAGATGGCGCGCAAGGGCCGCGCCGGGCCGGCGCTGGCCTCGGCCGCCATAGGCTCGTTCCTGGCGGGCTGTTTCGGCACCCTGGTGCTGGCCGGCTTTGCCGTGCCGCTGACCGAGGTGGCCTTCAAGTTCGGCCCGGCCGAATACTTCTCGCTCATGGTGCTGGGCCTGATCGGCGCCGTGGTGCTGGCTTCCGGTTCGCTGATCAAGGCCGTCGGCATGATCGTGCTGGGCCTGCTGCTGGGCCTGGTCGGCACCGACGTCAACTCCGGCGTGGCGCGCTACAGCTTCGACATCCCCGAGCTGACCGACGGCATCGGCTTCATCGCCATCGCCATGGGTGTGTTCGGCTACGGCGAGATCATCGCCAACCTGTCGCATGCCCAGGGCAAGCGCGAAGTGTTCGACGTCAAGCTGCAGAACCTGTACCCGTCCAAGGAAGACTGGAAGCTGATGACGCCGTCCATCGTGCGCGGCACGCTGCTGGGTTCGGCGCTGGGCATTTTGCCGGGTGGCGGCGCCGTGCTGTCGGCGTTTGCGGCCTACACGATCGAGAAGAAAACCAAGCTCAAGTCCGGCGAAATGCCGTTCGGCAAGGGCAACATCCGCGGCGTGGCGGCGCCGGAATCGGCCAACAACGCCGGCTCGCAAACCTCCTTCATCCCGCTGCTGACGCTGGGCATTCCGCCCAACGCCGTGATGGCGCTGATGGTGGGCGCCATGACCATCCACAACATCCAGCCCGGCCCGCAGGTGATGACCAGCAACCCCGAGCTGTTCTGGGGCCTGATCGCCTCCATGTGGATCGGCAACGCCATGCTGGTGATCCTGAACCTGCCGCTGATCGGCCTGTGGATCAAGCTGCTGACGGTGCCCTACCGCTGGCTGTTCCCGGCCATCGTGCTGTTCTGCGCCATCGGCGTGTACACCACCAACAACAATACCTGGGACATCTGGATGATGGGCTGGTTCGGCATCGTCGGCTACATCTTCCACAAGCTGTCGATGGAGCCGGCGCCGCTGCTGCTGGGCCTGATCCTGGGCCCGATGATGGAAGAAAACCTGCGCCGTGCGCTGCTGCTGTCGCGCGGCGACTGGAGCATTCTGGTGACGCGCCCGCTGTCGGCCTCGCTGCTGGCGCTGGCGGCGGCGCTGCTGGTGATCGTGCTGCTGCCGGCGATCAAGAAGAGCCGCGAGGAAGCCTTCGTCGAAGACTGACGCCCGCCCGCCTGCGGGCCCCAAGCCAGAACGAAGAACGGCACCCCCGCGGGTGCCGTTCTTGCTTGGCGGCGACGGTGCCGGCCGGACTCCGACACAATGCAGCCCGATCCGCCCATGCACACCACCTCATGCCCACCGCGCACCCCCTGAGAGCCGAACTGCACCACGAACTGCACGCCCGCCCGCCCGAAGCCCTGAGCGCGCCGCTGGCGGTGCTGCATTGCGTGATGTGGGCCGACGCCGCTGCGCGCCAGCAGAGCCGCGCCCATCTGGCCAGTCTGCTGGCTGCCGCCGGTCTGCCGGCGCCGCCGGAAGGCGCCAACTTCCATCGCGCCCAGTGGCCCGAGCTGACGCTGCGCTGGGAACAGCACACCGAGTTCGTCGCCTGGACTTTTTTGCGGCCGATGGCGGCGGCCGACCTGCAGGCGCTGCAGGCCGGCGCACCGCGCGACGATGCCGATGGCGTGCCCGCGGCCTGGCTGGCCGCATTGCCCGGTCAGTGCCTGACCCGGCTGCGCCTGTGGGCGGTGCCGCGCGAGGCCGTCGACGGCGCTGTCGCCGTGCGCGCGCTGTTCGACGCCAGCAGCGTCACCGGCTCCACCGTCATCAGCCACAGCTCCGACCTGCACACCGACATGCGCCTGCAGGCCGACGGCAGCCTGCGCATGCTGGTGCTGGTGGGCGAGCACGCGCCCGGCCGCGTGACGCCGCGCCGCCTGGGGCGGCTGGTGCAGCGCCTGCTGGACATCGAAACCTACCGCATGGCGGCGCTGATGGGCCTGCCGGCGGCGCGCCAGTCGGTGGCCTGGCTGGCCAGCGGCGAAGACGAGCTGGCGCGGCTGGCGCAGGCGGTGCAGCACGCCGCGCCGGACGACGAGGCGGCGCTGCTGGATCGCCTGACGCGCCTGGCGGCGCAGCTGGAAGGCCACTACGCCGCCACGCACACGCGCTTTTCGGCCAGCGCAGCCTACTTCAGCCTGCTCGATCAGCGGTTGGCCGAAATCGCCGAAACCCGCATCGAAGGCATGCAGTCGCTGCACGACTTCATGCAGCGGCGCCTGATGCCGGCCATGCACACCTGCCGTTCGGCCGAACGGCGCCAGGCCGCGCTGTCGGCGCGCATCGAACGCGTCAGCGGCCTGCTGCGCACGCGCGTCGAGGTCGAGCAGCAGCAGTCCAGCCGCGAGCTGCTGGCCGGCATGAACCAGCGCCAGGAGCTGCAGCTGAAGCTGCAATCGACGGTCGAGGGGCTGTCGGTGGCGGCCATTTCGTACTACGTGCTGGGCCTGCTGGGCTACCTGCTCAAGGGGGCGCAGCGCGTCGGCTGGCCGTTCAGCGCCGAAGCCAGCATCGCCGCCGCGGTGCCGCTGGTGGTGCTGGCCGTGTGGTGGTCGCTGCGCCGACTGCACCACCGCATCGTCGGGCACGGCGCGCCGACCACGGACCGGTCATCGCCGTGACGCATTCTGCATCCAAACCGGCTCTGGCGCCCGCCGGACAAGCGCCGACAGCTACAAATACGGTAGCATTCGGGCTGCTGCTGGCGGCCCTGGGGGCGATCGGCTTCAGCGGCAAGGCGATCATTGTCAAGCTGGCCTACCGCTGGGGCGTGGACGCCATCACGCTGCTGATGTACCGCATGCTGATGGCGCTGCCGTTCTTCGTGCTGATGGCCTGGTGGGGCGGGCGCGGGCGGCCGGCGCTGTCGCGCACCGAAACGCGGGCCGTGCTGGGGCTGGGTTTTTGCGGCTACTACCTGGCCAGCATGCTGGACTTCATCGGCCTGCAGTACATCACCGCCAGCCTGGAGCGGCTGATCCTGTACCTCACGCCCACGCTGGTGCTGCTGTGCGGCTGGGCCCTGCGCGCACGCCCGCTCGGCGCCGGGCATCTGCTGGCCACCGCGGTCAGCTACGGTGGCGCGCTGCTGGTGTTCGGCATGGAGGTGCGCGACACGCCCGGGGCCGCCACCGCCTGGGGGGCGTTCTGGGTGTTCCTGTCGGCGGTTTCGTATGCGCTGTACCTGTTCTTCAGCGGCGAATTCGTGGCCCGCATCGGCAGCCTGCGGCTGGTGGGCCTGGCCTCGGTGGTGGCCAGCCTGTGCTGCATCGCGCATTTCCTGCTGGTCAACCCGTGGCAGGCGGCGCGCGTGGCCGAACCGGTGCTGTGGCTGTCGCTGCTCAATTCGACCCTGTGCACGGCGCTGCCGGTGCTGCTGGTGATGATGGGGGTGGAGCGCATCGGCGCCAGCCTGGCGGCGCAGGTGGGCATGATCGGGCCGCTGTCCACCATCGCCATGGGTTTTGTCGTTCTGGACGAGCCGCTGACCCCCTGGCTGGCGGTCGGCACGCTGCTGGTGGTGGCCGGCATCTATCTGTTCGGGCGCGCCGGGCGCTGACGCGCCGCGGCCGCCGCCACACGTGATTGACCAAGGAGAGCACGCATGGATCTGGGCATTGCAGGCAAATGGGCGCTGGTGTGCGGCGCCAGCAAGGGGTTGGGCCTGGGCTGCGCACAGGCGCTGGCCGGCGAGGGCGTGAACCTGCTGATGGTGGCGCGGGGCGAGTCGGCGCTGGCCCAGGCTGCTGCAGAAATAAGAGCTGCCGGCGCTGACCGGGCGGGCGTCAGCGTCGAATTCGTGGCACAGGACATCACCACGCCCGAAGGCCGCGCGGCGGTGTTGGCGCGGCGTGCCGAGTTCGACATCGTGGTCACCAACGCCGGCGGGCCGCCCACCGGCGACTTTCGCGACTGGGACCGCCAGGCCTGGATCCGCGCGCTGGACGCCAACATGCTCACGCCCATCGAGCTGATCCGTGCCACGCTCGACGGCATGCTGGCGCGCGGCTTCGGGCGCATCGTCAACATCACCTCCAGCGCGGTGAAGGCGCCGATCGACATCCTGGGCCTGTCCAACGGCGCGCGCTCCGGGCTGACGGGTTTCGTCGCCGGGCTGGCGCGCAACCCGCAGATCGCCGCCCGCGGCGTGACCATCAACAACCTGCTGCCCGGCAAGTTCGACACCGACCGCCTGGCCGCCACCTTCCAGGGCGCGGCGCAGAAGTCGGGCCAGCCGCTGGAGGCGGTGCGCGCCGCCCAGCAGGCCCAGATTCCGGCGCGCCGCTTCGGCACGCCGGCCGAGTTCGGCGCCATCTGCGCCTTTCTGTGCAGCCAGCAGGCGGCCTACCTGACCGGGCAGAACATCCTGCCCGACGGCGGCGCCTATCCTGGCAGCTTCTGACGTCATCGGCCCGGCGCCACGCCGGCGCGGCCGTGCCGGGCCAGCCTGCAACCGAACCTCCACATGACCGCCACCACCTGCACCGCTGCGGCGGGCGACGACTTCATCGAGAACATCACGTTCGACGAGCTTGCCATCGGGCAGAGCGCGCGCCTGGTGCGCACGCTGAGCCAGTCCGACATCCAGGCCTTTGCCGCCGTCTCGGGCGACACCAACCCGGCCCACCTCGATCCGGCGTACGCCGACGCCACCTTGTTCCAGGGCGTGATTGCCCACGGCATGTGGGGCGGGGCACTGATATCGGCCGTGCTGGGCACCCAGCTGCCGGGCCCGGGCACCATCTACCTGGAGCAGGCCCTGCGCTTTTCGCGCCCGGTGCGGGTGGGCGACACACTGACCGTCACCGCCACCGTGCTGAGCAAGGACGACGCCCGCAAGCGGGTCGAGCTGGACTGCCAGGTCAGCAACCAGCATGGCGAGCGGGTGCTGTCCGGCGTGGCCAAGGTGCTGGCGCCGACCGAAAAAGTGCGTCAGCCGCGCACCCCACTGCCGCAGCTGCGCCTGTTCGACCCCGAGGCGCGGCTCAAGGCCTGGGTGGCGCAGGCCGCCGGCACACCCGCGGTGCACTGCGGCGTGGTCCACCCGTGCCATCCCGGGGTGCTGGAGGGCGTGCTGCGCGCCGCCCATGCCGGGCTCATCGTGCCGCAGCTGATCGGCCCGCCCGAGCGCATCCATGCCGCCGCCGAGCAGGCGGGGCTGAACCTGCAGGGCGTGGAGATCATCGAGGCCCCGCACAGCGACGCGGCGGCCGCCGTGGCGGCGCAGCGCGCGGCCGATGGTCGGCTCGAAGCCCTGATCGCCGGCAGCCTGGCCCTGAGCGAGCTGCTCGACGCCGTGCGCGCGCAGACCGCGTTGCACACGCGCCGGCGCCTGTCGCACGTGTTTCGGCTCGACGTGCCGGGCCACGCCCGGCCGCTGTGGCTGACCGACGCCATGCTGCACGCGGCGCCCACGCTGGCAGACAAGGCCGACATCGCGCGCAACGCCATCGACCTGCTGCGCGTCATGGGGGTGGAGCAGCCGCGCGTGGCGGTGCTGTCGGCGTCCGAGCAGGTCGATGCCGCCGTGCCTTCCACCATCGACGCCGCGGCGCTGTGCAAGATGGTCGACGCGGGCCAGATCGGCGGCGGCCTGATCGACGGGCCGCTGGCCTTCGACAGCGCCGTCTCTCCGGCGTCGGCGCAGGGCAAGCACCCGCGTTCGGCCGTGGCGGGCCAGGCCGACGTGCTGCTGGCCCCGGACATGGAAACCGGCTCCATGCTGGCGCGCCAGCTGCTGTACCTGGCCGGCGCCACCGCCTGCGGCGTGATCGTGGGCGCGCGCGTGCCAATCACCGTGGTGACGCACCGTCTGGACAGCGCCAACACCTACCTGGCCTCGGCGGTGCTGGCCAAGCGCCTGGCCCTGCACCACCGGCTGGTGCGGCCCTGATCAGGCGCCCAGGGCGGCGCGCAGTTGCGCGATCAGCGCCTGCTCGGCCTCGCTCAGGCGGGTGCCGCCAAAGCCCAGAAAGCCGCCTTCGGTGGCCGCCATGGCCACCTTCTCGGCCACCGACATCGCCCACTGGCGGTACTGCGCCGCCTGCGCCGGCTCGACGCGGCTGTCCAGCAGCAGTGCCACCGCGCGCGCGTCCTCCAGCGTCAGCGCCGCCATCTGCGCCGGCGTGCGGATGTTGCGCTCCTTCAGGCGCGCCAGCGCCCAGTCGCGCGTGGCGCGCGCCTGCGCCAGCTCGCCGTGCTTGTCGGCGGCGGCCGGGTCGGGCACCAGCGCCTGGATCAGCGCGTTGTCGGGGTAGTCCTTCAGCCCCGCCATCACCGCCTGGCCCGAGGCGAACAGTTCCTTGCCCGTGCCCAGCACGCCGCTGCCCGCCGCCGTGGCCACGCAGGAGCCGATGGCCTGCGGCAGCGTGGCCAGCAGCATCAGTTCGTCTTCGCTCACGTTGGGGATCATGGGGCGCCTTTCAGGGATCGGGTAGGGCAGGCCAGTGTAGACCGGCGGCGGGCCGGCTCAGCGCCGCGACGACACCCAGATCGACAGCACGATCAACCCGAAGGCCAGCGCGTGGTAGTCGCGCGGAGCTTCGCCCAGCAGCACGGTCGACAGCAGCGCCGCGAACACCGGCGTCAGGTTCGAGAAAAAGCCCGCCAGCGCCGGCCCGGCGCGCTGCACCCCCAGGCCCCAGCAGCGGTAGGCCAGCACCGCCGGCCCGCAGGCCACGAACACCAGCGCCCCCGCCAGCGGCCAGCCCCAGCGGATCTGCGCGTCGGTCAGCAGCCATTCGCCGCCCGCCAGCAGGCCCGACCAGCCCAGCCCGAAGGTCACCTGTGCCAGCAGCAAGGCGGCCCAGTCGGCGCGGATCGCCGCCGGTTCGGCCGGCCGCGCCAGCAGCCACGAATACAGCGCCCAGGCCAGTGTGGCCGCCAGGATGTACAGATCGCCCGGCACCAGTTGCAGCCGCGCCAGGTTGGCCAGATCGCCGCGCGCCAGCACCACCGTCACGCCCAGCATCGACAGCAGCGCCCCCAGCAGTTGCGGGCGCCTCACCGGGGCGTTGAAGAACAGCCGCCCCAGCGCCAGCATCCACAGCGGCATGCTCGACGCCACCAGCGTCACGTTGACCGGCGTCGACGTGTGCAGCGCCAGGTACTGCAGCGTGTTGTACAGCCCCACGCCCAGCAGGCCCAGCACGGCAAAGCGCCGCCAGTGGGGCCACAGGCCGCTGCCCGGGCGCAGCACCCAGCCGGCCAGCGGCAGCAGGATGAAGAAGGCCAGCAGCCAGCGCAGAAAGTTCAGCGTCGCCGGCGGCACCAGATCCACCACCAGCCGCCCCAGCACCGCGTTGCCCGCCCACAGCAGCGGCGGCAGGGTCAGCAGGGCGGCGTTCTTCAGCGTCAGGGGTGGATGGGCCATGTAGGGCGATGTTGCCACGCCGGGCATCCCCCGCGCCGGCGTGGCAACATCGCGGCTTTCACGCACCCGCCCCCGAGGAGATCGCCCATGCCCATCGCCGTCCTGATCGAGCGCCCCGGTGGCGCCGAGGAAATGAAACTGGTCGATCTGCCCGTGGGCGAGCCCGGCCCCGGCCAGGTGCGCATCCGCCACCACGCCATCGGCCTGAACTTCATCGACGTCTACCAGCGCACCGGCCTGTACCCGCTGCCCATGCCGCTGACCCTGGGCATGGAAGGCGCCGGCGTGATCGAGGCGGTGGGCGAGGGCGTCACCCACCTCAAGCCCGGCGACCGCGCCGCCTACGCCGGCAACCCGCCCGGCAGCTACAGCCAGGTGCGCGTGATGCCCGCGCTGACCGTGTGCCGGCTGCCCGACGACATCGACTTCGACACCGCCGCCGCCATGATGCTCAAGGGCCTGACCGCGCAGTACCTGCTGCGCCGCACCCTGCCGGTGGAGGGTCTGCAGCCGGGCGACCACATCCTCTGGCACGCCGCCGCCGGCGGCGTGGGCCTGATCGCCTGCCAGTGGGCCAAGGCCTTGGGCTACCGCCTCATCGCCACCGCCGGTTCAGAACAAAAATGCGCGCGGGCGCTTGCCAATGGTGCGCAAGCAGCTATCAATTACAGAGCAGAAGACTTCGCCCAGCGGGTTGCCCAGATCACCGACGGCCAGGGCGTCAAGGTGGTCTACGACTCGGTCGGCAAAGACACCTGGGAAGGCTCGCTCAAATGCCTGCGCCCGTTCGGGCTGATGGCCAGCTTTGGCAACGCCAGCGGTCCGGTGCCGCCCTTCGCCCCCGCCGTGCTGGCGCCCAAATGCCTGTACGTCACGCGCGCCACCCTGTTCACCCACATCGCCACGCGCGAGCGCTGCCAGGCCATGGCCGACGAGCTGTTTGCCGTGGTGCGCTCCGGCCAGGTCAGGATCCACATCGACCAGCGCTTTGCCCTGCAGGACGTGCAGGCCGCCCATCGCGCCCTGGAAGCGCGCCAGACCACCGGATCGACCATCCTGACGCTGTAAGCCGGCGCGCGGCCGCCTGGGTTGCGGCTTGCGCGCCAAGGGGCACAAGCGCCCTGGCCCCGGCGGGCCTGCGCATGCCAAGTCAGGCCGATCGCGGGGCGGCGGCCAGCAGGGCCGCCATGCGCTGGTGGATCAACTGGATCGCCTTCAGCGGGCGCACCATCACCTTGAACTCGGCAATGCGGCCGTCGGCGCCCCAGCGGATGATGTCCACGCCGTTGACCAGGATGCCGTCGATCTCGGTCTCGAACTCCAGCATCGCGTCCGACGGGCCGCGAATCTCGCGCACGTAGCGGAACGTCGGGTTGACGAACACCTGAAACGCCGCCGACAGATAGGCCCGCGTGACCGCCTTGCCCCGCTGGGGCGTGTGCACCACCGGCGAGATGAACACCGCGTCATCGGCCAGCAGCGCGTCCAGCCCGCGCGGGTCGTGAGAGCGGACAAGGGCGTGCCAGGCGTCGATCGGGTGTGGCGTCATGCGGCAATGGTAGCGCGGCGCGCGCGCGCCCGGACAAGCCCGCCAAGCCGGCCGCCCGGCCCGTCGCCCGCAGGGTGAGCCCGGCCTGGAGGCGGGGCTGGCGACTGACTGATGCGGTCAATCACTATCTACTGAGTACTATCGAATTGGTAGCTGATCGCGCTTGATGGGTGAAGGGTGAAGGCTCAAACTCTCATGAGAATCATGATTTGACCCTACTTCACCTCTCTGATCCCAACTCACCCCATCAGCCCCGCTTGTCTTGTCAAAACAATAGCTGTTAGCGTTTGCTGGACGGGCGCAGCAGGCGAAACGCGCTCATAAAGCGGGCAGCTGCACGGCCGGGCCCGCGTCAAACAGCTCCGGCGCCGGCGCGCGCAGCAGGGCGCGCGCCTCGTCCAGCGTGCCCTCCAGCCACTGCGGCACGTCGCCCGGTTCGATGGCAATCACGCTGCGCTTGTCCTGCTGGTCGGGGGCCAGCTTGGGGTCGGGCTTGTGCATGCGGCGCATCAGCGGGTGCTGGTCGGCGTTGATCGTCAGCATGGTGTAGCTCTCGTGCACCTCGCCGCTGGCGCGGTCGATCCAGGTGTTCCACAGCCCTGCCAGACCCCAGGGCTGGCCGTCGGCGCGCCGAAAGCGCCACCACACGTTGCGCCCCGTCTCCCAGCACGGCTCGTCGAACGAGCGGGCCGGGATGATGCAGCGCTGGCCCCGCGCCCAGGGCTGCTTGTACGAGGCCTTGCTCGCCAGCTCCTCGCTGCGCGCGTTGTTGGTGCTGTACGCCAGGCGCGCCTGCGGCGCAAACCACGGAATCAGCCCCCACTGGCCCACCACCAGCTCGCGCCCGCCGCCCTCGCGCGCGCGGCGAATGAACGGCCCCTGTCCACGCGGGTGCAGCACCTCGTCCCACCAGCGGCTGGGCTGATCGCGGCCCACGTGCCAGAGGCGCTCGATTTCGCGGGCTTGGGGGGACTCGTAGCGGTTGCACACCAGGCGCAGGATACGCGCAACGGTGCAGTCGGGCAGCGGTCGATGATCGAGGTGGATCAGTTAGTGCGCATGCGCTGAAGCGTGATCGGACCGGGCGATGGGCGTCGGTCGTTGCGCCGGCCAATCCGTTTGCGGTGCAGGTCCCTCGCTATCATGCTTTGCAGCACTTCACGCCCTCATGCGCGTCACCACATCCACCAGTCCCAGCACGCCCGTCGCCGCAGCAGTCCTGCACGAAACCGTGCGTCGCATCGAAGACGCCGGTCCGCTGGACGACGCCCAGGCGCTGGCGCAGGCGCACCGCATGCCGGGCGGACGGGGTGCGCAGGTGCTGGCGCGCTCGCAGTTGCTGGCCGAGCGGCTGGGGCTGCCGGTTGAATGGGCGCGCTGGCGGCGGCTGGGCGCGGGGGTGCTGCTGGGGCTGGCGCTGTTGCTCGCGCTGGCCGATCTGGGGCTGGCGCGGGCGGTGCTGGGCCAGGGGCGCAGCATCAACGCGGTGGCGGCGTTCGTCAGTCTGCTGGGGCTGCACGCGCTGACGCTGGTGCTGTGGCTGCTGGGCCTGTTGCTGCCGGCCGGACGGCGCGGCGGGGCGCCGCTGGGGCGGCTGGCGCTGTGGCTGTCGGCGCGCCTGCCGCTGGAGCGCGGGCCGCATGCGCTGACGCTGCTGCGTGCGCTGGGCGCGGTGTTGGGCCGCCACGGCCTGCTGGTGTGGCTGACGGGCGCGATCAGCCATGCGGTGTGGGCGCTGGGCTTTGTCATCATGGGGGCGGTGCTGGTGTTCGGCTTTGCCTTTCATGCCTACGCGCTGACCTGGGAGAGCACCATCCTGAGCGCGTCGTTCTTCCAACGCTTCGTGCAGATCACGGGCGCGCTGCCGGCGCTGCTGGGCTTTGCCGTGCCCGACGCGGCGGCGGTGACGCAGGCGGGCCATGCCGCCGTGGGTGCAACCGCCATCGCCCAGAGCGATTGGGCCTGGTGGCTGATCGGCTGCGTGGTGGCCTATGGCCTGCTGCCGCGGGTGCTGCTGGCGCTGCTGTGCGGCTGGCGCTGGCGCGCCGGGCAGGCGCGGCTGGCGCAGCCGGACATGGCCGACCCGTACGTGCGCCGCATCGTGGCGCGGCTCGACGCGCTGGAGCCGCCGCCGCAGGTGATCGACGCCGAGCAGCGCAGCGCCCATCCAACCTACGCCGTGCGTGCCGGCCCGCCCGGCGCGCCGGGTTCGCTGGCGGTGCTGGGTTTCGAGCTGCCGCCCGAGCAGCCCTGGCCGCTGCCCGGCTTGCCCACCGGTTTGTCTGCAGGCAGCGAGCCACCCCAGCGCATCGCCGGCAGCACCGCCGATCGGCAGGCCGCGCTGGCGCGCCTGCAGGCCAGCCGGCCCGAGTCGCTGCTGCTGGTGGTGCATGGCCCGTCCAGCCCCGACCGCGGGACGGCGCGCTTCGTGCGCGAGGCGCAGGCGCTGTGTCACCGCATGGCGCTGCTGGCGCTGGGGGCGGGTGGGTCGAGCGGGGCAGGGCGCTGGCGCGCCTGGCTGGATTCAGAGGGTTTTGAGGCTGTGACGCTTGTGGAGCAAGCGCAAACAGCTATCGAATGGATAGCATCCGGCGACGCCGCACACCATGACTGAAGCGCTCACCATCGCCGTCGTCGGCCATACCAACGCGGGCAAGACCTCGCTGCTGCGCACGCTCACGCGCCGGGCCGACTTTGGCCAGGTGTCGGATCGCCCCGGCACCACGCGCCATGCCGAGGCGGTGGCGCTGCGGCTGGACGGGCGCGAGGCGGTGCGCTTCATCGACACGCCGGGGCTGGAAGATTCGGTGGCGCTGCTGGATTTTCTGGCGCGCCAGAGCGGCGATTCGCGCCCCGAGCGCGTGCGCGCCTTCCTGGCCGGGCCCGAGGCGCGCGCCAGCTTCGAGCAGGAGGCCAAGGTGCTGCGCGCCCTGCTGGAGCAGGCCGGCTGCGCCATGCTGGTGATCGACACGCGCGAGCCGGTGCTGCCCAAGCACCGCGCCGAAATCGAAATCCTGGCCAGCTGCGCCAAGCCCGTGATGCCGGTGCTCAACTTCGTGCGCGACGGCGCCAGCCGCCTGGCCGACTGGCACCGCGCGCTGGAAGAAAGCAATCTGCACGCGCGTGCCGAGTTCGACGTGGTGGCGCCCTTCACCGGCGCCGAGCAGCGCCTGTACGCCGACCTGGCCACCCTGCTGCCGGCGCGCCGCGCGCAGTTGCAGGACATCGTCGAAGCGCTGGCGCAGGCCGAGCGCGAGCGCCGCCTGGCGGCCTGCCGCGTCATCGCCAGCACGCTGATCGACGTTGCCGCCCAGCGCCGCAGCCTGTCGGCCGAGGCGTTTGCCGACCCCGAGCAGCAGCAGGCCTGGGTGCGTGACTTTCAGGCCCAGACTGGCCGCCACGCGCGCCGCGCCGTCGACGAGCTGCTGACGCTGTACGCCTTCGGCGCCGACGACGCCGAGCTGACCGAGCTGCCGCTGCCCGGCGGCCGCTGGGAAGACGACCTGTTCAATCCCGAGCTGCTCAAGCAGGCCGGCAGGCGCCTGGGCCTGGGCGCCATGATCGGTGCCGGCATGGGCGCGGTGGCCGACGTGGCGCTGGCCGGTCTGTCGCTGGGCGCCGCCACCACCCTGGGCGCCACCCTGGGTGGCGCTATCTCCGGCGGCTGGCAGCCGCTGTGGCGCAAGCTGCAGAACCGTCTGGATGGCGTGCAGGAGCTGACGGTGGAAGACCCGGTGCTGTGGCTGCTGGCCGAGCGCCTGCTGGCGCTGGCGCGCGCGCTGGCGCAGCGTGGCCATGCGGCGCAGCAGCGGCTGCGCCTGGGCGCCGAAGCTGCCGGCGCCCTGGGCGACGACGGGCAGGCGCTGATCGACGCGCTGAGCGCCGCCCGCGGCCACCCGGCGTGGGAGCGCGGCGTCGCCGGCGCACTGGACGATGCCGAGCGCGCCCGCCTGCTGGAGGCGCTGGCCGGCGCGCTGCGGCCAGCGCTCGAGCGCCAGCCGGCTTGATCTTGCCTGCGGCCGCGGCCGCTGAATGGGGCGCCGCCGTGCGCCGCGCTGCGGTTACCATCGCTCACGAATTCCGGGAGACCGCTGATGCTGAAGAAGATCGTGCTGGGCCTGCTGGCCGTGCTGCTGGCGCTGGCGGCGGGGGTGGCGGGCAACACCTGGCGCCAGTCGTCGCGCCAGCTGCAGGTGGCGCCGCTGGCGCCGCTGGCGATCGACGAGCCCGCGGTGGCCGATCGGCTGGCGCAGGCGGTGCGGCTGCAGACCGTGTCTTCGGCCAGCGACGCGCAGCTCAACGCCGATCAGTTCCGCGCCCTGCACGCGCTGCTGCAGACGCAGTTTCCGCGCGTGCACGCCACGCTCAAGCGCGAAATCGTCAACGAGCTGAGCCTGCTCTACACCTGGGAAGGCGCCGACCCGAAAGCCAACGCCATCGTGCTGCTGGCGCACCAGGACGTGGTGCCGGTGGCGCCCGGCACCGAGGGCGACTGGCAGCAGCCGCCGTTTGCCGGGCTGGTGAAGGACGGTTTCATCTGGGGCCGCGGCTCCTGGGACGACAAGGGCAACCTGCTGGCCCAGCTGGAGGCGGTCGAGCGCCTGCTGGCCGAGGGCTACCGGCCGCCGCGCACCATCCATCTGGCCTATGGCGCCGACGAGGAGGTCGGTGGCCACCGTGGCGCGGCCCGCATCGCCGAGCTGCTGAAGTCGCGCGGCGTGCAGGCCGACTTCGTGCTGGACGAGGGGCTGCTGGTGCTCGACGGCGTGATGCCCGGCCTGAAGCAGCCGGCGGCGCTGATCGGCGTGGCCGAAAAGGGCTATCTGTCGGTGCGCATCACGGTGACGGCGCCGCCCGGGCACTCGTCCATGCCGCCCAGGCCCGGCAGCAGCGCCATCGCCCTGCTGAGCGCCGGCCTGGACCGGCTGGAGCACGCGCCGATGCCGGCCGGCATCCGCGGCGTGGCGGGCGAGATGTTCGGCACCCTGGCGCCCGAGATGGGCGGCCTGGCGCGCGTGGCGCTGTCCAACCTGTGGCTGTTCGGCCCGCTGGTGCAGAAGCAGCTGGAAGGCGGGGCCAGCACCAACGCCATGCTGCGCACCACCACCGCGCTGACCATGCTGCAGGCCGGCAACAAGGACAACGTGCTGCCCGGCCGCGCCGAGGCCACGGTCAACTTCCGCATGCTGCCGGGCGAAACGCGCGAGCAGGTGCTGCGCCACGTGCGCCAGCAGCTCGCTCGGGTGGTGCCCGAAGGCCAGTTCGAAGTGACCGCCCTGCCTGGCGGCAAGGAAGCCTCGCAGGTCGCGCCCACCGATTCGGCCCCCTACCAGATGCTGGCGCGCACGGTCCGCGAGGTGTTTCCCGACGCCCTGGTGGCGCCGGGGCTGATGGTGGCGGGCACCGATTCGGTGCACTACGAGGCCATCAGCCGGCATGTGTTCAAGTTCTCGCCCATCCGCGCCGTCAGCGACGACCTGCCGCGCTTTCACGGCACCGACGAACGGCTGGGCGTGACGCATTACGCCAACGCGATCCGTTTCTATCACCGCCTGATCCCGCAACTGGGGGTGCCGGGCAGCAGCGTCGGGCGCTGAGCGGCATACACTCAGCGTCAGCGGGGCCGGTGCCGACGCCGGCCGTTCAACCTCGGGGGACCACCATGAAACTTTCCATTGCCAGGCTGTCGATCGGCGCCGCCGTGCTGGGTGCCGCCGTGGGCGCGCAGGCCGCCTGCTACACCGTGCTGGGGCCCAAGGGTCAGATCCTGTCGGAAAGCCCGAACCCGCCGGTGGACATGTCGCTGCCGCTGCACCTGAGCGTGCCGGAGCGCTTCGGCCCGGGCGCCCACATGGTGTTCGGTCTGCTCGATGCGCCCTGCGGGCAGGAAGTCGAGCTGCACGACGGCGGCGTGCTGACCCCGGCGGCGCTGCGCCCCGACAGCCGGCGCGTGCGCGCCCCGCGTCGCGACCGCGAATGAGCGGCGGCGCGCGCGCGCCTCAGCCGTCCGGTCGCCGGAACGGCGAGCGCTCGCCCAACTGGCCCAGATAGCCATCGACGGCAAGCGATTCGCGCGCCAGAAAGCGCGCCACGGCGTCGGCAAAGCCGGGGTGCGCCAGCCAGTGGGCGCTGTGCGTGGCCACCGGCAGCAGGGCGCGCGCCATCTTGTGTTCACCCTGGGCGCCGCCTTCGAAGCGCGCCACGCCGTGGTGTATGCACCATTCGAGCGGCTGGTGGTAGCAGGCTTCGAAGTGCAGGCCATCCACGCGCTCCAGCGCGCCCCAGTAGCGGCCGTAGGCCACCGCTCCGTTATAGGCATCGTTTGAGCCTCCAGCGCTTTCTGGGCGTGCGCCGACAGCTATCAAACTGGTAGCGATCGGGCGGCTTTCGCGCTCGGCCGTGAACAGCACCCAGACGTCCGCCATGTGGCGCGCCATGTGGGCAAAGAAGGCCGGCGTGAGGTAGGGCGCGTTGCCGTGCTCCAGGTAGGTGCGCCGGTAGCAGCGGTAGAAGAAGGCCCAGTCCTCGGCCGTGATGTCGTTGCCCGCAGCCCAGCGAAAACGCACCCCGGCCTGGGCCACGCGGCGCCGCTCCTGGCGGATCTTCTTGCGCTTGTCCTGCGTCAGCGCAGCCAGGAAGTCGTCGAAATCGGCAAACGGACGCTCCACCGGCGCGTCCGAGCCGCCGCCGGGCCGCCCCAAGGCGGCGAGGGCCCCCACGGGGGGCAGCGCAGCAGGCGCAGCCGCGGAGCGTGGGGGCGCTCCATTTTTCCAGTGAAACTGCACCTGGCTGCGCCGCATCAGGCCGGCGCCTTCGCAGGCGGCCAGATCGGCTTCATCACCGAACAGCAGGTGCAGCGACGACAGCCGCTGGTCGGCGCACCAGTCGCGCACGGCGGCGATCAGCGACGCGCGCGCCGCCTGGTCGCGCGCCAGCAGGCGCGTGCCGGGCACGGGCGTGAAGGGCACGGCCACCACCGCCTTGGGGTAGTAGGGCAGGCCGTGTTCGGCGTGGGCGTTGGCCCAGGCCCAGTCGAACACGTATTCGCCGAAGGAATGGCTTTTCAGGTACAGCGGGCAGGCGGCGATCAGCTCGCTGCCGGCCCACAGCAGCATGAAGCGCGGCGTCCACCCGGTGTGCGTGACGGCGCTGCCGCTGGCGTGCAGCGCCAGCAGGTATTCGTGGCGCATGAAGGGCGTGGGGCTGGGCTGACGCGCCAGCAGGGCGTTCCAGCGCGCGGCGTCGAGCGCGGCCGGCGTGTCCAGCACCTGCAGCGCGGGCGCCGCGTCGGCCGGCCGCTGCGCCGCGTTACGATACTCGCCCGGTCTGCCACCTGCCTGCATTCATGTCTCTCAAGATCTGCGTCGCCCAGCTCAACCTCGTGGTGGGCGACCTGCCGGGCAACGCCAGGCAGATCATCGACGCTGCCCACACCGCCCACGCCCAGGGCGCACGCCTGCTGCTGACGCCGGAGCTGGCCATCAGCGGTTACATCGCCGAAGACCTGTTCCTGCGCCCGGCTTTCATCGCCGCCTGCGATGATGCCCTGAATCGGGTGGCCCGCGAGACGGCGGGGTTGGGCGGACTGACCATCGTGGTGGGGCATCCGAGCGCGGTGGCGCCGGTCGACGACGTCGGGCCGCGCTGCGCCAATGCCGCCAGCGTGCTGTGCGAAGGCCGTCGGGTGGCGCATTACGCCAAGCGCCTGCTGCCCAACTACGAAGTGTTCGACGAGCGGCGCTACTTCACCCCCGGACAGGGCAGTTGCGTGTTCACGGTCGATGGCGTGCGGGTGGGCCTGCTGATCTGCGAAGACGCCTGGTTCGATGAACCCGCCGCCGCCACGCGCCAGGCCGGCGCCGAGTTGCTGGCGGTCATCAACGCTTCGCCCTACCACCAGGGCAAGGGCGCCGAGCGCGAGGCGGCGATGGCGCGCCGCGCACGCGCCAGCGGTCTTCCGCTGGTGTACGCCAACCTGG
Source organism: Rubrivivax sp. (assembly GCA_020848515.1). Taxonomy (GTDB): domain Bacteria; phylum Pseudomonadota; class Gammaproteobacteria; order Burkholderiales; family Burkholderiaceae_C; genus Ottowia. The sequence goes on along the minus strand of JADLIA010000174.1, from coordinate 30,399 downwards.
TGGGCGGGCAGGACGAGGTGGTGTTCGATGGCCGCTCGCTGGCCATCGGCGCCGATGGTCAGCTCGCCGGCCGTGCCGCCAGTTTCAAGGAAAATCTGTTCTTCGTGCAGGCCAGTCGTGCGGCGGCAGCTATCGAATTGAAAGCAGATATGGCCCCCGAGCCGACGCCGGAGGCCGAGCTGTGGGAGGCGCTGGTGCTCGGTCTGCGCGACTACGTGGACAAGAACGGCTTCGCCGGCGTGGCGCTGGGGCTGTCCGGCGGGCTGGATTCGGCCCTGGTGCTGGCACTGGCGGTCGATGCCCTGGGTGCCGCCCGGGTGCGCACCCTGATGATGCCCAGCCCCTACACCGCCGGCATGAGCGTGGAGGACGCGCACGAGATGGCGCGGCGCCTGGGCGTGCGGCACGACGAGCTGTCGATCCGGCCGGCCTTCGAGACCCTGCGCGCCACCCTGGCGCCGCTGTTTGCCGGCCGCGGCGAGGACGTGACGGAAGAAAACATCCAGGCGCGCGTGCGCGGTGTGCTGCTGATGGCGCTGTCCAACAAGCTCGGCCACCTGATCCTGACCACCGGCAACAAGAGCGAATACGCGGTCGGCTACTGCACGCTGTACGGCGACATGTGCGGTGGCTTCGCGCCGATCAAGGACGTTGCCAAGACCACCGCCTACCGGCTGGCGCGCTGGCGCAACGCGCACGACCCCCACGGCACGGGCGCAAACCCGATGCCCGAGCGCATCATCACGCGCGCGCCGAGCGCCGAACTGCGCGAGGGCCAGACCGACCAGGACAGCCTGCCGCCCTACGAGGTGCTGGACGCCATCGTGGCCCGCTACGTCGAGGACAATGCCAGCATCGCCGATCTGCTGGCCGAGGGCTTTGCCGCAGCCGATGTGGAGCGCGTCACGCGGCTCATCAAGGCCAGCGAATACAAGCGCCAGCAGGCGGCCGTCGGCACCCGCGTCACCCGCCGCAGCTTTGGCAAGGACTGGCGTTATCCTATGACCAACAGATACCGAGTCTGACCGCTTCAGGAGCATCCATGAAACAGATCACCGCCATCATCAAACCATTCAAGCTGGAGGAAGTGCGCGAGGCGCTGGCCGAGGTCGGCGTCACCGGCCTGACGGTCACCGAAGTCAAGGGCTTCGGTCGCCAGAAGGGCCATACCGAGCTGTACCGTGGCGCCGAATACGTGGTGGACTTCCTGCCCAAGGTGATGATCGAGGTGGTGGTGACCGATGCCGACGTGGATCGCTGCGTCGAAGCCATCGTCAAGTCCGCCCGCACCGGCAAGATCGGTGACGGCAAGATCTTCGTCACCCCGGTGGAACGGGTGGTGCGCATCCGCACCGGCGAAGAAGACGACGCTGCCGTCTGACCGACGCCATGGGTAGCTGGCCACTGCCTCGGCGCGGCGCGTGGGGCGTCGCCCGCTTCTGACCGGGCCTGGGCCTGCACCGGGCGCTGCCATGACTCGAAAAGCTGCCGGCACCCTGGTGTTCGGCATCCTGAGTGTCCTGGGGTGGCTGCTGACCGCCTATCTGGCCCGTGGTGCGGGCGCGTCGGCCAGGGCGTCGATGTTCGCGTGGGCTGCCGGTTTCGTTGCCCTGATGCTGACGCTGCATACGCTGTTGTATGCGTTGCTGGCCGACCGCAAGGCGCGCGACGCCGACTGGCTGCGGCGGCACGGCCGGGCGGTACAGGCCGAGGTGGTCAAGATCGGCCGCCGCGGCAAGGGCTGGCGCGTGCAGGCGCTCGCCGTGGCGCCCACCGGCACCGCCGCCCCCACCGTGTTCAAGAGCGACATCCTGCGTGCCGATCCGCGCCCCCGGCTGGCGGTCGGAGATCACATCCAGGTCCATCTGCATCCGACCGATCGACGCCGGTACTGGATGGCCATCGGGACCGAAAGCAAGTATCTTTGATCAGGGCCTGGGGTGCGCCCGGAGTTCGGCCGGTCTTCAATGACGGGCGCACGATGGTGACTGGCCGGGTCGCGTTCGCCATGCGTGGCCCGACGGAGGACGAGAGATGACGATGCATGTCTGGGTGGTTGCCGCAACGCTGTGGGTTTCGCTGGGGGTGCCCGCCCAGGCGCAGCCGCGAGTGGAGTACCTGACGGAGGACCCTCCAAAGGGCAGCCTGCCGCATCGGAAAGTGGTTTACGTGGACGATCGCAGCTGTCCCAAGGGCGAAGTGAAGGAGATCACCGGCGGCAGTGAGCGGCAGTCGATCCCGCGCAAGGTGCGTTGCGTCAAGCGGCCCGGTTGAGCGGCCGCCCCGGCGCGGGTGGGTGCGTAGCGCTCTCACCCAGCAGGTGAAGGTCATCGCAGCCGCGCGACCCTGCACGGATGCGGCCTGCCCGAAGTTGACAAGCGGTCAACGGCCGTTTCTAGGTTCAGTGCCGGGACCCGGCGACGAATGCGCCTTGCAGGCCGTCCGGGACGGGGCCTTGCAGCACGGGCACGCTGGCTCGGGTTCGGCGGACCCGCAACGGCGCACCGCGTGCCTGCGCACGGACGATGGCAGCCGAACGGCGAAGGTCGCCCGGGAGACAGCCGGCTACGCAGACGTCGATGTTTGATGTATGTTGCGCCCAGTTCAACCTTGACTGACCTCGTCGCGAGGCCACACAGGAGACCGATCCGTGCGCCCCCATCATGCTTTCTGGCCCAAGCGCCTGCCCTACAGCCTGACCCCGCCAGCCACCTCGTTGTGGCAGAACCTGGCCATCAATGCGCTGCGCTACCCTGACAAGCCCGCCACCGTGTTCTTCGGCACGGTGCTCAGCTGGTCGCAGCTGAAGCTCTCTGCCGAGCGCCTGGCCGCGCGCCTGCAGGCGCTGGGCGTGGCCAAGGGTGATCGCGTGCTGCTGATGCTGCAAAACACGCCGCAGCTGATCGTGGCGCACTTTGCCATTCTGCGCGCCGATGCGGTGGTGGTGCCGGTCAACCCGATGAACAAGGCCGAGGAGCTCAAGCACTACATCACCGACCCCGACGCCCGGGTGGCCATCACCAGCGCCGATCTGGCGGGCGAGCTGGCGGCCGCCTCCGACGCGCTGCCCGCAGCCCAGCGGCTGGCGCACCTGATCGTGACGCAGTACAGCGACGCTTTCGACGCCGGCGTGCAGGGCGACGACGCCCCGCCCGAGCACTGGCGCGACTGGCTGCTGACTGCGCGCGCGCTGCCCCAGCTCGCCGGCGGCCAGGTGCACACCTGGCGCGACGCGCTGGCGTTCGGTGGCCCGCTGGCCGAAACCACGGTCGGCCCGCAGGATTTGTCGGTGCTGCCCTACACCAGCGGCACCACCGGCCTGCCCAAGGGCTGCATGCACACGCATGGCTCGATCATGCACAACGCGGTGGCCTCCAGCCTGTGGGGCACGGGGCATTCGGAATCGGTGGTGCTGGTGGTGGTCCCCATGTTCCACATCACCGGCATGGTGTCGGTGATGCACTCGGCCGTCTACAGCGCAGCCACCATGGTGCTGATGCCGCGCTGGGACCGCGAACTGGCCGGGCGCCTGATTTCGCGCTGGCAGGTGACGGGCTGGACGAACATTCCGACCATGATCATCGACCTGCTGGCCAGCCCCAACTTCGCCAGCTTCGACCTGTCCAGCCTGCGCACCATCGGCGGCGGCGGCGCCGCCATGCCGGCGGCGGTGGCCCAGCGGCTGGAAGAGCAGTACGGCCTGAAGTACGCCGAAGGCTATGGCCTGACCGAAACCGCCGCGCCCTCGCACAGCAACCCGCCCGACCGGCCCAAGCAGCAATGCCTGGGCATCCCGTTCATGAGCACCGACGCGCGCGTGGTCGACCCCGAGACGCTCAAGGAACTGCCGCAGGGCGAGACCGGCGAGATCGTGGTCTGCGGCCCCGAGGTGTTCGCCGGCTACTGGAAGCGCCCCGAGGCCACGGCGGCGGCGTTCTTCGAGCTGGACGGCAAGCGCTTCTTCCGCACCGGCGATCTGGGTCGCGTCGACGAGGAGGGCTACTTCTTCATCACCGATCGCCTGAAGCGCATGATCAACGCCAGCGGCTTCAAGGTCTGGCCGGCCGAGGTCGAGGCGCTGATGTTCAAGCACCCGGCGATCCAGGAAGCCTGCGTGATCGGCTTCAAGGACGCCTACCGGGGCGAGTCGGTCAAGGCGGTGGTGGTGCTGCGCGCCAGCCACAAGGGGCAGGTCAGCGAGCAGGACATCGTCGAGTGGTGCCACGCCAACATGGCCGCCTACAAGGCGCCGCGCGCGGTGCAGTTCGTCGACGCCCTGCCCAAGAGCGGCACCGGCAAGGTGATGTGGCGCACCCTGCAGGAAGCCGAGGCCAGCGTCTCGGTTCACTGAACCTATTGAACCCGGAAACGGCAGTTGACCGCCTGTCAACTTCGGGCAGCCGGAGCAATGGGTTGAACCCTGGCAAAAGATGTCGCTAGCGCTTATCCGGCAAGCGCCAGAAGCTATCTTAAAGATAGCATTCTGAGGCCCTCGATTCACCCTGGGCTCAGTGCACGATGAGCGGTGCGTTGGGCGTCAGGCCGTGCATTTCGGGGGCGTACAGCGCCTCCACCCGGCTGGGCGGCAACTGGAACCGACCGGGGTTGTTCAGACGCACGGTGTAGCTCAGGCTGAGCTTGCCCTTGGGCAGAAACTCGTAGTAGGCGCGGAAGGCCTCGAAGCTGCGTTCCTCATAGGCCAGCCAGCCCTGGCCGCTGCGCCGCTCACCCTGGGTGGCAAGGTCGGAATCGCGCCCCAGGCCACTGCCCAGGACGGTGGCGCCGGCCGGCACCGGGTCGGTGATGGCGACCCAGGTCATGTCGGCGCGCGCCTGCACGTCCAGCGTCACGCGCAGCACGTCGCCGCGCGAGTACTGGCCCGCCGGCAGCGCAGGGTTGGCCTGCTCGACGGCATGCACGCTGCGCGTGATCTGGTAGCCATCGGCCACCGGGGCGGCGAGCGGCACCGCGGCCAGCGCTTGCAGCGTCAGCCAGGGCTTGCCGCTGCCCTGGTGCGTCACGGTCAGCGGCGCCGGGGCGCCGGGCGGTTCGGGCCAGGGCAGCAGCAGGCGGTTGCCGGTCCACTGGCCGGGGCTGGCGGGGGCACCGAACAGGCTGCGCGCGTGCGCGGCGCTGCCCGGCTCGTCGGCCTTCAGGCGCACCACCTTGGACCAGTCGACCTTGTCCCGCGCGTCGCCCAGGGCGGCCTGGGTGGTGCCGGCCACGGCCTCGCGTTCGCGCTGGCGAGCCAGTTGCTCCAGCGCCAGGCTGCCCCACAGGTTGGCGGTGGTGGTGGTCCAGGCGCCGCTCTGCTGGCGCGCGATCAGGCCGCTGGCCAGGCGGCCCAGATCGGCCTGCCAGGCCGGGTCGTCCAGCGCGCTCAGCAGCAGGCGCGCGGCGTTGACGTCGCCGCCTGCCATCAGCCACCACCAGTGGTCGTCCTGCTCGGTGCTGAACGCCAGGCGCGTGCCCTGGAAGGACAGGCGCGCGCGCAGCACCTGCTGGGCCTCCTGCAGCCGCGTGCGCTGGTCGGCGATGCCGGGCACGCGCCGCAGCAGGTTGATCCAGTCGATCACGGCGCTGGTGGGCCATTGCTGGGGCGCGATGGTCAGGCTGCTGACCATGGCCGGGCGCACGGCGCCATGGCGCGACAGCGCTTCCAGTGCGGCCAGCTTGCGCACGTCCAGGTCGCCGCGTGGCGACCAGTGCCGGCGCTCGATGCGGCCTTCGACGAACTGGGTCAGGCCGGCCACCATCTGCGCGCGCAACGCGGCCGGCAGGGCAAAGGCCGCGTCCAGGCGCGACGCCTCGTGCGTGGCCGCCAGCAGCCAGGCGGTGAGGGTGTCGCTGCCGCGGTGCTCGTCACCGGCGCGCGGCGGGAAGTAATGCGCCAGGCCGTCGGCGTCCAGGTAGACCGGCAGCTGGGCGGCGGTCTTCTGCCAGCGCGTCGCATCGCGCAGGCCGAGGGCGACGCTGGTCTGCTGCTCCAGGCAGGCGTAGGGATAGCGCGCCAGCCAGTCGCGCACCCCGGGCAGGCCATCGGCCAGCGTCGGCTGCAGCGCCAGCCCGACGCCACCGCGCCCGGGCAGGGCCGCGGCGGGCGCGGCCAGCTGCAGCGTCAGCGGGCCTTCGAGCTGCGTCAGCGTGGCCTGCTGCACCGTCACGGGCACCGCCGGCAGCACGCGCTGGCTGAGCTTGAGCGCGTCGCGCGCGCCGCTCGCGCGGTCACGGGCCTCGACTTCCCACAGGATCTCGCCGCTGCGCAGCGTCGCCAGCTCGGGCGGGGCGGTGACGTCCCAGCCCACCTCGCGCGCCTCGCCGGCCGGGATGTCGACGCTCTGCGGCTTCAGCTCGACCAGGGTGGCGCGCGGGCTGACCTGCACCTGCATCGGCCGGGTGGTGGTGTTGCGCAGCGTCAGCAGGGCACGGTACCGGTCGCCGCCGCGCACCAGCGGCGGCAGGCCGCCGATGATCTGCAGGTCCTGGGTCACGCGCAGACGGGTGTGGCCGCTGCCGAACAGGGCCGTGCCGCTGTCGGCCACGGCCACCACGCGGAAGGTGCTCAGGGCGTCGTTCAGCGGTACCTCGATGTCGGCGCGGCCCTGGTCGTCGAGCACCACGCGCGGCTGCCACAGCAGCAGCGTGTCCAGCAGCTCGCGCGTGGGCGCGGTGCCGCCATCGCCGCCGGCGGGCACCGCCTTGCGACCGTAGTGGCGGCGGCCGACGATCTCCATCTGCGCGGTGGCGGTCTGCACGCCCCAGGCGCGGCGCCGCAGCATGGCCGGCAGCACGTCCCAGCTGCGGTTGGGCAGCAGCTCCAGCAGCGCCTCGTCCACCGCCGCCACCGCCACCTCGGCGTGGGCGGCCGGCTGACCGCCCGGCAGGCGCGCCTGGATGCGCACGCGCGCCTTGCCGCGCACCGGGTAGCTGGTCTGGTCGGCCTGGACGTCGACGGCGATGCGGTGGGCGTCGGTGCCGACGCGGATCTCGGCCATGCCCAGACGGAAGGCGGGCTTGCTCAGGTCCACCAGCGCGGTGGGCGGGGCGTAGTCGCCGCGCTCGTGCCAGAACGCCTGCCACCAGTCGCGCGGGCGCCGGTAGCCCCAGGTGAAGAAGCTGTACCAGGGCACCTCGACCAGCCGCCCGCGCAGCGCCAGCACGCTGACGTAGACGTTGGGCGACCAGTCCGGCCCGACCTTCAGCGTCAGCGTCGGGTCGTCGCCGCGAAGCTCCACCACCTGGGTCTGCATCACGCCCTCGCGCTCCACCGCCACCAGGGCGGTGGCGCGCCGAAACGGCATGCGCACCTGAAAGCGCGCGGTGTCGCCGACCGCGTACTCGCGCTTTTCGGGCAGCACGTCGATGCGGTCGTGGTCCTCGCCGCCGAACCACAGCTCGCCCTGGCGCGTCACCCACACGCTGCGCGCGGCCTGGCTGGCGCGGCCCTGGGGGTCGCGCGCGCTGACCACCAGCTCGACCTCGCCCGGGTGCGTCAGCCGGATGTCGCAGGTCAGCAGGCCGCGCGTGTCGCTGCGGCCGGTGCAGAGCGTGCCCAGCTCGCGCGTTTCGGTGCGGTTGTCGTAGGTGTAGAAGCCGCCCACCATGCGCTTGCGGCTGCTGGTGGTGCTGCGCGCCACGGCCTTGACGTCCAGCGGCACGCCGGCGCGTGGCTGGCCGTCCAGGTCGAGCGCCAGCGCCTGCATCTTGAGCGTCTGCTGCACCGAGGTCCAGCTGTCGGCACGGATGCCGGCGATCACGCCGGCCGGCCACAGCGTGGTGCTGCCGCGCAGGGTCTGGATTTCGCCGTTGGGGTCGGCGTAGCTGGCTTCCAGCACCAGCTCGCGTGCCTGCGGCGCGGCGGCGATGGCTTCGATGCGGGTCTGGCCGCTGCCCTGCGCGTCGAGCGTGACGGCCAGCTTGTCGGCCACCACCTGCTGGTCCTGGCGTGCCGCGTCCGGCGGTTCGGCGTCGTCGCTGCGGTCGGGCCCGGCGGCGGGCGGGCGCGGCGGCTCGAAGCTGAAGGCCTCGTAGTCGGCAAAGGACAGCGTCTTGCCGCGCGTCAGCGCCGACACCCGCACCGGCAGCCGCGCCGCCGGCCCGCCGGAGACGTAGCTGACCTGCACCTGCACCGGCACCTGGGTGGCGGCCACCAGCGGCTCGCCCGACTGCGGGGCGACGCGGCCCTGCAGCACCGGCAGGCGAAACTCCTCGACGCGAAAGCTCCCGGTTTCGATGTCGCCGGCGTCGTCGCCGCCGTCCGCACCCGCTGCGCCGCCGTGGCGCAGCGTCACCTGATAGACGCCCAGTTTGGCCGCCTGCGGGATGGCGAAGCTGCTTTCGGCGCTGCGCCCGCCGGTGGCGGTGCGGCGCCACTGCAGCGGCTGCGTGAACGTTTGTCCACTGCCCAGGTGGGTGATGACCAGCGTGGCCGGCATCTGCGGCGGCAGGCCGAAGCCGCCAGGCGTCTCGCTGCGCAGCAGGTGCTTCATCGACACCGTTTCACCGGTGCGCAGCAGCGCGCGGTCGAACACCGTGTGGGCGCGCAGGTCGGGCTGCGGCTGGCTGCTGGTGGGTACGTTGAAGCGCCACGGTTCGATGCCGCGCTGCCAGGACGACCAGGTGAAGGCCAGCTCGTCGACACCGGCCTGCCGGGCACGCGCGCTGACGAACCAGGCCTGCTGAAAGTCGGCGTAGAACTCGTCCTCGCCCGAGCAGCTGGGCGGCTCGGGCGACAGGCGATCGAAGCGGGCGATGCCTTGGGCGTCGGTGCGCGCCTCCGCCGCTGGCTTGCCGTGGCAATCGGACACGCGCACCAGGGCGTCGGCCACCGGCTTGCCGCTGTCCAGCGCCGTCACCCAGGCCAGCGAGCCGGCGCGCCCGAGCTTGAAATGCACCGCCAGGTTGGTCACCAGGGTCGAGCTGCGCACGAACATCGGGCGCCGGGCACCGTACCTGGCGTCCAGCAGCGCTTCGCCCAGCTGCTGCGAGGCCAGTTCCAGCACATGAAAGCCGGGTGGCAGCGGCACGCCAACCACCTCGAACGGGCGCTCGCCTTCCTTGGGCGCGGCCGGCAGCGTCAAGGTGTTGAGCCCGCTGCGGCCCTGCAGCAGCGACAGCGTGCGCGACTCGACCTGATCGCGTGTCTGCTCGTTGACCGGCGGCGGCAGCCGTTCACCCAGGTCGCGCCGGGCCAGCGCGCGCGGCACGTAGGCCTCGTCGTAGCGCTGCACGCGCTTGAACCAGGCAATGATGTCGGCGTCGCTTTGCGGTTGCAGGCTGTGGATGTGCAGGGCCTGCGCCTGCAACGCCGGTTCCACGCGGCGCAGCGTCAGCGGCAGCAGGGCCGGGCCATCGGGGCCTTCGGCAAAGCGTTCGATGACGCCGAACGGCGCGGCGGCGAACTTGGCCAGCGGGGGCAGCGGGCCGGTGGACACCCGCAGCGGGAAGCTGCTGGCATTGGTCAGGGCGCGGCCGCTGGCGTCCTTCAGATCGGCCGGCAGGTGCAGGGTGAAACTGCGGCGCTCGGGCAGCGGGGCGGGAAAGCGCAGTTGCTCGATCAGCGCGTCGCCGTCCTGCGGCTCGTCAAACACCGGCTCGTACTCCAGCTTGTCGGCGCGCAGCCGCGCCTGTGCAGCCTGGGCGCGCGTGACCGGGGCGCTGAACTTCAGCGTCAGCGGACGGATCGGCATGCAGGCGGCCTGGGCGTTTTCGCGCTCGCAGCTGAGGCTGGCGCTGAACGGTTCGCGCACGGTGAAGGCAAAGCGCCGCTCGACGCGGTTGAGCACGCCGCTGGGCGTGGCCACGCCGGCGCCGAACACCAGCTGCACGCGCGCGGCGGCGCTCAGGCGGCGGTTGCACTGCAGCGCGACGTAGCGGCCCGGGGCCTGCTGCGCCGCCTTGTCCCAGCCCAGGTGCTTGAGCAGCGCGGCGCGCGGCGCGCCTTCGACCAGCCGCACCGGCACGCGCTCGCCCAGGCCGTCGACGGCGCACCACAGGTGGGCGTTCAGGCTGTCGGCGCTGGCTTCGCCATTGAGCCGCAGCACGAAGGCCTGGTCTTCCTCGATGGTCGACGTCGGGGCCGGCACCAGCTGTTGCACGAACGGCCCGCCAGTGTGGAATGAATAGCTCCGGGCCCCCGTCCATGGGGCGCCGGTGGGCGACTGGAACCCGGGCTCCGGGGTGACGCGGCAGCGCACGCCGGGCGGCAGGTCGGCCTCGAACTGAAACACCCACTCGCGCGCGCTGCGCCAGCGCCCCTGGCCGCGCGCGGCGGCGGCCTGGTCGCAGTCCACCCGCAGCGGCGCCGGCGCGCCGGCATCGCCCATGCGCACCGCGTCCTGGTCGAAACTGGCCACCACCTGGTTCACGCGCGCCACCTCGCCCTGCGGGCTGAGCGAGCGGATGCCGAGGGCGTGCGCGCCGACGCTGGCGGCCAGGCCGCACAGGACGAGCAGGGTGGGGCGCAGGGCGCGGTCCAGGGCGGGTGAGCGGTGCATGGCGGACGTCGGGGTGGGCAATGGATGGCAGCGTAGCAAAAGCCTGCCGTGCGTGGGTGGTGGACTGGCGCGGGCGGCGTCGGGGCGGGCCGGGCGGACTCCTAAAGCGATAGCTGCTGGCGCCCGATCGGCAAGCTCTGGGGTACGATCGGGCTTTCATCTGATGCGAGCGCGCCCATGGAAAGCCCGGTCGGCCTGCTGTCCCAACCCGCGCTGCAAGCGGCGCTGCTGGCTGCGGCCGGCGCGCTGGCGTACTGGCTCAAGGACCTGCCGCGGCTGCTGCTGCAATGGGGCCGGCGCTTCTTCGTCAGCACCCTGACGGTGGATTCGCGCGACGAGTTCCTGTTTCCGGCGCTGGTCGAGCACATGGATCAGCACCCGGGCCTGGCGGGCGTCAACCAGTTCACCGCGCGCAGCGTGCGCCGCGGCACCGAGCACCAGAGCCTGGCCGAGGACCTGCGCGCCGGTCAGCCGCCGCGCGCCTTTCTGAGCCCGGGCGAAGGCGTGCACATCCTGCGCGTGGACGGCCGCTGGCTGTGGCTGCGGCGCGAACTGCAGGTGGGCCAGAGCGTGTTCGAGCGCCTCAGCCTGTCGACGCTGGGGCGTTCGCCGCGCTACCTGCAGGACCTGCTGCAAGCCGCCATCGACGCCCGCGCGGCGCGCGAGACCGACCGGCTGTCGGTCTACCTGCCCAACCCCTTTCACGGTGGCGACTGGATGCGCGCGCGACTGGGCTGGCGCCGGCCGCTGGCCTCGGTGGTGCTGAAGGCCGGGCAGGCCGAGGCGCTGCTGGCCGACCTGCGGCGCTTTCTGGCCAGCCGCGAGCGCTATGCCGAGCTGGGCATTCCGTGGCGGCGCGGCTACCTGCTGTACGGGCCGCCGGGCACCGGCAAGACCTCGCTGGTGACGGCGCTGGCCAGCGAGCTGCACCTGAACGTGTGCACGCTCAGCCTGGCCTCGCCCGTCGTCACCGACGAGAAGATCCACACTCTGCTGGCGGCGGTGCCGCAGCGCGCGCTGCTGCTGATCGAGGACGTGGACGCGTTCTTTCGCGAACGCGAGGCCGCGCACGCGCAGGTGCGACTGTCGTTCAGCGGCTTTCTGAACGCGCTGGACGGTGTGGCCACGCAGGAGGGCACGTTGCTGTTCATGACCACCAACCACCTGGAGCGGCTGGACCCGGCGCTGATCCGCGCCGGCCGCATCGACGAGCAGGTCGAACTGGGCCACGCGGACGAGGACCAGCTGCGGCGCCTGTACCTGAAGTTCCACCCCGACCCGGCGGCGGCGGCCGTGTTCGCGCGCGAGCGGGCCGGGCAGGCGTTGTCGCCGGCGGCGGTGCAGGGCGAGCTGATGAAGCGCTTCGGCACCGATCCGGTCTGACGGCAGGCGCGCCAGGGCTGGTTTGGCGCCGCCTCAGCTGGGGGTTGGCGGGTCGGCGCTCAGCGCGCGCAGTTCGTCGTCGCTGAAGCCGGCCTGTCGACGGGCCTCGGTGTTGAACGGCCCGCGCAGGCGCGGGGCGCGGTGCTGGCGCGTCAGCCGGCGGTAGTGCGCCAGCGGCTCCAGGCCCTGGCGTGCGCACAGCCAGCGGTACCAGTGGTTGCCGATAGCCACATGGCCGATTTCCTCGCGCAGGATCAGGTCGAGGATGTCGCAGGCGGCCAGCGCGTCGGGCGTGGCCACGGCGCGCAGCTTGCGCTGGATCAGCGGCGTGGCGTCCAGGCCGCGCGCCTCCAGCGTGCGCGGCACCAGCGCCATGCGGGCGGTGAGGTCGTCACGGGTTTTTTCGCACATCGCCCACAGCCCGTCGTGTGCCTCGAAGTCGCCGTAGCGCAGCTGGTGGTGGGTCTGCAGATGGGCGTGCAGCAGGCTGAAGTGGTGCGATTCCTCGATCGCCACGCGCAACCAGTCGCGGTAATACGCCTCGGGCATGCCGGCAAAGCGCCAGATGGCGTCCAGCGCCAGGTTGATGGCGTTGAATTCGATGTGGCAGATGGCGTGCACCAGCGCCGCACGGCCCTCGCGCGTGTGCACGCTGCGCTGCGGTACGCGCGCCGGATCGATCAGCGGCGGCCGCAAGGGACGACCGGGCAGGCCGGGTGGCGCCTCGAGAGCGGTCTCGGGCGCTATGTAAAGCGTAGCTGCCGGCGCTTGCAGGGCGGCCACCAGAGCCAGTTTTCGTTCCACATCGGCTTCGCAAAGGGCCGCCAGGGCCAGGGGGCGCAGGTCCATTCGTAGAATTCTATGTTTCGCGCAGCAGCGAGCGAAGGAGACCAGCGATGGCGGTGTATGAGTTGGACGGCGTGGCGCCGCAGGTGGATCCGGCGGCCTGGATCGCCGATTCGGCCGAGGTGATCGGCAACGTCAGTCTGGGCGCCGGCGCCAGCGTGTGGTTCGGCTGCGTGCTGCGCGGCGACACCGAACGCATGATGATCGGCGAGGGCAGCAACATCCAGGACCTGAGCGTGCTGCATGCCGACGTCGGCCAGCCGCTGACCGTCGGCCGCCACGTCACCGTCGGCCACAAGGTGATGCTGCACGGCTGCACCGTCGGCGACGAGTCGCTGATCGGCATCGGCGCGGTGGTGCTCAACGGCGCCCGAATCGGCAAGAACTGCCTGGTCGGCGCCGGTGCGCTGGTGACCGAGGGCAAGGAATTTCCGGACGGCAGCATGATCGTCGGCGCGCCGGCGCGGGTGGTGCGCCAGCTCACGCCCGAGCAGATCGAGGGCCTGCGCCAGAGCGCGCGCCACTACGTCGACAACGCGCGGCGCTTTCAGGCTGGCTTGAAGCGGCTTGGCTGAAGCCCCATCTGCCTCCGATGTCCGAACTGCACAAATTCATCTTCGACGGCCTGCCGGTGCGCGGCCAGCTGGTGCGCCTGACCGACGCCTGGCAGGAGGTGCTGCGCCGGCGCGCCGCCAACACCCAGACCGGCGCCTGGCCACCGGTGGTGGCCGAAATGCTGGGCGAGATGGCCGCGGCCACCGTGCTGATGCAGGGCAACATCAAGTTCGACGGCGCGCTGATCATGCAGATCTTCGGCGACGGCCCGCTCAAGCTGGCGGTGGCCGAGGTGCAGCCCGACCTGCGCCTGCGCGCCACCGCCTCGGTGGTGCAGAGCGTGACACCGGGCATGGCGCTGCCCGAGCTGGTCAATCGCCACGGCCGCGGCCGCTGTGCCATCACGCTCGATCCGCGTCGCCGGCGCGAAGGCCAGCAGGCCTACCAGGGCGTGGTGCCACTGGTGGACGAGGGCGGTGCGCCGTTGCAGACGCTGGCCAGCGTGCTGGAGCACTACATGCGCCAGTCCGAACAGCTCGACACCACGCTGGTGCTGGCGGCCGACGAGCAGGTGGCCGCCGGTTTGCTGATCCAGCGCCTGCCGGTGCAGGGCCAGGACAACCTGTCGCAAAGCAGCGTGGCGCGCGAGGACGCCGGCAGCGCGGCCGACGACGACTATCAACGCATCCGCCTGCTGGCGCACAGCCTGCAGCGCGCCGAGCTGCTGAGCCTGGATGCCGACACCCTGTTGCACCGCCTGTTCTGGCAGGAGCCGCTGCTGCGCTTCGCCCCGCTGGCCGGCCACCAGGGGCCGCGCTTTGCGTGCTCGTGCAGCCGCGAGCGAGTGGCGGCGATGCTGCAGGGGCTGGGCCAACCCGAGGCCGAATCGATCCTGGCCGAACGCGGCGAAATCGAGGTCGGCTGCGACTTCTGCGGTCAGCAGCAGCGCTTCGACGCCGTCGATGTGGCGCGCCTGTTCACCCCGGCGGCCCAGCAGTCGCCGCAACCGGGGTCGGTGCAGTGAGCGACCGCGCCGGCGGCGCGCTGCGCTTTGACGTCATCACCCTGTTTCCTGAACTGTTTGCTCCGTTTCTGGAAGCTGGTGTCGCCCGCCGGGCTTACGCCAGTGGCCAGATCGTCCTGAAACTGTGGAACCCGCGCGCGTACGCCGAGGGCAACTACCGCCGCGTCGACGACCGTCCCTTCGGCGGTGGCCCCGGCATGGTGATGCTGGCCGAGCCGCTGGCGCGCTGCCTGGCGGCGGTGCAGGCCGAGCGCGCGGGCGGCGCCGCCCCCGTGGTGCTGTTTTCGCCCATCGGCCAGACCCTGACACACGCCGGCGTCGAGCGCTGGGCCGCCGGTGCCGGCGCCGTGCTGATCTGCGGCCGCTACGAGGGCATCGACCAGCGCTTCATCGACCGCCATGTGACGCACCAGATCAGCTTGGGCGATTTCGTGCTGTCGGGCGGCGAAATCGCGGCACTGGCGCTGCTGGACGCGGTGGCGCGCCTGCAGCCGGGGGTGCTGGGCGATGAGGGCAGCCACCACCAGGACAGTTTCAACCTGGCCGTCGATGGCCTGCTGGACTGCCCGCACTACACGCGGCCCGAGGTCTGGGACGGGGTGCCGGTGCCGTCCGAGCTGCTGTCGGGACACCATGCGCGCATCGAGGGCTGGCGGCGCGAGCAGCGCTTGCGTCTGACGGCGCGCCACCGCCCGGACCTGATCGTGGCCGCGCGCGCCGCCGGGCGCCTGAGCGCGCACGACGAGGTGCTGCTGGCCCAGCTTGGGCGCGGCGGACCAGGGTGATGGCCTGAAGGCGACGGTCAGGCTATAATCAAAGGCTTTTCGATCCTCTGCCAGCCGCGGCACAGATTCAACACGCTGGATGCATGTTCAGTGTGGCCGCCCCTAGCGTAGCGTGCGCACGATCGAGAGATGAGGAAACCATGAACCTGATCCAGCAGCTCGAAAAGGAAGAGATCGAGCGCCTCGGCAAAAGCATCCCCGAGTTCGCCCCCGGCGACACCGTGATCGTCAGCGTCAACGTCGTCGAAGGCAACCGCAAGCGCGTGCAAGCCTACGAAGGCGTGGTGATTGCCAAGCGCAACCGCGGCCTGAACAGTGGCTTCACGGTGCGCAAGATCTCCAACGGCGAGGGCGTCGAGCGCACCTTCCAGACCTACAGTCCGCTGATCGCCAAGATCGAAGTCAAGCGCCGCGGCGACGTGCGCCGTGCCAAGCTGTACTACCTGCGCGGCCTGAGCGGCAAGAAGGCGCGCATCAAGGAAAAGCTCCCCGGCCGCGCGGCTTCGCCGACCGCCGCCGACTGATCGGCAGCTTTGCGCTCACAATCGGAACCGCCTGCGGCCCCTGGCTCAGGCGGTTTTTTCATGTCCGGACGACCGCTGGCGAGCTGGCCGGCATGTGCGCCATGAGTACGCCCACCCCGCTGTCCAAGCTGCCCAACTTCGATCCGCGCCAGGTGCCGGTGACGGGAATCGATGCCCATCTGCCGCCGGTGCCGGCCGAGGCGCTGACGCTGCCTGCGCTGCGCCGGCGCTTCCAGGCGCCGCCGCCGTGGCAGCCCGAACTGCGCCAGGAGCCGCGCTTCACCGACCGCGTACCGGCCGCGGCGGCCGTGCTGGTGCCGCTGGTGGACCGGCCGCAGGGGCTGTCGGTGCTGCTGACCGAGCGTTCGGGGAACCTTTCCACCCATTCCGGTCAGGTGGCCTTTCCCGGTGGCAAGGTCGATCCGGAGGATGCCGACGCGGTGGCGGCGGCGCTGCGCGAAGCCGAAGAGGAGGTCGATCTGTCGCGCCGCTTCGTCGACGTGCTGGGGCAACTGCCGGTGTACGTGACCGGTACGCAGTTCATCGTCACGCCGGTGGTGGCGGTGGTTCAGCCCGGCTTCGTGCTGCGCCCCAACCCGCGCGAGGTGGCCCATGCCTTCGAGGTGCCGCTGGCGTGGCTGATGAATCCGGCCCACCACCGACGCCATCGCCTGACCTGGGAGGGGCAGGCGCGGGAGTGGTTTTCCATGCCCTACGTGGAGCCCCTGAGCGTGGTGGCGGGCAGTGGCGAGTCGCTGCCGGGCGCAGCGGTGGAGCGCTTCATCTGGGGTGCCACCGCCGGCATGTTGCGCAACTTCTACAGATTTCTATCCGCCTGAGCCGCCCTGCCTCTGGCACCTGTCGGTGGCTCACTATCATCGGGCCATGGCCTTTTTTGCGATCGCGCTGGCGCTGCTGCTGGAGCAGGTGCGTCCCCTGACGTCGGACCATCCGGCAGCGGTCGGCCTGCACCGCTGGGTGCGCCTGGTCGGGCGCAACGTGGACGCCGGCGCGGCCCAGCATGGCTGGCTGGCCTGGGTGCTGGCGGTGGCCGTGCCGGCGCTGGCGGTGAGCGCCGTGCACCTGCTGCTGTCGTGGCTGGGCGGCTGGCCGCTGGCGCTGGTCTGGAGCGTGGCCATGCTCTACCTGACGTTGGGTTTTCGGCAGTTCAGCCACCATTTCACCGGCATCCGGGACGCCCTGGAAGCCGGCGACGAGGAGCGTGCCCGCGGCCTGCTGGCGCACTGGCAGCACGTGGACGCAAGCACGGTGCCGCGCAGCGAGATCGTGCGCCATGTGATCGAGGTTTCGGTGCTGGCCGCGCATCGCCATGTGTTCGGTGTGCTGGCCTGGTTCTGCATCGGAGCGCTGCTGGGGCTGGGGCCGGCCGGGGCGGTGTTCTTCCGCAGCGCCGAGTACGTGGCGCGTTACTGGCGCCGCAAGGCGCAGGCGGCCGACCAGCCCAGCAGCCCGGCGCTGTGCCTGGCGGCCGAGCAGGCATGGCAGCTCATCAACTGGCTGCCGGCACGCACCACCGCCCTGGGATTTGCCATCGTCGGCAGCTTCGAGGACGCGATCGAAGTCTGGCGCAGCCACGCGTCGCGCTTTGCCGATCGCAACGACGGCGTCATTCTGGCGGCCACGGCGGGTGCGCTGGGGGTGCGACTGGGCGGTGCCTCGCTGCGGCCGCTGACACCCGAGGGCGCCGCGGCGGTGCCGGTCAGCGCGGCCGGCGTGTCGGGCGAGGGGCTGCCCGGCGAGCCGCCGCGCACGGCCCATTTCACCCAGGTGGTGGGCCTGGTGTGGCGCACCGTGGCGCTGTGGCTGCTGTTGCTGGTGCTGCTGACACTGGCCCATGTGCTGGGCTGAGCAGGTGTGAACGACCCCGCGTGCCCGCTCGGCCGCTCCGGCTCACCGGCTGGGCGCTGCCCATGCGCGCCGCAGCCCAGGCTGCGGGGTTGTTGGGCGCCTCGGTCGGCCGCGTGGGGACGCTGCGGCGCGCCGCGCGGCTAGGGAAATCACCGACGAGAGCATGGCTTTGACCTGCGTCAGTCGCACGTAGAATCATTCGCCGACCGATCGGTCTGTTTATTGGGCTCGGGCCGAGTCGATGCCCGCCGTTCAACTTTCTCCTGGAGACCACCCACATGCTCGCAAACAAGAAGGCGCTGCTTGCTGCCGCCATCACCTTCGGCTGCACCGCCGCCTGGGCCGACATCAACGTCGGCGTCACCTTGTCGGCCACCGGGCCGGCCGCTTCGCTGGGCATCCCCGAGAAGAACACCATCGCGCTGCTGCCGCAGACCATCGGCGGGCAGAAGATCAACTACATCGTGCTCGATGACGCCTCCGACACCACCCAGACGGTGACCAACACGCGCAAGCTGATCACCGAGCGCAACGTCGACGTCATCATCGGCTCGTCCACCACGCCCACGTCACTGGCCATGATCGACGTCGTGGCCGAAGCGCAGACGCCCATGATTTCGCTCGGCGCCTCGGCCGCCATCATCGAGCCGCAGGACGGCAAGAAGCGCTGGGCCTTCAAGACGCCGCAGAACGACATCATGATGGCGCTGGCGATCGCCGAGCACATGGCCGCCAACGGCGTCAAGACGGTCGGCTTCATCGGCTTTTCCGACGCCTATGGCGAGGGCTGGTACCGCGAGACGGTCAAGGCGCTGGACCTGAAGAAGATCAAGCTGGTGGCCAACGAGCGCTTCTCGCGCACCGACACCGCCGTCACCGGCCAGGTGCTGAAGCTGATCGGCGCCAAGCCGGACGCCGTGCTGGTGGCCGGTTCCGGCACGCCCTCGGCGCTGCCGCAGAAAACGCTCAAGGAGCGCGGCTACACCGGCAAGTACTATCAGACCCACGGCGTGGCCAACAACGACTTCCTGCGTGTGGGCGGCAAGGACGTGGAAGGCACGTTGCTGCCGGCCGGCCCGGTGCTGGTGGCCGACCAGCTGCCGGCCGCCAACCCGGTGCGCAAGTCGGCGCTGGAATACATCAACGCCTATGAGGGCGCCAACGGCAAGGGCAGCGTGTCCACCTTCGGTGGCCACGCCTGGGACGCCGGCCAGATCCTGAAGGCGGCCATCCCGGTGGCGCTCAAGGGCGGCCAGCCCGGCACGCCGCAGTTCCGCAACGCGCTGCGCGATGCCCTGGAAGGCGTCAAGGAGGTGCCCGGCGCGCATGGCATCTTCAACATGTCGGCCTCCGACCACCTGGGTCTGGACCAGCGCGCCCGCGTGATGGTGAAGATCGAAAACGGCCGCTGGAAGTACCAGGAAGTCAAGTAAACCCGGGGCCTTCAGGCCACGGCGCGGCGACCGAGGGTCGCCGCGCACGTTTTCAACCGAATGCGCCGCTTGCCCGGCGCCGCTCGCATGGATCTTCAGATCGCCGTGATGTTGGTGCAGGACGGCATCATCAATGGCGCCATTTATGCCCTGATGGCGCTGGCGCTGGTGTTGGTGTTCTCGGTCACCCGCGTCATCTTCATTCCGCAGGGTGAGTTCGTGGCCTACGCCGCGCTGGCGATGGCGGCGCTGCAGGCCGGTCAGTCGCCGCCGCTGCTGTGGATGCTGCTGGGGCTGGCGGCGCTGGTGCTGATCGTCGAGCTGGTGCGCCAGACGCGCGGCGCCGAGGTGGACTGGCGCAGCACGCTGTTCTGGGCCGTGCTGCTGCCGCTGCTGGCGGCGCTGATGCTGCTGGTGCTCAAGCCGCAGGCCATGCTGCTGCGCTCGCTGGCGGTGCTGCTGCTGGTCACTCCCATGGGGCCGCTGCTGTACCGGCTGGCGTACCGGCCGCTGGCCGACGCCACGGTGCTGATCCTGCTGATCGTGTCGGTGGCGCTGCACCTGGCGCTGGTCGGGCTGGGACTGTTCTTCTTCGGCGCCGAGGGCTCCCGCACCGAGGCCTTCTCCGACGCCCGCTGGGACCTGCTGGGCCTGACGGTGTCGGGTCAGTCGCTGGTGATCCTGGGGGTGACGGCGGCGCTGGTGGTGGGCATGTTCTTGTTCTTCGAGCGCACCATCGTCGGCAAGGCGCTGCGCGCCACCGCCATCAACCGGGTCGGCGCGCGCCTGATGGGGATCCCGACGGCGCTGTCGGGTGACCTGAGCTTCGCGCTGGCGGCGCTGATCGGCGCCGTCTCCGGCCTGCTGATCGCGCCGGTAACCACCATCTACTACGACACCGGCTTTCTGATCGGCCTGAAGGGCTTCGTGGCCGCCATCGTCGGTGGGCTGGCCAGCTACCCGCTGGCGCTGGCCGGCGCGCTGCTGGTGGGACAGCTGGAATCGTTTGCCTCGTTCTGGGCCAGCGCGTTCAAGGAAGTGCTGGTGTTCACGCTGATCATTCCGGTGCTCTGGTGGCGCTCGCTGCACACGCACCACGTGGAGGACGAGGAATGAAGCCGATGCACCTGGTTCTGGCCTTCATCGTCCTGCTGGGCGCGGCCTGGGGCTTTCTGCCACCGTTCACCGTCACGCTGCTGAGCTACATCGGCCTGTATGCGCTGGTGGCCGTGGGTCTGGTGATGCTGACCGGCGTGGGCGGCATGACCTCGTTTGGCCAGGCGGCCTTCGTCGGCCTGGGGGCCTACGCCACCGCCTGGATCAGCCTGTCGCCCGAGGCGGCGCAGTGGCTGGGGGCACTGCCCAAGGGCGCCTACCCCTGGGTCGGGCTGCTGCTGGGACTGGCGGTGACGGCGGCGGTGGCCTGGGTGCTGGGCGCCGTCACGCTGCGGCTGTCGGGCCACTACCTGCCGCTGGGCACCATCGCCTGGGGGCTGAGCCTGTACTACGTGTTCGGCAACCTGGAGATGCTGGGCGGCTTCACCGGGCTGTCGGGCATCGCGCCGCTGGAGGTGTTCGGCGTCTCGCTGGCCTCGCCGCGGCGGCTCGGCCTGGTGATCTGGGCGGTGCTGCTGCTGGCCATCTGGGGCCTGCACAACCTGCTGGATTCGCGCGAGGGCCGGGCCATCCGGGCGCTCAAGAGCGGGCGGCTGATGGCCGAGTCGATGGGTGTGGACACGGCGCGCCAGCGCATCAAGGTGTTCGTGCTGGCGGCGCTGCTGGCGGCGCTGTCGGGCTGGCTGTACGTGCTGCTGCAGCGCTTCGTCAACCCGACGCCGTTCGCGCTCAACATCGGCATCGAGTACCTGTTCATGGCGGTGGTCGGTGGCTCCGGTCACCTGTGGGGTGCGGTGCTGGGCGCCACCCTGATCACGCTGTTGAAGGAGCAGCTGCAGGACTGGCTGCCGCGCCTGCTGGGCAGCAGCGGCAACTTCGAAATCGTGGTGTTCGGCCTGCTGATGCTGCTGGTGCTGCAGCGCGCGCCCAACGGGCTGTGGCCGATGCTGGCTGGCGCCCTGCAGCGCTTCACCGGAGCGGCGGCACCCAGGCGGCTGGCCGCCGGCGCGGCCACGCTGGCGCAGCGCCAGCTGCCACCGGCGGGCGAACTGATCCTGCAGGCCGACAAGGTCACCAAGCGCTTTGCCGGCCTGCTGGCCAACAACGCGGTCGATCTGGATGTGCGCGCCGGTGAGGTGCATGCGCTGATTGGCCCCAACGGCGCCGGCAAGAGCACCTTCTTCAACATGATCTCCGGCGTCGACGATCCGACCGAAGGCCAGGTGCGCCTGATGGGGCAGGTGATGCAGGGCCAGCCCTCGCGCGCCTTCGCCGCGCTGGGCCTGGGCCGCACCTTCCAGCATGTGCGCCTGCTGGGCGAGCGCAGCGTGCTGGAAAACGTGGCTCTGGGCGCGCACCGGCGCGGCCGCCAGGGCTGGCTGGCCAGCATGCTGCGGCTGGACCGTGCCGAAGAGGCGGCGGTGCTGGCCGAGGCCATGCGGCAGATCGAGCGCTGCGGCCTGGCCGAGGTGGCCCACACCCCGGCCGCGGCGCTGCCACTGGGCCAGCAGCGCATCGTCGAAATCGCGCGCGCGCTGGCCGGGCAGCCAGCCATCCTGCTGCTGGACGAGCCGGCGGCCGGTCTGCGGCATCTCGAAAAGCAGGGTCTGGCCACGTTGCTGACGCAGTTGCGCAGCGAGGGGCTGGCCATCCTGGTGGTGGAGCACGACATGGAATTCGTCATGAACCTGGCCGACCGCATCACGGTGCTGGAGTTCGGCACCGTGATCGCCCACGGCACGCCGGCCGAGGTACAGGCCAACCCGCGCGTGATCGCGGCCTACCTGGGGGGGGACGTGCTGTGAGTGCGCCACTGCTGAGCCTGCCGCAGTTTTCGGTCTTCTACGGCCCGGTCCAGGCCATCCATGGCATCGAGTTGCATGTGGGCGAGGGCGAGATCGTCACCGTGATCGGCCCCAACGGCGCCGGCAAGACCACGCTGCTGAACGCCATCATGGGGTTGCTGCCCTCGCAGGGCGGGCTGCGCCTGGCGGGGCACAGCGTCGCCCGGCCGACGGTCGAGACCATGGTGCGCCACGGTGTTGCACTGGTGCCCGAAAAGCGCGAGCTGTTCGGCGAGATGTCGGTCGAGGACAACCTGCTGCTGGGCGGCTTTGCCCTGTGGCGGCGTGGCCAGCGCGACCAGGCGGCGCGCATGAAGGAGATCTTCGGCATCTTCCCGCGCCTGGAGGAGCGACGTGCCCAGATGGCGTCCACCCTGTCGGGCGGTGAGCGCCAGATGCTGGCCATCGGTCGCGCCCTGATGAGCCGGCCGCGCCTGTTGATGCTGGACGAGCCCTCGCTCGGCCTGGCGCCGCTGATCGTGCGCGAGGTGCTGCACACGGTGTCGGCGCTGCGGCGCACCGGCGTGTCGGTGCTGCTGGTGGAGCAGAATGCGCGCGCCGCGCTCAACGTGGCCGATCGCGGCTACGTGCTGGAAATGGGCGAGGTGGCGGTGCAGGGCGACGCCGGCGAGCTGATGCACGACCAGCGCGTGATCGACACCTACCTGGGTGTGGGCGGCGCCCGCGCGGCCGCCTGATCGCACTCGAATACTATCGAAAGCATAGCTGTCGGCGCTCTCCAGACAAGCGCTGAAGGCCAATTTGACTCATCATCAGCGGGCGGGGCGACCGGCCGGCAGGCCTGGCCGGCCACCGCCCCGACCCTTGGAACGGAGCCCTTGCCATGACCACTTTGCAGAGTTTCATCGCCGGCCGCTGGATCGGCCAGCAGCCCGCGCAGGCGCTGAGCAGCGCCATCGACGGCGCCACCGTGGCCCACACGCATGCCGAGGCGCTGGACTTCGGCGAGGCACTGCACCATGCGCGCAGCGTTGGCCTGGCGGCCATGCGCCAGACCGATTTCGCGCAGCGCGCCGCCATGCTCAAGGCGCTGGCCAAGTACCTGGGCGAGCGCAAGGAGGAGCTGTATGCGCTGTCGTTGCACACCGGCGCCACGCGCGCCGACGGCTGGGTCGACATCGAAGGCGGCACCGGCACCCTGTTCGCCTACGCCAGCATGGCGCGCGAGCTGCCCGCCTGCGGCAACCTGTGGCATGAAGGCCCGAGCATGCCGCTGGGCAAGACCGGCGCCTTTGCCGGCACCCACGTGCTGGTGCCGCGCGGCGGCGTGGCGGTGCACATCAACGCCTTCAACTTCCCGGTCTGGGGGCTGCTGGAGAAGTTCGCGCCGACCTTTCTGGCCGGCTTGCCCTGCATCGGCAAGCCCGCCACCGCCACCAGCTTTCTGACCGAAAAGCTGGTGCGTCTGATCCACGAGTCCGGCATCCTGCCCGCCGGTGCGCTGCAGCTGGTGATCGGCGGCACGGGCGATCTGCTGGATCGCCTGCAGGTGCAGGATGTGGTCACCTTTACCGGCTCGGCCGATACCGCGGCGCGGCTGCGGGTCACGCCCAACCTGGTGCAGCGCAGCATTCCCTTCAACGCCGAGGCCGATTCGCTCAACTGCGCCATCCTGGCGCCCGACGTGACCCCGGACGACGAGGAGTTCGACCTGTTCGTGAAGGAAGTCGTGCGCGAGATGACGCAGAAGGCGGGCCAGAAGTGCACCGCCATTCGGCGCGCCCTGGTGCCGTCGCAGCACCTGGACGCGGTGGCCGCACGGTTGCAGGAGCGCCTGGCCAAGACCACCGTGGGCGACCCGCGCCTGGAGGGCGTGCGCATGGGCGCCCTGGCCAGCCGCGCGCAGCAGCGCGATGTGGCCGAGCGCGTGGCCCAGCTGCGCCAGGGCGCCGAGGTGGTGTGCGGCGGCGACGCCGACTTTGCGCCCCTGGGTGAAGGCACGCAGGGTGGGGCGTTCTTCCAGCCCACGCTGCTGCTGGCGCGCCAGCCGCAGCAGCATGCCGCGCACGACGTCGAGGCGTTCGGCCCAGTCAGCACGCTGATGCCTTACGACGGCATCGAACAGGCGCTGGCGCTGGCCGCGCAGGGTCAGGGCAGCCTGGCCGCCACCCTGGTCACGCGCAGCCACCAGGTGGCGGCGCAGGTGATACCGGCGATGGCGCAGCTGCACGGCCGGCTGCAGATCCTCGATCGCACCGCCGCACCCGAGGCCACCGGCCATGGCTCGGCCTTGCCCTACCTCAAGCACGGCGGCCCCGGTCGCGCCGGTGGTGGCGAAGAGCTGGGCGGTCTGCGCGCCGTCAGGCACCTGCTGCAGCGCGCTGCGGTGCAGGGCTCGCCGGCCATGCTGGCGGCGGTCACGGGCGATCGGCCGGCCTGAGGGCGTCCGACACAGCGTCAGGACGGCCCGGGCGGGTGCGCGGCGCGCCCACACGCCAGACCTTGGCCGCCCGCCCGCGCCCCGGTACCGAGCGCGGTGCGGGCGGGTGTGCAGCACGATCTCCCCACAAGTGAAGGCGATTGAACCTTGAAACGGCAGTTGACCGCTTGTCAAGTTCGGGCGGGCCGCATCGATGCGGGGTTTCGCCGCTGCGATGGCCTTGACCTCCTGGGTGAGCCCGCTACCCACCCGCCCGCACCGCGCTCGCCGCGCCATGCGGCGTTGCTCCTCCTTGCGGGCACGAGCCCGCGGCGGCGTTGCGTCTTGCCTGGCACGCCGATCACGGCACGGGCGGGGGCGTCCAACTGCCGTTTCTAGGTTGAAGCCGCCAAACCCTGCATGGATCCGGCCCCCCCGGATATGACCAGCAACCTACGGCCGTTCTTGGGGTTAACCCTTGACAGCCCGCGCTGCCTGGCCGCGCGGGAGCGCTGGCGTTGTGCTGCGCCTGGCCGACGACGGGGATCCAATCCCACGATGCCTGTCCGAGATCGATTTCAGGACTCCGACCTTGACCAGAAAGCGTCAGCAGCTATCGATATAGTAGCGTTCTGCGGTTGATGACGGTCAAGAAATTCTGGGTTTCGGCAGCTCGTTCTTGACGCAAGTTAAGGTCTGGGTATCACCTGGGTTCTACCCTATGCGGGTTACCACCTAAATGAGCGAGGAAACGCACATGAGCAGCACAGCCTCAGGCGGCTTCACCAAGGAGATGGCACGCAACATCTTCTATGGCGGGTCGCTGTTTTTCATCCTGATCTTTCTCGGACTGGTGTTCCATACCGAGCAGCGCCTGCCCGAGCGCACCAACCAGGCGGCCATGACCGACGCCGTGGTGCGCGGCAAGGCGGTGTGGGAGCAGAACAACTGCATCGGTTGCCACACGCTGCTGGGCGAGGGCGCCTACTTCGCGCCCGAGCTGGCCAACGTCTACCAGCGCCGTGGTGGCGACGCCTCGGGCGCCGTCTTCATCAAGGCCTGGATGAAGGCGCAGCCCACTGGCACCCCGGGCCGGCGCCAGATGCCGCAGTTTCACCTGAGCGAGCAGCAACTCGACGACCTGGTCGAGTTCCTCAAGTGGACTGGCGGCATCAATGCCGAGCAGTGGCCGCCCAACATCGAAGGCTGATCGCCGAGGAGCAACCCAGATGAGCAACAACACCATCCTCAAGTACAAGTCGCAGGCGGTGGCCAAGCCGTACTTCATTGCGGCGATTGCGCTGTTCGTGGGCCAGATCCTGTTCGGTCTGGTCATGGGCATCCAGTACATCTACGGCGACTTCCTGTTTCCGCTGATTCCGTTCAACGTGGCCCGCATGGTCCACACCAACCTGCTGATCGTGTGGCTGCTGTTCGGCTTCATGGGCGCCGCCTACTACATGGTGCCCGAAGAGGCCGAAACCGAGCTGTACAGCCCCCGGCTGGCGCTGGTCATGTTCTGGATCTTCCTGGTGGCCGGCGCGCTGACCATCGTCGGCTACCTGCTGGTGCCCTACGCCCGGCTGGCCGAGGCCACCGGCAACAACCTGCTGGCCACCATGGGACGCGAGTTCCTGGAGCAGCCGCTGCCGACCAAAGTGGGCATCGTCATCGTGGCGCTGGCCATGCTGTTCAACATCAGCATGACCTACCTCAAGGGCCGCAAGACCACCATCACCACCGTGCTGCTGCTCGGCCTGTGGGGCCTGGCGCTGCTGTTCCTGTTCGCCTTCGTCAACCCGCACAACCTGGTGCGCGACAAGATGTACTGGTGGTGGGTGGTGCACCTGTGGGTGGAGGGCGTGTGGGAGCTGATCCTGGCCGCCCTGCTGGCCTACGTGCTGATCAAGACCACCGGCGTGGACCGCGAGGTGGTGGACAAATGGGTGTACGTGATCATCGCCTTCGCCCTGTTCACCGGCATCCTGGGCACGGCGCACCACTACTACTTCATCGGTCTGCCGGGCTACTGGCATCTGGTGGGCAACATCTTCTCTTCGCTGGAGCCGATCCCGTTCTTCCTGATGACCATGTTCGCCTTCCGCATGGTGCAGCGGCGCCGGCGCGACCACCCCAACCAGGCGGCCGTGCTGTGGGCCGTGGGCTGCGCGGTGCTGGGTTTTCTGGGCGCCGGCGTGTGGGGCTTCCTGCACACGCTGAGCTTCGTCAACTACTACACCCACGGCACGCAGATCACCGCATCGCACGGTCACCTGGCGTTCTACGGCGCCTACGTGCTGGTGGTGATTGCCCTGATCAGCTACGCCATGCCGGCGCTGCGTGGACGCATCGCCAACAGCTACCAGGCGCAGGCGCTGGAAATGTGGTCGTTCTGGGTCATGAGCATCGGCATGGGCGTGATGGTGCTGGCCCTGACGGGCGCCGGCATCGTGCAGGTCTGGCTGCAGCGCATGCCCGAAAGCGGTGCCATGCCCTTCATGGCGGCGCAGGACCAGGTGGTGTTCTTCTACTGGATGCGCCTGTGGTCCGGCGTGGTGTTCCTGATCGGCCTGGTGATGTACGTGTGGAGCTTCTTCGTCGGTGGCGCGCCGGCCGAGGAAACCCTGATCGAGCGCCGCGGCGGCCTGATGCCCAGCCCCGCCCAGCGCCGGCTCAGGCACGACTGAGCGCCTGACGCGCCCTGAGACCTCGCCGCCGGCGCGGTGGCGATGACGATCCGAACTCCGCAGGATTTCCCGTCATCGGCAGCGCACGGCGGCGATGCTTTTTTTCTGCATCGTCATCCACCCAGCCCCATGGACCGCACCGACACCTCCCCGGCCACCACCCCCTTCTATGCCGAGCAGGCCGGCGAGTGCCGGCTGTTCGAACACGCCTTCCGGCAGCGCCTGCCGGTGCTGCTGAAGGGGCCGACCGGCTGCGGCAAGACCCGCTTTGTCGAGCACATGGCGGCGCGCCTGGGTCGGCCGCTCGTCACGGTCAGTTGCCACGACGACCTGACGGCGGCCGACCTGGTGGGCCGCTTTCTGATCGGCGACGGCAACACGGTGTGGAACGATGGCCCGCTGGCGCGTGCCGTGCGCACCGGCGCCATCTGCTACCTCGACGAGGTGGTCGAGGCGCGCAAGGACACCACGGTGGTGCTGCACCCGCTGGCCGACGACCGCCGCGTGCTGCCGATCGAGCGCACCGGCGAGCTGCTGCAGGCGACGCCCGAGTTCATGCTGGTGGCGTCCTACAACCCGGGCTACCAGAACCTGCTCAAGAACCTCAAGCCCAGCACCCGCCAGCGCTTCGTGGCGCTGGTGTTCGACTATCCGCGGCCCGAGGTCGAGCAGCGCATCATCGAAACCGAAGCCGGTGCCGACGCCGCGCTGAGTGCGCGCCTGGTCAAGCTGGCCACGGCGCTGCGGCGTCTGAGCGATCAGGACCTCGAAGAGACCGTCAGCACCCGCCTGCTGGTGGTGGCCGCGCGGCTGATCGTCTCGGGCCTGCCGCCGCTGACCGCCTGCCGCGCCGCCATCGTCGACGCGCTGACCGACGATCTGGACACCGCTTCGGCGCTGGACCAAGTGGTGCAGGCCGTGCTGTCGCATGACGCCTGAGGCAACGAAGCCAGCGCGCCGGCGCCGGGGAGGGCCCTGATGGAAGAGTGGGTGGGTGAACGCTGGCACCGCTTCATCTGGCGCGCCGCAGACCGCAGTTTTGCGCACGCGGCCGTGCGACTGGAGGAGGTGCAGCGCGCGGTGCAACTGTTGTTTCGCGCCGGCGGCGGCGATCCGCTGGTGCGGGTGGCTCCGGCCAGCGCCGAGAAGGTGGGCGGTCCGCGCAGCTGGCTGCAGAAGCTCGCCGGCCAGGGCGAGCGCGCCAGCATCGGCACCCTGGACGAGCAGACGCTGGCCCTGCCGCCGGTGATCGCGGTGTTTGCCGACGCCGCGCTCAATCGCGACCTGTACCTCTGGCTGGCGGCGCAGGCAGCCTGCCATGTGGCCACGCCGGCCGGTTGGCTGGCCGACAACCTGGCGGCCACGCGGCGCGCGCTGGCCTGCTTTCCCGGCTTGCGCACACGCTATGCGCGGCTGCTGCAGGCGCATCTGGCGCAACGCCCGGCCCCCGAGCGCCTGCAGGGCACGCCGCGCGAGCTTGAACGGGCCATCCAGGCGGCGCTGCGCGCGTCCCTGGACGGCGTCGATGCAGGTCGTGACACAACCCCGCCGGCGGCGCGCGAGCCGTGCGCCCCGCAGGATCAGGGAGCGTCGCTCGACGGCCGTGCCCGCCAGCCGGCCAGCGTGGCGCCGGTCTGGCTGTGGCTGCAAGCCATGCAGACAGCGGTCGGCCCATCCGCGACCGCGCCCGAGGCGGACGCTGCCGACGGCGCGCCGCCCCGCCCGCAACAGCAGCCGACCCCGCAGGACCCCAAGCGCCGTCGCGCGCAACGCACCGAGGACACCAGCAGCAAGCATGGCCTGGTGATGTTCTTTCGCGCCGAGTCGATCCTGAGCTGGAGCGAGTTCGTGCGCGTCAACCGCACCGCGGACGACGAGGACAACCAGGACTACAGCCAGGTGGCGGACGACATGCAGGAACTGGCACTGGCGCCACGCAAGCCGGGCGAGACGCTGGCGGCGCGCATCAAGTTCGACCTCGACCTGCCCAGCGCCGCCGCCGACGATCTGCCGGTGGGCGAGGGCGAGCCGCTGCCCGAGTGGGACTACCAGCGTGGCCTGCTGCTGCCCGAGCATTGCCGGGCGCAGCGTTTGCGGCACCGCGCAGCCTCGCCGGATGCTATCGATTCGGAAGCTGCCGGCGCAGTCCCAGCCTTGGAAAAACGCCTGAAAACCACTTCAAGGCAGGTGCGGCGGCGCTTCGAGGCGCTGCGCGCTGCGCCGCGCTGGCAACATGGACTGACGCAGGGCGAGGAGCTGGACCTGGACGCCTGGGTGCGCCACCAGGTCGATCGGCGCGACGTGGCGCACCGGCATGTCGAGGCGCCCGCCGTGTACGCCCGCCGGGTGCGCTCGGAGCGCAGCCTGTCCAGCCTGATGCTGGCCGACCTGTCGCTGTCCACCGACGCCTACGCCAGGCCAGGCGCGCGCGTGATCGACCTGGTGCGCGACAGCCTGTTCGTGTTCGGCAACGCGCTGGACGCCGTGGGCGATCCGTTCGAGATGCTGGGCTTTTCCAGTGTGCGGCGCGCCGTGCGCATTCATGAGCTCAAGCGCTTCGGCGAGCGCTGGAACGACGCTGCGCGAGAGCGGGTGGCCGCCATCAAGCCGGGCTTTTACACCCGCATGGGCGCGGCCATTCGCTACGGCACGCAGCGCCTGGCCGCACGGCCGGAGCGCCAGCGCCTGCTGCTGATCCTGTCCGACGGCAAGCCCAACGACCTGGATCACTACGAAGGCCGGCACGGCCTGGAAGACACCCGCCACGCCGTCCATGCGGCGCGCCAGGCCGGCCTGGTGCCGTTCTGCGTCACCATCGACCAGCAGGCCAACGCCTACCTGCCGCGCCTGTTCGGCACCCAGGGGTTCGCGCTGGTGCATCGGCCGGAGCAACTGGCGCGGGCGCTGACCCAGGTCTACGTGCGGCTGACCGCGGCCGTGCGCTAGACTCGTCTGCTTTGTGAGAGGGCGCGGCGCAGCTGGCGTCGGCCCCCGTTCCTGCCGTGGATCTCAAGAAATTCAATCTGCCGCGCTACCTGGCGACGCTGCCTTTGTTCTCGAACATGCGTGACGAGGAACTGGCGCGCCTGGCCAGCGGCTGCCAGTTGCGCCGGATGGAGCGCGGCAAGCTGGTGTTTCGCACCGGCGAGCCGTGCCAGGAGTTCCATGTCACGGTGCTGGGTCAGGTCAAGCTGTTCGCCATCGCGCCGAATGGCACCGAGAAGGTGATCGAGCTGTGCGGGCCCGGCCACAGCTTTGCCGAAGCCGTCATGTTCATGGACATGCCCTACATGATCTCGGCGCAGACCCTGACCGATTCGCTCATCCTGACCCCCGATGGCCAGGTCAAATTCCCCCACCCTTGGCCACCCCAAATTCCCCCAGGCAGGACGACCAGATTATGACGACTCGGGTGTGATGGCGATGCGTGCGGCAGCCTCCTTGAGGCGGTAGCTCT
>JADLIA010000173.1 GCA_020848515.1 Rubrivivax sp. | reverse complement strand
GTCCGACGCCTTGTTCTTGACACTGAAAGCCAGCAGTTGGGTGATGTCCACGGGAATCGGTCCGAAACGGTTGCAGTTTGATACGCTGCGGGCATTATGACGACGATCGCCGCCAAGCTCCAGCAGGTGCGTGCACGGATCGCCACAGCCTGCCGGCAGGCCGGGCGGAACGTGGAAGATGTCACGCTGCTGGCCGTGTCCAAGACCTTCGGCCCGCAGGCCGTGCGCGCGGCCGCCGATGCCGGGCAGCTCGATTTCGGCGAGAACTACCTCCAGGAGGGGGTGGACAAGATCGCCGCCCTGGCCGATCTGCGCGGGCGCCTGCGCTGGCACTGCATCGGCCCCATCCAGAGCAACAAGACGCGCCTGGTGGCCGAGCATTTCGACTGGGCGCACAGTGTCGAGCGGCTGAAGATCGCCGAGCGCCTGTCGGCCCAGCGGCCGGCCGACCGGCCGCCCCTGAACGTCTGCCTGCAGGTCAACATCGACGGCGGTCCGACCAAGTCCGGCGTGGCGCCGGCCGAGGCGCTGGCGCTGGCGCGCGCCGTCGCCGCGCTGCCGCGACTGCGCCTGCGCGGGCTCATGACGATCCCCGAACCTGCTCCTGATTTTGAAGCTGCTCGCGCAGTCCACGCAAGCGCCAGAGCCCTGTTTGATCAGATGAATGCGGCCGGCCTGGGGCTGGACACGCTGTCGATGGGCATGAGCGACGATCTGGAAGCGGCGATCGCCGCCGGCTCGACCCTGGTGCGGGTGGGCAGCGCGATCTTCGGCGCCCGCCCGCCCAAGACCTGAGAGGGGGTGAACCAACCCCCTCAGGCCCGGCTTCGGCGGCATCGGCCCGCTGGCCGGCCTCAGCGGAACACCACCGTGCGCTGCCCGTTGAGCAGCACCCGGTGCTCGCCGTGCCATTTGACGGCGCGCGCCAGCACCTGGCTCTCGGTGTCGCGGCCGACGGCGGTCAGGTCTTCCACCGTGGCGCTGTGGTCCACGCGCGCCACGTCCTGCTCGATGATCGGACCTTCGTCCAGGTCGGCCGTCACGTAGTGGGCGGTGGCGCCGATCAGCTTGACGCCGCGCTCGTGCGCCTGCCAGTATGGCCGCGCGCCCTTGAAGCTGGGCAGGAAGCTGTGGTGGATGTTGATGGCGCGCCCGGAAAGCCGCTGGCACATGCCGTCCGACAGGATCTGCATGTAGCGCGCCAGCACCACCAGTTCGGCGTCTTCGGACTCGATGATCTCCAGTTGCCGCGCCTCGGCCTGCGCCTTGTGCTCGCGCGTGACGGGGATGTGGTGAAACGGCACGTTGTAGCTGGCCGCCAGCTGGTAGAAGTCGCGGTGGTTGCTGACGATGGCGCGGATGTCCAGCGGCAGCAGGCCGCTCTTCCAGCGGAACAGCAGATCGTTCAGGCAATGGCCCTCGCGGCTGACGAAGATCACGGTGCGCATGGGCTGCGCCGCCTCGTGCAGCTGCCAGCGCATGGCAAAGCGCTCGGCCAGCGTCGGCAGCTGGGCGCGCAGCGCGGCGCCGTCCAGCTCGGTGCAGGCGAACTGCACCCGCATGAAGAACAGGCCGGTGCCGTGGTCGTTGAACTGCGCGGCCTCCTCGATGTTGCCGCCGCGCTCCATCAGAAAGCCCGAGACGGCGTGCACGATGCCGCGCTGGTCCGGGCAGGACAGGGTCAGGATGTAGGTGTCTTGCATCGGGCGCGATTGTCGCAGGCGACGCGCTGCTGTCACCTGCGCGATCGTTCACGGGCGGCCAGGTGCCCCCGGCTCGCTATATTGGTTTTTTGCCTCATTCATGGAGACCTGCATGACCGCCCCCGAGCAGCCCCTGCACGAGCACCTGCGCCGCCACGCGCGGCAGCGGCCCGACGCCGCCGCCGTGATCTGGTATGGCCGCGCCATCAGCTGGCGCGAGCTGGACGACTGGAGCGACGCGCTGGGCGCCCACCTGCAGTCGCTGGGCGTGGCGCCGGGCCAGCCGGTGGCGCTGTTCATGAACAACTGCCCGCAGTACCTGCTGGCGCACTACGCGATCCAGAAGATCGGCGCCATCGTCTGCCCCTGCGGGCCACTGAACAAGGCGCACGAGCTGCAATACCAGCTGGAGGATCTGCAGGCACGCGTCATCCTGGCCGCCGACAACCTGCTGCCCATCGTCGATCAGGTGCGCGCGCAGACCGCACTGGCGCATGTGCTGGCGGTGCGCTATGGTGATCTGCTGCCGGCCGCGCCCCCCCTGGCCGTGCCGACCGAGCTGCAGGCCGCGCCGGCCCCGCTGCCGGCCGCGGTGGGCGATCTGCTGCAGATTGCGCAGCAGGGCGCGGCGCAGGGCCAGCGCCCGCGGCCGCTGGCCATCGGGCTGGGCGACGTGGCCCTGATGACCTACACCAGCGGCACCACCGGTCTGCCCAAGGGCGCCATGCTGAGCTACGGCAACGCGCTGTTCAAGACCCAGGTCACCGCCCAGTCGGCCGGCATCGGCGCCGGCGATGTGGCGCTGTCGGTGGCGCCGCTCTACCACATCGCCGGCATGCTGATGGGCGTCAATGTGCCGGTGCTGGCCGGCGCCACCCAGGTGCTGCTGTACCGCTTCGACCCGCTGGCGGTGCTGCAGGCGATCGACCGCTATCGGGTCACGCACTGGTATTCGATCGCGCCCATGAACGTGGCCTGCATGCAGGTGCCCGATGCGGGCCGCTTCGACCTGGGCAGCCTGCGGCGCAACCCGGTCACCAGTTTCGGCATCACCTTCACGCAGGCGCTGGCCGAGCAGTGGCAGGCCTTCACCCGGGGCCCGTGCCTGAGCTACGAAGCCGCCTACGGGCTGTCGGAAACCCACACCATGGACACCGGCATGCCGCCCGAGGCGATCCGCTGGGGCACCCACGGCCAGCCCATGCCGGGCGT
This sequence comes from Rubrivivax sp., assembly GCA_020848515.1. GTDB lineage: Bacteria > Pseudomonadota > Gammaproteobacteria > Burkholderiales > Burkholderiaceae_C > Ottowia. The sequence continues at coordinate 700 of JADLIA010000173.1, read as the reverse complement.
CAGCATCCGCATCGTCGACCCCGACAGCGGCGTTGAAAAGCCGGTCGGCGAAACCGGCGAAATCACGGTGCGCTCGCCAGGCAACTTCAAGGGCTACTGGAACAAGCCCGAAGCCAGCGCCAGGACGCTGCGCGACGGCTGGGTCTGGACCGGCGACATGGGCCGCATGGACGCCGAGGGCTACCTGACCTTCATCGGCCGCACCAAGGAGATGATCAAGGTGTCGGGCTACAGCGTGTTCCCGGAAGAGGTGGAATCCCTGCTGATCCGCCACCCTGCGGTGGCGCAGGCGGCGGTGCTGGGCGAGCCCGACCCCGACAAGGGCGAGGTGGTCAAGGCCTTCATCGTGCTCAAGCCCGGCGCCAGCCTGACGGCCGACGCGCTGATCGCCTGGAGCCGCGACAACATGGCCCCCTACAAGGCGCCGCGCCATGTGCGCTTCATCGACGCGCTGCCAGCCACCGGCGCGGGCAAGGTGCTGCGGCGGCTGCTGACAGAGCTGGACTGAAGACAGCCCTCCGTACGCAGAGGGCGCAGAGGTTGCGCAGAGGACGCAAAACCATTCCTCGAAGTTGGTTCTGCGCCTTCTGCATGATCTTTGCGTCCTCTGCGTATGGATGTTCATGCATCCCCCCACACCATGTTCCACAAAGTTCTGATCGCCAACCGCGGCGAAATTGCCCTGCGCATCGTGCGCGCC
>JADLIA010000172.1 GCA_020848515.1 Rubrivivax sp. | reverse complement strand
TACGCCGGCAGCGCGATGGCAGCCAGGATACCGATGATGGCCACCACGATCATCAGTTCGATCAGGGTGAAGCCTTGTTGCAGTTTTTTCATGTCAGTGTCCTCAAAAAAGTAGTGGAACGAAGCCTTGGAGACGAAGTGCGTCGCCGCACGCCCTGAAGGGATGCAGGCTTCGTGCCAGGGGGCCGGGCGGCGGCGGGGCGTGACTTGTTTCACGCTGGCGGCCCGGGCGGCGGGGGGCGGGTGACATTTCTTGTCGCCCCGCGGCCGGCCGGGGCTGACGAAATGCGGCAGCCGCGGCGCGGCCGGCGCCGGTAGTTGTCACTTTTTGTCGCGTTGGTGTCGGCCTGTCGGGCCGACCCGGGGTGGCGGCTGAAACGCTATGCTATCGATAGCTGCTGGCGCAGTCTGGGTGCGCGCTGCATGCCTTTTTGATGGTTGATCGGCAGGTGGCGGGCCGGGCGGCGCTGGCCTTGCAGGGCGCGCAGGCGCCTTGGGGGCCGCGGCGCTCAGCCTTGCCCGGCACGCCGATCACGGCACGGATGGGCGCGCCCAACGGCCGCTCCCATGGATCCGGCCCCATGAAGTTCCGACCGCTCGCCCTGAGCCCGTCGAAGGGCTTCGACAAGCTCAGCCCGAACGGAATTCGAGGTTTCAAAGGGCCGGGCCAACAGGCTCAGTACAGGCGCACCGCCTGGCCTTGGCGGTCGAACGGGATCAGGCCTTCGTGGCGGCCGGCCTTGATGGCGTCGACCATGCGCTGCAGCGGCGCTTGGGCGTCGGCGCTGCTGGGCGCGCGGTGCAGCGTGCCGCCCAGCGCGGCGGCGAACACCAGGGTCCACGCGGGGTGCAGCTGGGTGGCTTGGTGCGCCAGCGCGTCGAAGCTGACGAGTTCGTCCGGCGTCTTGTCGACGCACAGGCGCGGCACCAGGGCGCCGCCTTCGCCGCGCGCAAAGCCGGCGCGCTGCTCGGGCGTGGGGGCGTCGGGCAGCTCGGCTTCGGTGAACACGAACAGCAGGCGCTGGGGCTCGATCTGGGCGCGCGCGGCGCGCAGCAGGTCGTCGAAACAGGCGATGTGCATGGGTCTGGCTTTCGATGCGGGGCCGCCACCCGGCCCGGCGGCGGCTGGCCGATTGTGACCCCAGTGCCGCGTTTTGCGCGCGGTCAGGTGCTTGTAGCGAGTCGCCGAGGGGCCAGCGGCGCGGCGCGCGGCGCGCCAAATGTGACGGGCGTGTAAAGACGGTCGGCGCCGGCGGGGCGGCGGGCGTTGACGCAGAGGTACCGGCCCACGGGAGCGGCCGGGTGTTGGTTTGAGGATGCGTGCCATGAATCCGTCTGCTGTCACCCTTTTTCGCCTTGCCGTGCTGTGCGCGCTGGGCACGGCGGCCACGACCGCCGGCGCACAGTCGATGGTGACGGCGCGCGTGCTGTCGGCGCAGCCGGTGGTCGAGCAGGTGCCGGTGTCGGACTGCGGGCCCTATGGCGCGCCGCCGTCCGGCGCCGGGGCGGCGGTGGGGGCGCTGACGGGCGGGCTGATCGGCAGCCAGCTGGGCAAGGGCAGCGGCCACATTGCCGGCGCGGTGCTGGGGGCGCTGGGCGGGGCGTTTCTGGGCAACGCGGCCGAGGCCACGCAGTACGGCGGCTACGGCGGCTGCGCCACGCGCTACAGCCAGCGCGTGACCGGCTACGACGTCGTTTATGAGGTGGCGGGCCGCAGCTACCAGACGCGCATGGCGCAGGCGCCGGGCCAGTGGATCCAGGTGCCCGCGCCCGACGCGTACCACGGCCAGCCGGCCTGGGGCGCCGGCGAGGTGCAGAGCTACCCGGTGGCGCCGCCGTCGCTGGCGGGCTACCCGATGCCGGTCTACCCGGCGGCGGGTGAATCGTCGGGCGTGGTGACGGCGCCGCCGGCGTGGGGCGGCCAGCCCTACCCGGTGCCGTACCCGGGCGGTTACGGGCCGGTGGTGCCGCAGGGTTATGCGGCGCCCTACCCGCCGGCCTATGCGCCGCCGGCGTACCCGGTGTACCCGGCCTACCCGCCCGCGGCCTACGCGCCGCCGCCGGTGCGCTATGTGGCGCCGGTGGGGGTCAACCTGTCGATCGGCGGCGTGATCGGCGGCCGCGGCCGCGGTCATGGCCACTGGGGGGTGGGCATAGGCAGCGGCTGGTAGGGCGTTCGGGGCCCCGCCCCTCGCCGCAGGGGCGAGGGCGACCCGGCGTGCGGGTGTTCACCCGCTTTGCCCTGGCCAAGGGCCGGCGCGAGGGCCGGCGGCGAGCGCCTGACCTTCAGGCGCCCGGCTGGTACATATTCAGCGGCAGCTTCTCGCGCGCCATGGCGCGCGCCACGCCGGGCACCTGGGCGGTGCGCTGGGCATGGGCCCACAGGGCGGGGGTGTCTTCGGGGTTGATGCCGACCATGCTGCCCCAGCGCAGCAGCGTCAGCGCATAGGCGTCCAGCGGGCCGCAGTGCACGCCGCCCAGCCAGTCGCGGCCGGCGCTGTGCGCCTGCTGCACCAGCGCCTGCAGCTCGCCCAGCTGCTGGCGGTACGCCGTGAGCGCCTGGGCGCGGATGGACTGCTGCGCCGCTGGGTCGTCGCTGAACTTGTGCGGCATGAAGATGTGGGTGAACGTGGGGTGCACGGTGTTGTTCATCCACGCCAGCGCTTCGACGAAACGCGCGCGCGCCAGCGGCTCCTTGGGCACGAAGGCGTGTTCGGGAAAGCGCGCGTCGATGTAGGCCACGATGGCCATGAGCTGGGTGATGACGGCGTCGCCGTCGACCAGCACCGGCACCTGGCCGCGCGCGTTCAGCGCCAGGTAGTCGGGGTTGCGCTGTTCGTTCTTGTGCAGCCGGATGGCCATCGGCTCGAAGGTGGCGCCGGCGATTTCCAGCATGGCGTGCGGCACGAACGAGCAGGCGCCGGGGGCGTAGTAGAGCTTGAGGGTCATGGGACGGGTCTCCGGTGGTTCTGGGGCAGCGCGAGCATAGCGCGCGGCCGGCTCATCCTGGGGTTGCGGCCTTTGGAGGCCCTGAACACCGTTCGGGCCGAGCTTGTCCAAGGCATCGGTTTTGTCCAAGCCATCGGTTCATTCGCAGGTGCGCCAGTCGTGCCCGCCGAGGGCGCCGTTGAGGGCGCGCGCCTGCCGGCGCAGCGCGGCGTCGGCCTGCGGCAGGCGCAGCAGGTAGGCCGGTGTGTCGCGCCGCTCGCGCACCACGCGGGCGCCGCGCACGCCCTTGCGGGCCAGGCTGTCGAGCGCGCGCTCGGCCGCCTCTTCGCTGGCAAAGCGCCCCAGCGACAGGCCGGGCTCCAGCGCCGCGCCGGGGCGGTCGGTGTCCACGCCCTGGGCGCGCAGCTCGGCGCGGCGCGCGGCCACGGCGGCGGCGTCGGGCAGCTTGCCGAGATACACCATCCAGCGGCCCGGTAGCTGCACCGCATCGACGCGCCAGCTGCCCTCGGGCAGGCCGGCGGCGGCCTGGCGCACGGCCTCGATCTGGCTGGCGTCGAAGGTGCCGATCTGCAGGCAGGCGGTGGGCGCGGGGGCGCTGGCGGGTGCGGCGGCCGGTTCGGCGGCGCTGGCCGGGGTGGCCGAGGCGGCGGTGCTGCGGCGCGCCGGGGTGTCGTCGGCCGCCGCGCCGGCCGAAGCCGGCTCCAGCGGCTGCAGGCGCAGGGCCTG
>JADLIA010000171.1 GCA_020848515.1 Rubrivivax sp. | reverse complement strand
TGCTGGCCTGGCTGCTGCCGCAGCACTGGCCGATGAGCTGGCAGGGTGCGCTGGCGCTGGGCGGCGCGCTGGCCATGAGCAGCACCGCCATCGTGGTCAAGATGATGAGCGACCGGCTGGAGCTGGAGTCCGAGCACGGCCAGCGCGTCATCGGCGTGCTGCTGCTGCAGGATCTGGCGGTGGTGCCGCTGCTGGTGCTGATCCCCGCGCTCGGTTCGAGCCCGGAGAACCTGCTGGCCGAGCTGAGCGTGGCCGGGCTGAAGGCGGTGGGCCTGATCACCATCCTGCTGTGGGGTGGGCAGCGGGTGATGCGCTGGTGGCTGACCCTGGTGGCGCGCCGCCGCAGCCAGGAACTGTTCGTGCTCAACCTGCTGCTGATGACCCTGGGGCTGGCCTGGCTGACCGAACGGGCGGGCCTGTCGCTGGGGCTGGGCGCCTTCATCTGCGGCATGCTGATCGCGGAGACCGAGTTCAAGTACCAGGTGGAGGCCGAAATCCGTCCCTTCCACGATGTGCTGCTGGGCCTGTTCTTCATCACCATCGGCATGTTGCTGGACTGGCGCCTGGTGCTGCTGCAATGGCCGGTGGTGCTCATTCTGCTGGCGTTGATCCTGCTGCTGAAACTGGCCGTGGTGACGGGCATGGCCGCCCTGCTGGGCGCCAGCGCCGGCACGGCGCTGCGCACCGGCCTGTACCTGGCGCAAGCGGGCGAGTTCGGTTTCGTGCTGCTGACGCTCAGCAACCGTCAGGGACTGCTGGCGCCCGAGCTGTTCAACCCGATCCTGGCCGCCATGGTGGTGTCGATGCTGGCCACGCCGTTCATCATCCTGGGCAGCAACCGCATCGTGCTGCGTCTGGTGGCCAGCGAATGGATGCTGCAGTCGCTGCACGTGACCCGCATTGCCCGCCAGTCGATGGACGCCGCCGGCCATGTGCTGATCTGCGGCTATGGCCGCAGCGGCCAGGCCATGGCGCGCCTGCTGCGGCAGCAGAAGATTCCGTTCATCGCGCTCGACATCGATCCCGACCGGGTGCGCCTGGCGGCCGCCGCCGGCGACAGCGTGGTGTTCGGTGACGCCGCCACCACGGCGGCGCTGGTGGCTGCCGGTCTGGGGCGTGCCAGCACGGTGGCCCTGACCTACCTGGATCCGCCCAGCGTGCTCAAGGCGCTGGCGGCGATTCGCGCGCATGCGCCCAAGGTGCCGGTGATCGTGCGCACCCAGTCCGACCGCGACCTCGACAAGCTGCGCACCGCCGGCGCCACCGAGGTGGTGCCCGAAGGCCTGGAGGGGGCGCTGATCCTGGCCGGCCATGCGCTGGCCCTGTCAGGCACGCCGGTGCGGCGTGTGGCACGCCTGGTGCAGGAGCAGCGCGAACAGCGCTACGGCATGCTGCGCGGCTTCTTTCCCGGCGCCACCGACGACGCCAGCGCCGACCCGATGGAAGAGATGCGCCTGGGCGTGTTCACGGTACCGGCGTCGATGGCCGGACAGGCCCTGGGAGACATGCTGGTGCAGCTGGGCGAGTTGCGCGCCATCAGTCTGCGACTGCCCACGGGCACGCCGGCGACGCCCGAAAACGAGATCGTCCTGCAAGGCGGCGAGGTCCTTCTGCTGTCCGGCCGCCCCGAGGCGCTGGCACGAGCGGAGCAGGCCCTGGCCACCTGATGGCGCCCGATAATGGCGCCATGAGCACCGCCTTTTCCGTCTCGCACTACCTGCGCCAGCACATCCGCACCGTGCCCGACTGGCCGGCGCCGGGCGTGCAGTTTCGCGACATCACGCCACTGCTGCAGAACCCGCAGGTGTTTCGCGTGCTCATCGACGCCTTCGTGCACCGCTACATGGACCCTGCGCTGCGCCCCGACGTCGTCGCCGGCCTGGATGCGCGCGGCTTCATTCTGGGCAGCGTGGTGGCCTACGAGCTCAACGTCGGCTTCGTGCCGATCCGCAAGAAAGGGAAACTGCCCTTCACCACGGTCGAGGAAACCTACGAGCTCGAATACGGCAGCGCCACGGTGGAGCTGCACACCGATGCCGTTCAACGCGGCCAGCGCGTGCTGCTGATCGACGACCTGATCGCCACCGGCGGCACCATGCTGGCCGGCTGGCGCCTGCTGCAGAAGCTCGGCGCCCACGTGACCGAGGGCGCCGCCATCGTCGAGCTGCCGGAACTGGGAGGGTCGGCTCGGCTGACCGCCGCCGGGTTGCCCTTGTTCACGCTGGTGACCTTCGACGGGCACTGAAGGCGCCCTGGCCACCCTTGGCCACGCACCTTATTTTTACCAAGCAATCGCTTGATTAAATAAAAGCGCTCTGCTACGCTTGAGGGATGAACCCTCCCAGCGTCCAGGACCCAGCGCCGCACGCTCCGCGCCGCGGGCGCCCGCGCAAGAGCGCGCAGGAGCGCGACGAAAGCCAGCGCCGTGCCGAGCTTCTGCGCGCGGCGGCGCGGCTGTTTCGCCATCAGGGTTTCGACGCCACCAGCACACGCGACATCGCCGCTGCTGCGGGCATGCAGAGCGGCTCGCCGTTCTACTACTTCGAAAGCAAGAGCGCGTTGCTGTACGCCGTCATGCACGACGGCATGGCCTTGGTCACGCAGGCGCAGGCACAGGCACTGCAGGCGCTGGGCCCGCGGCCCACGGCGCGCGCGCGGTTGCAGGCGCTGATCCGCCACCACTTCGAGGTGCTGGTCGGCCCGGCCAGCGACTTCATCCCGGTCATGCTGTACGAGTGGCGCGCGCTCACGCCCGAACAGCGCGCGCGCATCGGCGCACTGAAAGACCGCTACGAAGCCGCCTGGATGCCGGTGCTGGTCAGCCTGCGCCGCAGCGGATCGCTGCGGGCGCGGCCGGAGGTGGCGCGGCTGTTCATCTTCGGTGCGCTCAACTGGACGGTGCAGTGGTTCGATCCGCACGGCCCGCTGTCGCTCGATGAACTGACCGAACAGGCGCTGCGCCTGTTCCTTGGAGATCGTTAGATGTACCAATCCGTGTTTGCGCCCCGCCTGCTGGCGGGGCAGACCATCATCGTCACCGGCGGTGGCTCGGGCATCGGCCGCTGCAGCGCGCATGAGCTGGCGGCGCTGGGCGCCCACGTCGTGCTGGTGGGACGCAACGCCGACAAGCTGCGCGCCACCGCCGACGAGATCACCCAGGACGGCGGCGCCGTGTGCTGGCTGGCCTGCGACATCCGTCAGGAAGGCGCCGTGCAGGAAACGGTGCGCGCCGTGGTGGCCG
>JADLIA010000170.1 GCA_020848515.1 Rubrivivax sp. | reverse complement strand
CGCGCTGCTTGTCGAGCCAGAACACCGCCGGCGTGTTGGTGAGCCGCGCGCGCCGCACGCCGAGCTTCACCCAGTCCTGGATCGGCGCGTCCTTGACCTGGCACATGCGCCAGATGTCACCGGCCTCGACGTTCTGGCTCATCAGCACCTCGCCGGTGTTCAGGTCGGTGATGTTGGCCACGCCGTCCTCGGGGATCTCGAAGGTCTTGTCGTGGCTGCCGTATTCCTCGGCCTGCTGCGCCATCAGGCCGACGTTGGGCACCGTGCCCATGGTCTTGGGATCGAAGGCGCCATGCCACTTGCAGAAGTTGATCATCTCCTGGTAGATGCGGGCAAAGGTCGATTCGGGCATCACGGCCTTGACGTCCTTCAGGCGCCCGTCGGCGCCCCACATCTTGCCGCCGTTGCGGATCATGGCGGGCATGGAGGCGTCGACGATGATGTCGTTGGGAGAGTGGAAGTTGGTGATGCCCTTGGCCGAATCGACCATGGCGAGCTCAGGGCGGTGCTCGTGGCAGGCGTGCAGGTCGCGCTTGATCTCGTCCTGCAGGCTCTGCGGCAGGGTGGCGATCTTGTTGTACAGGTCGACCATGCCGTTGTTGACGTTCACGCCCAGCTCGTCGAACAGCTTCTGGTGCTTGGCAAACGCATCCTTGTAGAAGATCTTCACGCAGTGGCCAAAGACGATGGGGTGGCTGACCTTCATCATGGTGGCCTTGACGTGCAACGAGAACATCACGCCGGTCTTGCGCGCGTCCTCGATCTCCTTTTCATAGAATTCCACCAGGGCCTTCTTGCTCATGAACATGGAGTCGATCACCTCGCGGTCCTGCAGGCTGACCTTGGGCTTCAGGACGATGGTCTTGCCGGACTTGGTGAGCAGCTCCATCTTCACGTCGCGCGCCTTGTCCAGCGTCATGGACTTTTCGCCGTGGTAGAAGTCGCCGCCGTGCATGTGCGAGACGTGCGAGCGCGAGGCCTGGCTCCACTCGGCCATGCTGTGCGGGTTCTTGCGCGCAAATTCCTTGACGGCGCGCGGCGCGCGGCGGTCGGAATTGCCTTCGCGCAGCACCGGGTTGACGGCGCTGCCGATGCACTTGTTGTAGCGCGCCCGGATCTCCTTTTCCTTGTCGTCCTTGGGGTTCTCCGGAAAGTCGGGGATCTTGTAGCCCTTGCCCTGCAGCTCGGCGATGGCCGCCTTGAGCTGCGCCACCGAGGCGCTGATGTTGGGCAGCTTGATGATGTTGGCCTCGGGCTTGAGCGTCAGCTTGCCCAGCTCGCTCAGGTTGTCGGGCACGCGCTGGGCCTCGCTCAGGCAGTCCGGAAACTGCCCCAGGATGCGCCCGGCCACCGAGATGTCGCTGGTGTCGACCTGAATGCCGGCCTGCGCCGCAAACGCGCTCACGACAGGCAGCAGCGACGCGGTCGCCAGCAGCGGCGCCTCGTCGGTCAGGGTGTAGACGATGGTGGGGGACTTGTCGCTCATGAGGGTATCTCCGATGGTCGTTGTCGGCATGCCGCGCCGTCACGCGGGTAGCGTGCGCGCGGCATGGTCGCATGCCTTCCTGACACGGCGCTCACAGAGCACCGCTGCCGGTTGCGGGGCGTATTCTGGCAAATGGCCACAGTGCGCCTGCTGGCCGAAGTCAAAAAAACAAAAGGCCACCGGGGTGGTGGCCTGGGTGTGGCGCCGGTGCGTACCGCGCCGGCTCGGTGCCGCGATCAGCCGAAGTTGCGGGCCGCGAAGTCCCAGTTGACCAGCTTGTCGAGGAAGGTCTCGACGAACTTGGGGCGCAGGTTGCGGTAGTCGATGTAGTAGGCGTGCTCCCACACGTCCACCGTGAGCAGGGCCTTGTCGGCCGTGGTCAGGGGCGTGCCGGCGGCGCCGGTGTTGACGATGTCCACGCTGCCGTCGGCCTTCTTGACCAGCCAGGTCCAGCCGGAGCCGAAGTTGCCCACGGCGGATTTGACGAAGGCCTCCTTGAAGGCGGCGTAACTGCCCCACTTGGCGGCCATGGCCGCGGCCAACGCGCCGCTCGGCTCGCCGCCGCCGTTGGGCTTCATGCAGTTCCAGAAGAAGGTGTGGTTCCAGACCTGGGCGGCGTTGTTGTAGATGCCGCCGCTGGACTTCCTGACGATGTCTTCCAGCGTCATGCTCTCGAACTCGGTGCCCTTTTGCAGGTTGTTCAGGTTCACCACGTAGGCGTTGTGGTGCTTGCCGTGGTGGTACTCCAGCGTTTCCTGGCTGTAGTGCGGGGCCAGGGCGTCGATGGCGTAGGGCAGCGGCGGCAGGGTGTGTTCCATGTGGGTTCTCCTTGAGTTCGTGGGTGGCAATGGATGGGCGCCTGGGCCAGGGGCCGGCGCGCGGCAACGGTCGATTGTAGGAAGTCAGCCCGATCGGCGCCCGCGCACCGTCAGATCGACCCTGCCGTCCGCCAGGGTGGCGGCCAGCGCCTGGCCGTCGTGCGTCTGGGCGGCGCGGATGACGGGCCGGCCCTGGGCGTCCTCCAGCCAGGCGTAGCCGCGCTCCAGCACCAGCCGTGGATCGAGCAGCGACAGCCGCAGGGCGGCGCGCTGCAGGCGCTCGTCGGCGCTGCCCAGTTGGCGCGCCAGCGCGGCGGGCAGGCGTTCGGCCAGGCGCTGCAGGCGCGCGCCCTCGGCCGCCTGCGGTGCCGTCAGGCTGCGCGGCAGGCGCGCCGCCAGCGTCTGCCAGCGGGCCCGCTCGCGCTCCAGGCGCAGCGCCTGGGCGTGCTGCAGCCGCTGCTGCAGTTGCGCCAGTCGCACCCGCTCGGCCGCCACCGCCTGCGACGGGCGCGCCAGGTGGGCGTTCAGCCAGTCCAGGCGCTGCGCCTCGGCGTCGAGCCGGTGACGCAGCCCGCGCTGCAGGCGTTCGGCCCGCGCCTGCAGCTCGGCCAGCCACTGCGCCTGCGGCGCGCCCACCAGTTCGGCCGCCGCCGTGGGCGTGGGCGCCCGCAGGTCGGCCACGAAGTCGGCGATGGTGAAGTCGGTTTCATGGCCGACGCCGCTGACCACCGGCACCGGGCTGGCGGCGATGGTGCGCGCCAGCGGCTCGTCGTTGAACGCCCACAGGTCCTCGATCGAGCCGCCGCCGCGCACCAGCAGGATGAGGTCGATCGGCGGCGCCCCCGCGTTGCGTGTCAGATTGGCCTGCGGCGCTTGTCCAGACTGCGCCAGCAGATACAGTTTTTGTAGCGCCTGGGACAGCTCGGCCGGCGCCCCGGCGCCCTGCACCGCCGCCGGCACCAGCAACACCGGGATGTGCGGCACGCGGCGCGCCAGGGTGCTGAGCACGTCGTGCAGGGCGGCGGCGCCGCGCGACGTCACCAGGCCGATGCCGCGCGGCAGCGCCGGCAGCGGGCGCTTGCGGGCGGGGTCGAACAGACCCTCGGCCTGCAGCCGCGCCTTCAGCCGCAGGAACTGCTCGAACAGCGCGCCCTGACCGGCGCGCTGCATGGTTTCCACCACCAGTTGCAGGTCGCCGCGCGGCTCGTACACCGTCAGGCGCCCGCGCAGCTCGACCGCGTCACCCTCGCGCGGCACGAAGTCCAGCAGCCCGGCGGCGCGGCGGAACATGGCGCAGCGCAGCTGGCCGGTGTCGTCCTTGAGCGCGAAATAACAGTGCCCGCTGGAAGCGCGCGTGAAGCCCGACACCTCGCCGCGCACCGCCACCGGGTTCAAGCGCGCCTGCAACAGGTCCGCCACGGCTCGCGCCAGCGCCCCAACCGCCCAGACGCGCGGCGCCAATGCTGGCGCTGCCGGTTCAAACCCAGTATTCATGCGCTCTGGCGGCCGATTCCGGGGCCCAGGCCGCGCCAGTACTCCACAGCGCGGCGCCCGCCCCCATCAGCCTCGGGCCACCCGCCGAAAACCACGAGAGATCGGTGCAAGCCATTGATTTCAAACACAATTTTCTTGATGCTGCGACGCACAATCGGTCACAATCGTGGCGGCCGCAGCTGGAACGGGCCAGACCGGGCGAATATTCCACAAAGTTATCCACAACATCGGTAGTTACCCGGACGTGCCGTCGGTTCACCACGCTGCCGGGGCCTGGTCGCGCGGCTGGCGCTTGGGGCACACGGGCTGCGCCATAATCGCCTGCACTCTTTTTTCCGACATTGCGGGCCGCGCCTGCGCCCGAGAAAGCACCCCTTGCTGTCGATCATACAAGCCGCCGGCTGGCCGATCTGGCCGCTCATCCTGTGTTCGATCCTGGCGCTGGCCTTCGCCATCGAGCGCTTCGTCCAGTTGCAGAGCCGCCGCGTGCTGGGTGCCCAGCTGGTGGACGAAGCCATCGGCGTCTCGCGCGAAAGCGTGCCGCCGCCCGACATGGTGCGCCAGCTGGAGCTGCACAGCGCCCTGGGCGAGGTGCTGGCGGCCGGCTGGCGCGCCATCAACGCCAATCCCCGTTGCAGCCCGGAAGAAATGCGCGCCGCCATGGAAGCCGCCGGCCGCCAGGTGGCGCACCGGCTGGAGCGCTACCTGCCGGCGCTGGCCACCATCGCCTCGGCGGCGCCGCTGCTGGGTCTGCTGGGCACGGTGATCGGCATGATCGAGATCTTCGGCTCGCAGGCGCCGGCCGGTTCGCTGTCCGGTGGCAACCCGGCGCAGCTGGCGCACGGCATCTCGGTGGCGCTGTACAACACCGCGTTCGGCCTGATCGTGGCGATCCCGGCGCTGATCCTGTGGCGCTACTTCCGCGCCCGCGTGGACGGCTACGTGCTGGAGCTGGAGCTGGCCGCCGAGCGCTTTGCGCGCCACCTGGAGCCGCTGTGCCCCGGCCGCGCTGCGGATACCGGAGCTGGGCGATGAAGTTCCGCCCGCACCCGCCCGAGGAGCCGGAGGTCAACCTGATCCCGTTCATCGACGTGCTGCTGGTGATCCTGATCTTTCTGATGCTCACCACCACCTACAGCAAGTTCACCGAGCTGCAGGTGACGCTGCCGGTGGCCGACGCCGACGCCTCGCGCGAACGGCCCAAGGAGATCGTGGTGGCGGTCGCCGCCGACGGCCGCTACGCCGTCAACCGCCAGCCGCTGGAAGCCCGCAGCGTCGACGCCGTGGCGCGTGCCCTGCGTGCCCTGGCCGGCAAGGACAGCGTGCTCATCATCAGCGCCGACGCCACCGCCCCGGTGCAGGCGGTGGTGACGGTGATGGACGCGGCGCGCCGCGAGGGCCTGACGCAGATCACCTTTGCCGCCCAGAGCGGGGGCAGGTGACGGCCCCTGCGGGCGCTATGCTGCGCCTGCCGCCGCGCGCTGCGCACAGCCGCCGCTCGCCGCGAGCTTGAAAGAAGGCCACCCTTGCCCGCTTTGCACACCCGAACATCGCCGCTCTGCGTCGCCCGGCATTGCCATGGCAGCGTGCGGCGCCTCGCGCGGGTGCGTGGCGGCGCGCCCTGCGGGCCTGGCCGGCCCGTGGTCAACCGCTGACCCGATGCTGCGCGCCCTCATCGAACGCCGCCTGCGCGCCGCCTGGCAGCGGCGCGGGGTGCTGGCGCGCCTGCTGTGGCCACTGTCGCGGCTGTACGGGGCGCTGGCGGCGCACCGGCGCCGGCGCTACCTGAGCGGCGCCCTGCCCGTGGCGCGGCTGCCGGTGCCGGTGATCGTGGTCGGCAACGTGATCGTCGGCGGCGCCGGCAAGACCCCGACCACGCTGGCCCTGGTGGCGCACCTGCAGGCGCGCGGCTGGCGGCCCGGCATCGTCTCGCGCGGCCACGGCCGCGCCAGCGACGACTGCCGCGCCGTGCAGCCCGACCGCGACCCGCGCGAGGTCGGCGACGAGCCGCTGCTGCTGCGCCGGCGCGCCGGCGTGCCGGTGTTCGTGGCGCGCCAGCGCGCTCAGGCCGGCCGCGCCCTGCTGGCGGCGCACCCGGACACCGACGTCCTGGTCTGCGACGACGGGCTGCAGCACCTGGCCCTGGCGCGCGACCTGGAGGTGGTGGTGTTCGACGCCCGCGGCTGCGGCAACCACTGGCTGCTGCCGGCCGGGCCCCTGCG
>JADLIA010000169.1 GCA_020848515.1 Rubrivivax sp. | reverse complement strand
CCGGGCGACAACGTCAGCATCACCGTCAAGCTGATCGCCCCGATCGCCATGGAAGAAGGCCTGCGCTTTGCCATCCGCGAAGGCGGCCGCACCGTGGGCGCCGGCGTGGTGGCCAAGATCATCGAGTAAGGAGCGGACCGTCATGGCAACCAAGCAGAAGATCCGCATCCGCCTGAAGGCGTTCGACTACAAGCTGATCGACCAGTCGGCCGCCGAGATCGTGGACACCGCCAAACGCACCGGTGCCGTGGTCAAGGGCCCCGTGCCCCTGCCCACGCGCATGAAGCGCTTCGACATCCTGCGTTCGCCGCACGTCAACAAGAGCAGCCGCGACCAGCTGGAAATCCGCACCCATCAGCGCCTGATGGACATCGTCGACCCGACCGACAAGACTGTGGACGCGCTGATGAAGCTCGACCTGCCGGCCGGCGTGGACGTGGAAATCAAGCTGCAGTGATCGGCGCGCCCGCGGCCCCGGCGTTGCGCCGGCGCGGGCAGACTTCGGACGCGGACTTGCCAGAACGGCAAGTTCGCGTTATCATTTGCGGCTTGCCATTTTTTGGCAGGCTTTTTCAACCCTCTTTCGCACACCAAACGCGCAGGCCAATTGCAGCGGGCGCGGCGAAAGTCATGGAGCAATAAATGAGTCAAAGCAATCGATTGGGGTTGCTGGGGCGCAAGGTGGGCATGATGCGTCTGTTCACCGATGACGGCGAAGCAGTGCCCGTCACGGTGGTCGATGTATCGAACAACCGCGTCACCCAGGTCAAGACCCAGGAGAACGACGGCTATGTGGCCCTGCAGGTCACGTTCGGTTCGCGCAAGGCCTCGCGCGTGACCAAGCCGGAAGCCGGTCACCTCGCCAAGGCGGGCGTCGAAGCCGGTGAAATCACCCAGGAATTCCGTGTCGACGGCAATGTGGCCGGCAAGTACGCCGCCGGCACCGCGCTGCCCGTGGCCGAGGTGTTTGCCGCCGGCCAGAAGGTGGACGTGCAGGGCACTTCCATCGGCAAGGGCTACGCCGGCACCATCAAGCGCCACAACTTCAGCTCGCAGCGCGCCTCGCACGGCAACAGCCGTTCGCACAACGTGCCGGGCTCCATCGGCATGGCGCAGGACCCGGGTCGCATCTTCCCGGGCAAGAAGATGACCGGTCACATGGGCGACGAGACCGTCACCACCCAGAACCTCGACCTGATCCGCATCGACGAAGCCCGTCAGCTGCTGCTCATCAAGGGCGCCGTGCCCGGTGCGCGTGGCGGTTTCGTCACCGTCCGCCCGGCTGTCAAGGCCAAGGCCGCTGCCAACGAGGGGGCCAACTGATGCAGCTCGAACTCCTGAACGACCAAGGTCAGGCGGCGTCCAAGGTGGATGCGCCCGAAACCCTGTTCGGTCGTGACTACAACGAAGCGCTGGTGCACCAGCTGGTGGTGGCCTACCAGGCCAACGCCCGCCAGGGCACGCGGGCGCAGAAAGACCGCGCCCAGGTCAAGCACAGCACCAAGAAGCCGTTCCGCCAGAAAGGCACCGGCAACGCGCGCGCCGGCATGACCTCCTCGCCGCTGTGGCGTGGGGGCGGTCGCATCTTCCCGAACAGCCCGTTCGAGAACTTCAGCCAGAAGCTCAACAAGAAGATGTACCGCGCCGGCATGGCGTCCATCCTGTCGCAACTGGTGCGCGATGGCCGCCTGGCGGTGGTCGAGTCGATCAAGCTCGATTCGCCCAAGACCAAGCAGCTGGCGCAGAAGTTCAAGGACATGAAGCTCGATTCCGTGCTGGTGATCGCCGACGAGGTCGACGAGAACCTGTACCTGGCGTCGCGCAACCTCGGCAACGTGCTGGTGGTCGAGCCGCGCTACGCCGATCCGCTGTCGCTGGTGCACTACAAGAAGGTGCTGGTCACCAAGGGCGCCATCGACCAGCTCAAGGAGATGTTCGCATGAGCCGCATCAACCCGACGCCGAAAGAGCGCCAGTTCGACGAAGGCCGCCTGATGCAGGTGCTCGTCGCTCCGGTGATTTCCGAGAAGGCCACGATGGTGGCCGAAAAGTCCAACGCCGTCACCTTCAAGGTGCTGCGCAGCGCCACCAAGCCCGAGATCAAGGCCGCGGTCGAGCTGCTGTTCAACGTGAAGGTCCGTGGCGTGTCCGTGGCCAACATCAAGGGCAAGACCAAGCGCTTTGGCCGCAGCATCGGTCGCCGTGACCACGTGCGCAAGGCCTATGTGCTGCTCCAGGAAGGCCAGGAGCTGAACCTGTCCGGGGAGGCTGCGTAAGCCATGGCTGTCATCAAGATCAAACCGACGTCGCCGGGCCGCCGTGGCCAGGTCAAGATTTCGCGCGACCACCTGCACAAGGGCGAGGGTTACGCCCCGCTGCTGGAGCCCCAGTTCCAGAAGGCCGGCCGCAACAACAACGGCCACATCACCACGCGCCACAAGGGCGGCGGCCATCGCCACCACTACCGCGTGATCGATTTCCGTCGCAACAAGGATGGCATCGCCGCCAAGGTCGAGCGCATCGAGTACGACCCCAACCGCTCGGCCCACATCGCCCTGGTGTGCTATGCCGACGGTGAGCGCCGCTACATCATCGCACCGCGTGGCGTGGAGGTGGGCAGCCAGCTCATGAGCGGCTCCGAAGCGCCGATCCGCGCCGGCAACACGCTGCCGATCCGCAACATCCCGGTGGGTTCGACCATCCACTGCATCGAGCTCAAGCCGGGCGCCGGCGCGCAGATCGCGCGCTCGGCCGGCACCTCGGCCACGCTGCTGGCGCGCGAGGGCACCTACGCCCAGGTGCGCATGCGTTCGGGCGAAGTGCGCCGCGTGCACATCGAGTGCCGCGCCACCATCGGTGAAGTGGCCAACGAAGAGCACAGCCTGCGCCAGTTCGGCAAGGCCGGTGTCAAGCGCTGGATGGGCATCCGTCCGACCGTGCGCGGCATCGTGATGAACCCGGTCGACCACCCGATGGGCGGCGGCGAGGGTCGCAGCAAATCCGGCCGACATCCGGTTGACCCATGGGGCAACCTGACCAAGGGCTACCGCACCCGCAGCAACAAGCGCACGCAGAACATGATCGTGTCGCGCCGCAAGAAGTAAGGACCTCCGCAAATGACTCGTTCTCTGAAAAAGGGTCCGTTTGTGGACCACCACCTGCTCGCCAAGGTCGACAAGGCCGTGGCCAGCAAGGACAAGAAGCCCATCAAGACCTGGTCGCGCCGCTCCATGATCCTGCCCGAGTTCATCGGCCTGACGATCGCCGTGCACAACGGCAAGCAGCACGTACCGGTGTACGTGACCGACCAGATGATCGGCCACAAGCTGGGCGAATTTGCGCTGACGCGGACCTTCAAGGGTCACGCGGCGGACAAGAAAGCCAAGAAATAAGGAATCACCATGGCAGCAACGGAAACACGTGCCGTCCTCCGCGGCGTTCGCCTGTCGGTGGACAAAGGCCGCCTGGTGGCCGACCTGATCCGCGGCAAGAAAGTCGATCAGGCGCTCAACATCCTGAACTTCACGCAGAAGAAGGCCGCCGTCATCGTCAAGAAGGTGCTGGAATCGGCGATCGCCAACGCCGAGCACAACGACGGTGCCGACATCGACGAACTGCGTGTCAAGACCATCTACGTCGAGCAGGGCATGACGCTCAAGCGCTCGGCGGCCCGCGCCAAGGGCCGCGGTGCGCGCCTGTCCAAGCCCACGTGCCATGTGTACGTGACGGTGGGCAACTGAGGAAGGCCACGAGAAGACTATGGGACAGAAAATCCATCCGACCGGCTTCCGTCTTTCGGTCAGCCGCAACTGGGCCAGCCGCTGGTACGCCAGCAACCGTGACTTCGCCGGCATGCTGGCCGAAGACATCAAGGTGCGCGAGTACCTGAAAGCCAAGCTCAAGAACGCCGCCGTCTCGCGCGTGCTGATCGAGCGTCCGGCCAAGAACGCTCGCATCACCATCTACTCGGCGCGTCCGGGCGTGGTGATCGGCCGCAAGGGCGAGGACATCGAGAAACTCAAGAAAGAACTGGCCGACCAGCTGGGCGTGCCGGTGGCGGTGAACATCGAAGAAGTGCGCAAGCCCGAAGTCGATGCCCAGCTGATCGCCGATTCCATCACCCAGCAGCTCGAAAAGCGCATCCAGTTCCGCCGCGCCATGAAGCGCGCCATGCAGAACGCCATGCGCCTGGGCGCCCAGGGCATCAAGATCATGTCCTCGGGCCGTCTGAACGGCATCGAGATCGCCCGCACCGAGTGGTACCGCGAAGGCCGCGTGCCGCTGCACACGCTGCGCGCCGACATCGACTACGGCTTCTCCGAGGCCCACACCACTTACGGCGCCATCGGCGTCAAGGTCTGGGTCTACAAGGGCGACACCCTGGGCCGCAACGATGCCCCCTCGCTGGACAGCACGCCGCGCCCCGAAGGCGAAGAGCGCCGCGGTCCGCGTGGCCCGCGCCGTGACGGCCGCGGTGGCCCGGGCGGCGATCGCCGCGGTGGCCCGCGCCGCGACGCGCGTGGCGGCGGCTCCGGTGCGCCCGCCGATGGCAGTGACAAACCCGCCGAAGGCCAGGGGGCCGAGGCCAAACCCGCCGTTAAGCGCGTCCGCAAAGCCGCGCCCGCTGCAGCCGCGGACGGCGCCCAAGGAGAGTAAACCATGCTGCAACCCGCACGCAGAAAGTACCGCAAGGAGCACAAGGGCCGCAACACCGGCATTGCCACGCGTGGCAATACCGTGGCCTTTGGCGACTTCGGCCTCAAGTCCACCGATCGCGGTCGCCTGACCGCGCGCCAGATCGAATCCGCGCGCCGCGCCATCTCGCGCCACGTCAAGCGCGGTGGCCGCATCTGGATCCGCGTGTTCCCCGACAAGCCGATCTCCACCAAGCCGGCCGAAGTCCGTATGGGTAACGGCAAGGGCAACCCCGAGTACTACGTGGCCGAGATCCAGCCCGGCAAGGTGCTGTACGAAATCGTCGGCGTGCCGGAAGAGCTGGCGCGCGAGGCGTTTGCCCTGGCCGCCGCCAAACTGCCGCTGCGCACGACCTTCGTCGCCCGCATGATTGGCCAGTGAGCAGGAGGAACGTCAGATGAAAACCGCAGAACTGCGTCAGAAAGACGTCGCCGGCCTGCAGGCCGAGGTCAAGGAGCTGCAGAAAGCCCATTTCAACCTGCGCATGCAGAAGGGCACGCAGCAGCTGAGCAACACCAGCCAGCTCAAGGCCACGCGCCGCGCCATCGCCCGCGCCAAGACGCTGATCGTCGAAAAGCAGGCCGCCGCCAAGTAAGGAGTGACCATGACGGAATCCCAACCATCCCTCAAGCGCACCCTGATCGGCAAGGTCGTCAGCGACAAGCGCGCCAAGACGGTGACGGTGCTGGTCGAGCGCCGCGTCAAGCACCCGATCTACGACAAGATCGTGATGCGCTCGTCCAAGTACCATGCGCACGACGAAAACGGCCAGTACAAGCTGGGCGACACCATCGAGATCACCGAAAGCCGCCCGCTGTCCAAGACCAAGAACTGGGTCGCCACCCGCCTGGTGCAGAAGGCCGCTCAGGTCTGAAAACCCGCCGCGGGCTCAGCCCAAAGCCCGGCGCGACCAGCGCGCCGACCCGAAACAGCCCACAATGCGTGGGCTGTTTTCGTTTGTACCGCCGCGCCGCGTCACGGCCGCGGCACCCCCCACACACCTTCAAGGAGCCCCGCATGATCAAGGTCGGAGACGCGCTGCCCGCCGTCACTCTGTCGGAATACATCGAAGTCGAAGGCAACGGCTGCAGCATCGGCCCCAACCCGGTCGAGGTGCAGAAGGCTGCCGCCGGCAAGACCATCGCCGTGTTCGCCGTGCCGGGCGCCTTCACGCCCACCTGCTCGGCCAAGCATGTGCCCAGCTACCTGCAGCACGCCGCGGCGCTGAAGGCGGCCGGGGTG
Organism: Rubrivivax sp.; assembly: GCA_020848515.1. Taxonomy (GTDB): domain Bacteria; phylum Pseudomonadota; class Gammaproteobacteria; order Burkholderiales; family Burkholderiaceae_C; genus Ottowia. The sequence continues at coordinate 9,361 of JADLIA010000169.1, read as the reverse complement.
GACGAGATCTGGTGCCTGTCGGTCAACGACGCCTTCGTCATGGGCGCCTGGGCGCGCGAGCAGAAGACTGCCGGCCAGATCCGCATGCTGGCCGACGGTGACGCCGCGTTCGCCCAGGCCACCGGCCTGACGCTGGACCTGCACGGCAAGGGCCTGGGGCTGCGCAGCAACCGCTACTCGATGCTGGTCAAGGACGGCAAGGTGGCGGCACTCAACGTCGAAGCGCCAGGCAAGTTCGAGGTGAGCGACGGCGCCACCCTGCTGGCGCAGCTGCGCGCAGCCTGAGTCTGGCTTCGCAAGCTACATAAATAGTAGCTGCTGGCGCAAGCTGGGCGCGCGCCAGCGGCCTATTTATTGTTCATTCACGGGGGCGCGGCGGCGCCGTCAGACGCGCAGCTCGACCTTCAGGTAGTGCGCCCCCGGCAGCGGGTTGTGATAGTAGGGCGGGATTTCGACGAAGCCCAGGTCTTCGTACAGCGCCCGCGCCGCCTCCATGTCGTCCAGCGTGTCGAGCAGCACGCTGTCGTAGCCCAGGCGCACCGCGGCTTCCAGCACCGCCTCGGCCAGCTGGCGGCCCAGGCCGAAGCCGCGGAAGGCCTTGCGCACGAACAGCCGCTTCATTTCGGCGGCGTTGGCGTAGTCCACGTCCTCGATCGGGCGCAGCGCGCAGCAGCCGGCCAGCTCGCCGTCGACCCAGGCCAGCAGCAGCGTGCCGCCCGGTTCCTGGTAGTCGCCAGGCAGGCCAGCCAGTTCGGCCTCGAAGCCCTGAAAGCACAGGTCGACGCCGAGCTGATCGGCGTACTCACGAAACAGGGCGCGCGCCGCGTCGTAGTGCGCGGGCTCCCGGGCGGGGGCAAGGTGGATCGGCGGGCGGGTGGTCACTGAACTTCGGTGCGCAGCATGGGCGCGGGCACGGCGGCGGTCGTGTCCAGTCTACCCCAGGGCACCGCGGCTGCCGAGCTGCACCACCGCGTACACCAGCGCCGCCGCCACGCCCAGCAGGGCCAGCGCCAGCAGGCGCGTGCCGGCGCTGTCGCGCGCCGCGGTCACCGGCTCGGGCAGCGTCTTGTCGCCCACCACCATGGGCCCCACCAGGTTCTGGCGTCGCAGCCGGTACACCACGATCGCCAGCACGTGCAGCAGCACCAGCCCGAGCACCAGGTACTGACCCCAGTGGCTGTGCCATTCGGTCAGGCGGCCCACCGTGGCGTTGGACACCAGGGCCGTGAGCGGCCCGGAAAAGGCAATCTCGTCGTCGCTGAACAGGCCGGAGCCCACCTGCGCGCCCAGCACCAGCAGCATGGCCAGCACCGACAGCGCGCCCAGCGGGTTGTGGCCGGCGGTGTCGGCGGTCGTGGCGCGCCCGCCCAGGTAGCGCGTCAGCCGCCCCGGCGTGGGGAAGAAGCTGACAAAGCGCGACCAGTGACCGCCCACGAAGCCCCACAGCAGCCGAAACAGCAGCAGGGTGAACACCACGTAGCCCAGCCGCAGGTGCAGGTTCATGGCGTTGCCGCCCACCTTGGCGGTGACCACCAGCGCCACGACGCAGACGAACAGAACCCAGTGAAACAGGCGGGTGGGCAGATCCCAGATGCGGACGGTGTGCATGGCGGACGATCGAGCGAAGGGCGATACAGGGTCAAGCGCGAACACGCCGCACGGCCTGGCGCCCAACCGGCTATGCTTGCGCGGCGGACCTGGCGGTGCGGTGCGTTGCGGGGTCACAGTGTAGTGATTCCGGCGCCCGGTGTTGCCACGGGCACGCTTTGTCCCTCGGTGGCTGGCGCCGCGCCGGCGCCGACCCCGTCCCACAAGGAGTCTTTCAGATGAAGAAGAAACTCAGTGTCCTGGCGTTCACGCTGGCCATCGCCGGCGCCGCGGCGCCAGCCTTCGCGCAGCAGCAGTACGCCAAGGCCGAAGACGCCGTGCACTACCGCCGCGGCGCGTTCACCCTGCTGGGCTACCATTTCGGCAGCCTGGGTGCCATGGTGCAGGGCAAGGTGCCGTTCAACTCGGCCCAGGCGGCGATCGACGGCGACGTCATCGCCATCGCGTCCAAGCTGCCGTTCCACGCCTTCGTCGAGGGCTCGGACAAGGGCCAGACCGGCGCCAAGCCCGAAATCTGGAAGGAGCAGGCCAAGTTCACCGACCTGCGCGACAAGATGCAGGCCGAGGTGGCCAAGGTCTCCGCCGCGGCCAAGAGCGGCAACCTGGACAACCTGAAGGCCGTGTTCGGCGCCGCCGGGCAGAGCTGCAAGAACTGCCACGACAACTATCGTCGGCGCCTCTGACTTCGATGACCGTGCCGTGGGCATGGCGCCCAGCGTGATGCGGTGCGGCGGTCGTGACCGGGCGCGCGTTGGCTGTTCCACCCCTGGCTTCGCAGTCTTGAACGTTGATGCGTCCACCCTGAGCCTGTCGAAGGGTTTCGACAGGCTCAGCCCGAACGGTATTCCAGACACCAAGGCTGAACCCATAGGTCCAAAACACAGCTGCTCGCGCCCGTCTGGCGGTTCGGAACGCGCCATGGCCAACGAAAAGCCGTGCCCCGGGTGGCACGGCTCTGGCTGGCTCAGGGGAGGCGGGTTCAGGCCGCCAGCAGTTTTTCGATCAGCTGGTGCAGCTCGCTGAAGTCGGGCGCGCCGACGTAGCGCTTGACGATCTCGCCCTGTTTGTTGACCACGTAGGTGGTGGGCGTCAGCTTGACGTCGCCCCAGGCCTTGGCCACCGCGCCGGTGTTGTCGATCGCCACCTTGAACGGCAGCTTGCGCGTTTCGGCGAAGTTGACCACGTAGCTGGGCGGGTCGTACTGCATGGCCACGGCGATGGTCTCGTAGCCGCGGGCCTTGAACTTGTCGTAGGTGGCGACGATGTCGGGCATTTCGGCCACGCAGGTGGTGCAGCTGGTGGCCCAGAAGTTGACCAGGGTGACCTTGCCCTTGAGGTCGGCCGTGGTCTGGCTGCTGCCGTCCAGCAGCACGAAGGTCGAGGGCGGGGCAGCGTCGTTGCCGCAGGCGCTCAGCAGGCTGGCGCCCAGCAGCAGGCTGGCGAGGGCGATGCGGCGGGAGGTGTTCACGGCAGCGATTTTAAGTTTGGGGGCTTGGCCCTGCGTCGCGCATGGGTGCGGCGTCATGTGGGACCGCTGCCGCGCACGAAAGTTCGGCCGCTTCTGTCAGGCCAGCTCCAGCAGCAAGCGTGTCATCGCCTCGGTCTCGCTGATCATCGGATCGTGCCCGGTCGCCATTTCCACGATGCGGCTGCCAGGCAGCCAGGCGCCGTCCCAGAACGCCGGGTCGCGCACGCGCTGGCGGATGACGTCGATGGTGGCCAGCTTGGGCTGGGTGCAGTCGATGAAGGTGCGCGGCACGCGCGCCACCCGGCGCGGGTCGAACTCCAGCGGCTCCAGGTAGGTGTGGCCGGGGTGCGGCACCTGGCGCCGCGCCACCCAGGCGTGGTCGGCCGCCGACAGGCCGAACACCCCCGGGTCGGGCGCCGGAAAGCTGTGGGTGGGACTGATCTCGGCCGCATGCAGGCGCTCGCGCCGGGTGCCGCTGGCGTGTGTGCCGCTCCAGCTTTCGCCCGGCTTGGGCACCACGGCATCGACATACACCAGATGGCGCAGCGTGCCGGGCGGTTCGCGGTCGGCCACGGCGGTGCCCAGCATGCCGGCGTAGGAATGCACCACCAGGATGCAGTCGCTCAGCTCCTCGGCCGCCAGCGCCTGGCGCACGTCGGCGATGTGCGTGCCCAGGGTGATGGCCGGCGACAGCAGGTGGGCGCGCTCGCCCAGCCCGGTCAGGGTGACGGCGTGGGCGTTGTGGCCGGCGCGGATCAGTGCGTGCTGCACCGGCCGCCAGTACCAGGCGCCGCCCCAGGCGCCGTGAACGAGCAGGTAGTTGGCCATGGAGGTACCTCGAAGAGCGACGGATGACGGTGGACCGGACGGTGTCTGGATGAGGTATCAAATCGGCCCGCAGGGCATACCCATCAATCGCCAGCAGCTATCATAATGATAGTATTCACTGGATCACCCGGGCGGCACGCAGGGCGGCCAGCCGCTTGGTGTCTGCGCCCAGCAGCTCGGTCAGCACCTCGTCGGTGTGCTGGCCCAGCAGCGGCGGCGGCCGGTCGGTGCGCACCGGGGTCTGGCTCAACTTGAGCGGGCTGGCCACCAGCCGCAGCTCGGCCGCCAGCGGGTGCGTCCAGCGGTCGACCATGCCGCGCGCGCGCACCTGCGGGTCGGCAAACACCTCGTCCAGCCGGTTGATGGCGCCGCAGGGCACGCCGGCCACTTCAAGCGCGGCCAGCCAGTCGGCCTTGGCACGGGCTTTCAGGATGGCTTCGAGCAGCGGCACCAGCACGGCGCGGTGGCGCACGCGCGCGGCGTTGGTGGCAAAGCGCTCGTCGCGCGCCAGCTCGGGCTGGCCGGCCACGGCGCAGAACTTGGCGAACTGGCCATCGTTGCCCACCGCCAGGATGATGAAGTCCTTGTCACCGCCGTCGCCCGGCGCGACTTCGAACACCTGGTAGGGCACGATGTTGACGTGCGCATTGCCCATGCGCCCCGGCACGGTGCCGGCCACCAGGTGGTTGGCGCCCAGATTGGCCAGCATGGCGACCTGGGCGTCCAGCAGCGCCATGTCCAGGTGCTGGCCGGCGCCGGTGCGCTCGGCGTGGCGCAGCGCCGCCAGAATGCCGACGGTGGCGTACATGCCGGTGAACAGGTCGGCCACCGCCACGCCCACCTTCTGCGGACCGCCGCCCTGGTCGTCGCGCTCGCCGGTCACGCTCATCAGCCCGCCCATGCCCTGGATGATGTAGTCGTAGCCGGCGCGCGGCGCGTACGGCCCGGTCTGGCCAAAGCCGGTCAGGCTGCAGTACACCAGGCGCGGGTTGAGGGCCGACAGCGCGGCGTAGTCCAGCCCGTAGCGCGCCATGTCGCCGACCTTGAAGTTCTCGATGAACACGTCGCAGTGCGCCACCAGCTCGCGGATCAGCTGCTGGCCCTCGGGCCGGGCGATGTCGCAGGTGACCGAGCGCTTGTTGCGGTTGGCCCCCAGGTAGTACGCCGCCTCGCGCGATTCGGTGCCATCGTCGCCGCGCAGGAAGGGCGGGCCCCAGCTGCGCGTGTCGTCGCCGCTGCCGGGGCGTTCGATCTTGATCACGTCGGCGCCCAGATCGGCCAGCGTCTGGGTGCACCAGGGACCGGCCAGCACGCGGGAGAGGTCGAGCACGCGGATGCCATCGAGCGAGTTCATGCGCGCATTCTCGCCCAGCCGCCGGCCGATAATGCGCCGCATGTTGTTGCACCGCGCCGCCCTCGTGCTGGCGGTGGCCCTGGGCGCGGCGGCCTGCACGCCCACGCTGGACTGGCGCGAAGTGCGCCTGGCGCCTTCGCCGGCCATTGCCTTGCTGCCCTGCAAACCCGACCGCACCACCCGCGACGTGCCGCTGGGAGGCGTGCCGACCGCGCTCAGCGTGGCCGGTTGCGACGCCGGCGGCGCCACCTTCGCCCTGATGACGGCCCAGCTGCCGGCCGGGCGCGACCCCGACGCCGTGCTGGCCGGCTGGCAGCAGGCCACGCTGGCCCACATGCGCGCCCAGGGCACGCCCGAGCGGCGCCCGTTCACGCCGCCCGGCGCCCGCGCCCTGCCCCATGCCCAGCGCCTGACCGCCCGCGGCCAGCGGCCCGACGGCCGGCCGGTGATGGCGCAGGCGGTGTGGAGCGCGCAGCCGGCCGCCGGCGGCGGCACCGAGTTGCTGCACGCCGTGGTCTACGCCGAGCGCCTGCGCCCCGAGGCGGCCGACGCCTTCTTCGACGCCATCCGCTGGCCATGAGCGCGGGTGCCGAGCTGTTGCCGCGCCGCACCGCGGTGCTGGTGTTTCTGGCGTTTGCCGGCGCTTACTTTCTGTCGGCGCTGCTGCGCGCCGTCACCGCCACGCTGTCGCCGGTGCTGACCGCCGACTTCGCGCTGCACGCGCGCGACCTCGGTCTGCTGGCGGGCGGCTACTTTCTGGGCTTTGCCGCCATGCAGCTGCCGCTGGGCGCCTGGCTGGACCGCTACGGGCCGCGCCGCGTCAGCGTGGCGCTGCTGGCGGTGGCCGTGCTGGGCTGTGCCGTGTTCGCGCTGGCGCAGGGCTTTGCCGGCCTGCTGGCGGCGCGCGTGCTGATGGGCATGGGCGTGGCCGCCGGACTGATGGCGCCGCTGACCGGCTACCGCCGCTGGTTCGACGCCGCCATGCAGCTGCGCGCCAACGCCTGGATGCTGATGACCGGCTCGCTCGGCATGCTGGCGTCCACCCTGCCGGTGCAGTGGCTGCTGCCGCTGCTGGGCTGGCGGCCGCTGTTCTGGGGGCTGGCGCTGCTGGGGCTGCTGGCGATGGCGGTGATCGCACTGCGGGTGCCCGGCTGGCGCCCCCCGGATGCTACCAACAGCATAGCTGATGGCGCAGATCGGGCGGGCGCTGGAGGCCGGAATGGCTCTTACGCCCAGATCGTGCGGCAGGCCGAATTCCGGCGCGCCTGGCCGCTCGGCATGGTCAGTTTCGGCGGCATGGTGGCGATCCAGTCGCTGTGGGCCGGGCCGTGGCTGACCCGCGTGGTGGGGCGCAGCCCGCTGGAAGCGGCCACCGGCCTGTTCTGGATCAACGCCAGCATGCTGCTGACCTTCTGGGCCTGGGGCCTGCTGCTGCCGCGGCTGACGGCGCGCGGCATCGGCATCGACGCCATCGTGGCGCGCGTGCAGCCGTTCAGCTTCGTGGCGCTGGCGGCCCTGGTGGCGGCCGGACCGGCGGTGGGCGGCTGGGGCGTGGCGCTGCTGGCGCTGTACTGCGTGCTGAGCACCCCGTCGGCGCAGGTGCAGCCGGTGCTGGCGCTGGCCTACCCGCCGCAAGTGGCCGGGCGCGCGCTGTCGGCCTTCAACCTGGTGATCTTCGTCGGCATCTTCCTGGTGCAGTGGGGCATCGGTCTGGGCGCCGACGCGCTGGCCGCCCTGGGCTGGTCCGAGGCCGACGCGCTGCGCGGCGCGCTGGGCGCCTTCGGGCTGCTCAGCGCCGCCTGCTGGCTGCACCACCTGCGGGCCGGGCGCCGATAATCCAGCCTGCCATGAGCAACGCCGTTCTGCTGATCGCCCACGCCCCGCTGGCGCACGCCCTGCGCGAATGCGCGCTGCACGTGTTTGCCGAAGCCGCCGCCGACATCGGAGCGCTCGACGTCCAGGCCCACGAACCGCCCGAGCAGACCCTGGCGCGCGCCCAGGCGCTGTGCGCCGGCTGGGGCGAGCGCCCGGTGCTGGTGCTGACCGACGTGCTGGGCGCCACCCCCAGCAACGTGGCGCGGCGCCTGATCGACGGCCGGCGCATGCGGCTGCTGGCCGGCGTCAACCTGCCGATGCTGCTGCGCGCGCTCACCTACCGCGCCGAGCCGCTGGCCGACATGGCGCAGCGCGCGCTGGACGGCGGCATGCGCGGCGTGGTGGTGGTGGAGCCGCCCGTCGTCACCGAACCCGCGCTGAAGGGCGCCGCATGATCAAGACCGACATCACCATCAGCAACAAGCTGGGCCTGCACGCCCGCGCCGCCGCCAAGCTGACCAAGCTGGCCGCCGCCTACCCCTGCGAAGTCTGGATGAGCAAGGGCGAGCGCCGCATCAACGCCAAGAGCATCATGGGCGTGATGATGCTGGCCGCCGGCATCGGCAGCGTGGTCACGCTGGAGACCGACGGCGCGCAGGAGCAGGAGGCGATGGACGCGCTGCGCGCACTGATCGACGACAAGTTCGGCGAGGGGCAATGAGCTTTTCCATCCACGGCATCAGCGTCACCCGCGGCATCGCCATCGGGCGTGCCGTGCTGGTGGCCTCCAGCCTGGTGGACGTGGCGCACTACTTCATCGCGCCCGAGCAGGTCGAGGCCGAAATCGCCCGCCTGCGCGCCGCTCGCAACGCCGTGGTCGAAGAGCTGCAGCGCATGCAGGCCGACATGCCGCGCGACCTGCCGCCCGAGCTGGGCGCCATGCTCGACGTGCACCTGATGCTGTTGCAGGACGAGGCGCTGACGTCCGAGATCCGCCGCTGGATCACCGAGCGCCTGTACAACGCCGAATGGGCGCTGGCCAGCCAGCTGGAGGTGCTGATCCGTCAGTTCGACGAGATGGACGACCCCTACCTGCGCGAGCGCAAGGCCGACCTCGAGCAGGTGGTCGAGCGCGTGCTGCGCCACCTCAAGGGCGGCCCCGCCCCGATCGCCGCGCCGGCGCCGCGCGCCGGTCGCCAGCAGGAGCTGGGCCTGGGCGACATCGACGTGCCGCTGGTGCTGGTGGCGCACGACCTGTCGCCGGCCGACATGCTGCAGTTCCGCAAGAGCGTGTTCGCCGGCTTCGTCACCGACGTCGGCGGCAAGACCAGCCACACCGCCATCGTGGCGCGCAGCATGGACATCCCGGCGGTGGTCGGCGCGCGCTCGGCCAGCCACCTGGTGCGGCAGGACGACTGGGTCATCATCGACGGCGACGCCGGGGTGATGATCGTCGACCCCTCGCCCATCATCCTGGCCGAATACGGCTTCAAGCAGCGCCAGGGCGAGCTCGAACGCGGCCGCCTGGCACGCCTGAAGAACACCCCCGCGGTCACCCTGGACGGCCAGCGCATCGAGCTGCTGGCCAACATCGAGCAACCCGGCGACACCGCCGCCGCGCTGGCCGCCGGCGCCGTCGGCGTGGGGCTGTTCCGCACCGAATTCCTGTTCATGGGCCGCCAGGGCAAGCTGCCCGACGAGCAGGAGCAGTACGACGCCTACCGCGCCGCCGTCGAAGGCATGCACGGCCTGCCGGTGACCATCCGCAGCATCGACATCGGCGCCGACAAGCCGCTGGACGACCGTCGCCCCGACAGCCACCTCAACCCGGCGCTGGGCCTGCGCGCCATCCGCTGGAGCCTGGCCGAGCCGGTGATGTTCCTGACCCAGCTGCGCGCCATCCTGCGCGCCGCCGCGCACGGCCAGGTGCAGCTGCTGATCCCCATGCTGGCGCACGCCAGCGAGATCCGCCAGACCTTCGAGCTGATCGAGCGCGCGCGCGCCCAGCTCGACCAGCGCGGCCAGACCCACGGGCCGGTCAAGGTCGGCGCCATGATCGAGATCCCGGCCGCCGCGCTGTCGCTGCGGCTGTTCCTGCGCCACTTCGACTTCCTGTCCATCGGCACCAACGACCTGATCCAGTACACCCTGGCCATCGACCGCACCGACGAATCGGTGGCCCACCTGTACGACCAGCTGCACCCGGCGGTGCTGCGCCTGCTGGCCGACACCCTGGCCGAAGGCGCGCGCCAGGGCAAGCCGGTCAGCGTGTGCGGCGAAATGGCCGG
>JADLIA010000168.1 GCA_020848515.1 Rubrivivax sp. | reverse complement strand
GCCTGCGTTCGGGATCGTCAGCGAGGTGATCCCCACCTTCGCGCGCAAGAGACTGTTCGGCTACAGCTCGATGGTCTACGCGACCGCGTCGATCGCGATCCTGTCGATGATCGTTTGGGCGCACCACATGTTCACCACCGGCATGCCGGTCACGGGCCAGCTGTTCTTCATGTACGGCACCATGCTGATTGCCATTCCCACCGGGGTGAAGATCTTCAACTGGGTGGCCACCATGTGGCGCGGCTCGATGACCTTCGAGACGCCTATGCTGTGGGCCGTCGGCTTCATCTTCGTGTTCACCATCGGCGGCTTCACCGGCGTGATCCCGGCGGTGGTGCCGGTGGACACACAGATCCAGGACACCTACTACATCATCGCCCACTTCCACTACGTGCTGGTGGCCGGTTCGCTGTTCGCGCTGTACGGCGGCTTCTACTACTGGTCGCCCAAGTGGACCGGGGTGATGTACAACGAGACGCGCGGCAAGATCCATTTCTGGTGGTCGATGATCTCCTTCAACGTCACCTTCTTTCCGATGCACTTTCTGGGTCTGGCCGGCATGCCGCGCCGCTACGCCGACTACCCGATGCAGTTCGCCGACTTCAACCTGATCGCCTCGGTGGGCGCCTTCTTCTTCGGCTTCGCGCAGCTGTATTTCTTCCTGTTCGTGGTGCTGCCGGTGATGCGGGGGCAGGGCGCCAAGGCGCCGCAGCGCCCCTGGGAAGGCGCCGAGGGTCTGGAATGGGAAGTGCCCTCGCCGGCGCCGTTCCATACCTACGAAACCCCGCCCAAGCTGGACGCCAGCGCCACCCGCGTGATCGGCTGATGGTGGACGAATCGCGGATGTCGGCCATGACCACGGAGCAGCAGCGCAAGCGCAACGTCCGTCTGGGGCTGATCCTGGGCACGGTGGCGCTGGCGTTCTTCGTCGGCTTCATCGTGCGCATGGTGGTGCTGGGCGGCTGACGGGCGGGGATGGCCATGCGCCGGCGTTCCGAAAACCTGAAGATGCTGGGCAAGCTGGCCGTGGTGGCCTGCGGCATGTTCGCCTTCGGCTACTGCCTGATCCCGGTCTACCGCGCCATCTGCGAAGCCACCGGCATCAACATCCTGTCGCTGTCCGAGCGCCAGGTGCCGGGCAACGGGTCGGCCGGCGAGACGGCGCGGCTGGCCAGTCGCAACACCCAGGTCGATCGCAGCCGCGTCATCACGGTCGAGTTCGACGCCAACACCCGCGGCCCTTGGGAATTCCGGCCCGCGCAGCGCACCCTGCAGGTGCACCCGGGCGAGCTGACCACCGTGATGTACGAGTTCCAGAACGTGCAGGATCGGCGCATGGCGGCGCAGGCCATCCCCAGCTACGCGCCGCGCCAGGCGGCGCCGCATTTCAACAAGCTGGAATGCTTCTGCTTCAATCAGTACACGCTGGAGCCGGGCGAGAAGAAGGAATGGCCGGTGGCCTTCGTGATCGATCCGCGCCTGCCCAAGGACGTGACCACCATCACGCTCTCCTACACCTTTTTCGAAGTGGGTGGCAAGACGCCCGCGCCGCCGCAGTCCAGCGCGGCGCTGGCCCGCCCTCACGGAGCCGGCGCATGAGCGAGCCGGCCCGCACCGTGCAGACCCCGGTGTCGCCGGCGCCGCCCGACGTGGCCGCGCCAGCCGCGGCGGGTGGCCCGGCCTTCTGGCGCACGCTGCGCATGGTGGGCTGGGGCTTTCTGGGCGTGCGCAAGCGCAGCGAATACCAGCGCGACCTGGCCCAGGTCAATCCGTTTCACATCATGCTGGCGGGCCTGATCGGCGTCGTGCTGTTCGTGCTGCTGCTGCTGGGCATCATCCACTGGGTGGTGTCCGGCACAACCCCCGGCTGAGGCCCATCGATAACCATCCAATCAACGTCCAGCGCAGGTGAGACAAGCGCCAGCAGCTATAAAATTCAGAGCACAGGAGTGAAGTGAAGATGTCCAGCACCACGCACGGTCAGACGCCGTACTACTACGTCCCCGCCGAGTCGCGGCATCCGGTGATGGCCGCCTTCGGCCTGCTGCTCATGATCATCGGTGCCAGCCAGTGGATCAACGACGCCGCCTGGGGCGGCTGGCTGCTGCTGGCCGGTCTGCTGTGGTGGCTGTTCGTGCTGTTCCAGTGGTTCAGCGATGCCGTGGGCGAGAGCGAAGGCGGGCTGTACGGTCGCAAGATCGACCTGTCCTACCGCTGGAGCATGAGCTGGTTCATCTTCTCGGAGGTGATGTTCTTCGGCGCCTTCTTCACCGCCCTGTGGTGGGCGCGCTCGCACTCGGTGCCGGCGCTGGGCAGTCTGGACAACGCGCTGCTGTGGCCCGACTTCAAGGCCGTCTGGCCCAGCGTGGCGCCCGGCGCCACCGCCTCGCCGGCCGGCACCGTGCAGCCGTTCCAGACCATGGGGCCGTTCTGGCTGCCGACCATCAACACCGCGCTGCTGCTGACCTCGGGCGTGACGCTGACCATCGCCCACCATGCGCTGCTGGCCGGCCAGCGGGCGCGCACGGTGGCGTTCATGTGGGTCACCGTGCTGCTGGGCGCGATCTTCCTGTGCGTGCAGGGCTACGAGTACTACCACGCCTACACCGACCTCAACCTCAAGCTCAGCTCCGGCGTCTATGGCTCCACCTTCTTCATGCTGACCGGCTTTCACGGCCTGCACGTGCTGGTCGGCATGCTGATGCTGCTGTTCATCACCCTGCGCCTGATGAAGGGCCATTTCACGCCCCAGCGCCACTTCGGCTTCGAGGGCGCGGCCTGGTACTGGCACTTCGTGGACGTGGTGTGGCTGGGCCTGTACCTGCTGGTGTACTGGATGTAACACCGCGTCGCGTTCAGCAGCGCGACCCTGCCGCCGGCTGTGCCCGGCATCGCGATGACCGCCTCGGTCAGGCGGGCGCAGCAAGGTCGTTCGTGGTGGTCTTGAACGCCCGGTCGCCACAGACTTCGCCCGCGCCACCCCCGAAGAGCGCCCTGCGGCGCTCTTTTTGCTGCGGCGGCCGCACGCTCAGAATGATGATGAAATGCCGCTGGGCTGGATGTAGCCCAGTTTCCAGGCCAGCAGAATGCACAGGAACAGCAGCACCGACAAACCGACGCGCAGCGCCAGCGAGCGCATCATGCGGCCGGCGCGCCGGCTGTCCGTGGCTTCGCCCTGCGGGTCGCGCCTGAGCATGAACACCAGCGCCGACGCCAGGCTGGCCAGAATGCCGACGAACGCCAGCGCCACGAACACTTGTTTCATGGGGCGGATTATCCGGTGAGCCGCTGGCGTTCGCTGCTGGTGCTGCTGGCTGCGCTGCTGGGCGTGGGGCTGACGTTTGCGCTCGGGCGCTGGCAGCTCGCGCGCGCCGCCGAAAAGCAGGCCTTGCACGCCGCCATCGAGGCGCGCCAGTCGCTGCCTGCGCTCGATGGCCTGACGCTGGCCGGGCCACTGGCGCCCGATCAGGCGCAGGCGCTGCTGCACCGCCGCATCACCCTGCGCGGACGCTGGCTGCCGCAGCGCACCGTCTACCTGGACAACCGGCCCATGGGGCGCCAGACCGGCTTTTACGTGCTGACGCCGCTGCGGCTGAGTGGCAGCGATGCGGTCGTGCTGGTGCAGCGCGGCTGGGCGCCGCGCCACCGCAGCGAGCGCGAGACGCTGCCGCCGGTGCAGACGCCGGACGGCGAGGTGCAGGTGCATGGTCGCGTGGCCGAACATCCGCCGAGGGTTTATCAACTGGGGCAGGAGGGGCTCGGGGCGATCCGGCAGAATCTGGACCTCGACGCCTACCGTGCCGAAACCGGCCTGCCGCTGGCCGGCCTGATGGTGTGGCAGACTGGCGCGCCATCCGAGGGCCTGCGCCGCGACTGGCCCGAGGCCGCCAGTGGTGTCGACAAGCACTACGGCTATGCGTTCCAGTGGTTCGGCCTGTGCGCCCTCATCGGCCTGCTTTTTGTGTGGTTTCAAGTTGTCAGACCTATCTACCGTACCCGACGCGCCTGAGAGCGGCCGGGCCAACCAGGCGTTCGGCATGACCGTGCACAACCTGCCTTCGCCCGAAGCTCTGCTGGCGCAGCAGGCGCGGCGCACGCGCGCCGGTCGCTGGCAGATGCTGCTGCTGGCGCTGGTGTGCGCGGCGCCGGTGATCGCCTCCTACTACAGCTACTACGTGGTGCGGCCCGAGGCGCGGCGCAGTTTTGGCGAGCTGATCGAGCCGCAGCGGCCGCTGCCGGTCGCCAGCGCCACCGACCTGAGCGGGCGCCCGGCGGCACTGTCTGCCCTCAAGGGCCAGTGGTTGCTGATCAGCGTGGGCGGCGGCGCGTGCGATGCGGTGTGTGAAAACCACCTGTACCTGCAGCGCCAGCTGCGCGAAGGCCTGGGCAAGGACAAGGACCGGCTGGACTGGGTCTGGCTGGTCAGCGACGACGCGCGCCTGCCCGAGCCGCTGCTGCCGGCGCTGGGCCAGGCCACGGTGCTGCGTGTGCCGCCCGACGTGCTGGGCGGCTGGCTGGCGCCGGCGCCGGGGCAGGCGCTGCCCGACCACCTGTACGTGGTCGACCCCATGGGCCACTGGATGATGCGTTTCCCCGCCGGGCTGGACAAGCAGAGCGCCGGCCGCGCCAAACGCGATCTGGAGCGGCTGATGCGCGCCTCCTCCAGCTGGGATCGGGCGGGCCGATGATGGACGCCACGCCGCTGTACAACCTCAGCCCCGCGCTGCGCCTGATGGGCATGGGCCTGGTGGTGGCGCTTGGCCCGCTGGCCTGGCTGTGGCTGCGCCACCAGGGCGCTGGCCCGGCGCGGCGCCTGCAGGCGCTGACCCTGCTGACGCTGTTTCTGACCTTCGACCTGGTGATGTTCGGCGCCTTCACGCGCCTGACCGATTCCGGTCTGGGCTGCCCCGACTGGCCCGGCTGCTACGGTCAGGCCAGCCCGGTCGGCGCGCGTGTGCAGATCGACGCCGCCGAGGCCGCCATGCCGACCGGCCCGGTGACGCACGGCAAGGCCTGGGTCGAGATGATCCACCGCTACCTGGCCACCGGGGTGGGCGTGCTGATCCTGGTGCTGACCCTGGCCACCTGGCGCCAGTGGCGACGCCAGCGCGCCGCCGCCGCGACCGACATCGTGCACCCGGGCTGGCCGCTGCTGACGTTGCTGTGGGTCTGCGCCCAGGGTGCCTTTGGCGCGCTGACGGTCACCATGAAGCTGTTTCCGGCCATCGTCACCCTGCACCTGCTGGGCGGCGTGGGCCTGCTGGTGCTGCTGGTGGTGCAGGCCGAAAGCTACCGCCGCAGTGCCGGTGCCGCGCCCGAGCCGCTGGCTGCCGGCCTGCGTGCGCTGCTGTGGCTGTCGGCCGGTGCGGTGGCGCTGCAGATCGCGCTGGGCGGCTGGGTCAGCACCAACTACGCCGTGCTGGTGTGCAACACCTTCCCGATGTGCCAGGGCAGCTGGTGGCCGCCGATGGACTTTGCCCAGGGCTTCGAGCTGTGGCGGCCGCTGGGCGAGTCGGCGGACGGCTCGCGGCTGGAGTTCCATGCGCTCACCGCCATCCACTACACGCACCGGCTGTTCGCCTACGCCGTGTTCGTGCTGCTGGGCCTGCTGGCCTGGCGCCTGGCGCGCGCCGGCCGGCTGGCGGCGCAGCGGCGCTGGGTGCTGGGGCTGGCGGCGCTGCAGTTGCTGACCGGCCTGTCCAACGTGATTCTGGACTGGCCGCTGCTGGCCGCCGTGCTGCACACCGGCGGCGCCGCGGCGCTGATGACGGTGCTGACCTGGGCCCTGTGCGCCAGCCACCGGCAGGAGCTGTCCCGATGAGCGCCCCCGGCACCGCTGCCGTGCTGCCGTCCATGCCGATCTGGAAGCAGTACTACGTGCTGACCAAGCCGCGCGTGGTGCAGCTGATCGTGTTCTGCGCCCTGATCGGCATGGTGCTGGCGGTGCCGGGCCTGCCGGACGCGGCGGCGCTGCAGCGCATGCTGATCGCCTGCGTCGGCATCTGGCTGGTGGCGGCGGCGGCGGCGGCCTTCAACTGCCTGGTCGAAAAGGCCATCGATGCGCGCATGCGACGCACCAGCTGGCGCCCCACCGCGCGCGGCGAGCTGTTGGCCGCGCAGGCGCTGGGGTTTTCGGCACTGCTGTGCGCGCTCGGCTCGGCCGTGCTCTACCTGTGGGTCAACCCGCTGACCATGTGGCTGACGTTTGCCACCTTCGTCGGCTATGCCATCATCTACACCGTCATCCTCAAGCCGCTGACGCCGCAGAACATCGTCATCGGCGGTGCCTCGGGCGCCATGCCGCCGGTGCTGGGCTGGGCGGCGATGGCGGGCACGGTGGAGCCGCAGGCGCTGATCCTGTTTCTGATCATCTTTCTGTGGACGCCGCCGCATTTCTGGGCGCTGGCGCTGTACCGGGTGGAGGACTACCGCAAGAGCGGCCTGCCGATGCTGCCGGTGACGCACGGCAACGAGTTCACGCGCCTGCAGGTGCTGCTCTACACCTTCATCCTGCTGGCGGCCTGCCTGCTGCCCTTCATCTACCGCATGAGCGGCTGGCTGTATCTGGTGGCGGCGCTGGTGTTGAACGCCGGCTTCATCGGCTACGCCTTCCAGCTCTGGCGCCGCTACTCCGACGCGCTGGCGCGCAAGACCTTCCGCTTCTCGCTGATCCACCTGTCGCTGCTGTTTGCGGCGCTGCTGGTCGATCACTACCTGCCCTGGACCCGTTGAACATGGATCGTCGTCTTGCTATTAAAAATCTAGCTGCTGGCGCTTTGCTGGTAAGCGCCTGGGCCTTGTTGACCGCTTGCCAGCCGGACAGGCCGAACTTTCACGGAATCGACATCACCGGGGTCGACTACGCCCGGGACCTGCGCGTGCGCGACTTCAATGGCCAGCCGCGCACGCTGGCCGACTTCCGCGGCAAGGTGGTGGTGATCTTCTTCGGCTACACCCAGTGTCCCGACGTCTGCCCCACCACCATGGGCGAGATGCTGCGCGTCAAGCAACTGCTGGGCGCCGATGGCGACAAGCTGCAGGTGCTGTTCCTCAGCCTGGACCCCGAGCGCGACACGCCCGAGGTGCTCAAGGCCTACATGGGCAGCTTCGACCCCGGCTTCCTGGGCCTGTACGCCGGCTCCGCCGACGAGCTGGCGGCGCTGGCCAAGGACTTCAAGGTGTTCTACAAGAAGGTCGAGGGCAGCACGCCGGGCAGCTACACCATGGACCACACGGCCTCCAGCTACATCTACGACCCGCAGGGCCGGCTGCGCCTGGTCAGCCGCTACGGTACCCGGCCCGAGGACGTGGCGGCCGACGTGCGCCAGCTGCTCGGCGGCGCCTGACGGCCTGCCCGCAGGGCGGTCAAAACCAGCGCCAGAGCTTGCAGGGCGTGCGCCAGGCGCTATCGTTTCATGATCGTGGCAGGGTGACCCTCAGTCGACCCGAATGCCCTGCGTGCGGATGATCTGGCCCAGCACGCGGGTGTCGGCCTGGATGCGGTTGGCCAGCCCTTCGGGCGACGAGCCCACCGCCTGCCAGCCCTGCTGAAACAGGCGCTGGCGCATTTCCGGTGCGCGCACGATGGTGCTGATGGCCTCGGCCAGCCGGGCCACATGGGCGCGCGGCATGCCGGCCGGCGCCACCACGGCGTTCCAGATTTCCAGGTTGAACTGCTTCACGCCGGCGTCCAGCAGGCTGGGCAGTTCGGGCGCCAGCGGGCTGCGGCCGCTGCCGGTGACCCCGATGCCGCGCAGCTTGCCGGCCTTGATCTGCGTCTGCGCCAGCGCCGGTGGCAGCATGGACAGTTGCAGGTCGCCGCCGACCAGGGCGTTGAACACCTGCGGGTAGCCGGGGTAGGGTACATGCACCGGGGCGATGCCGGTGCGCGCCTTCAGCAGCTCCATGCCCAGGTGGCCGACGGTGCCGACCCCGGGCGAGCCGTAGCTCCACTTCGAGCCGGCGGCGCGCGCGGCGTCCAGGAAGCTGCGGGCGTCGCTGCCGGGCGCGCTGGCCGGCGCCACCAGCACCAGGGGCGCCACGCCGATCAGGCTGATGGGGGCGAAGTCGGTCGCCGGGTCGTAGCGCAGGGCCGGGTTGAGCAGCCTGGCGATGGTCAGGTTGCCATTGATCATCAGGCCAATGGTGTGACCGTCGGTGGCCTTGGCCACGGCGTCGCCGCCGATGTTGCCGCCGGCGCCGACACGGTTTTCCACCACCACCGGCTGGCCCAGGGCTTTTTCCAGCGGCTCGGCCAGTGCGCGCGCCGTCAGGTCGGGCGAGGAGCCGGCCGGAAAGCCGACGATGAAGCGCAGCGGTTTGCCGGGCCAGGCTGCGGCAGTCTGTGCGTGGCTGGTGGTCAGGGGGGCGAGCAGGCCGGCGCAGACGGCGGCGCCCGCGAGCAGACGGCGGCGGGTGAACGTGGGGTGCATGGTCGGGCGGTGCAGGGCAAAGGTCAGAGAGGGACGGGCGCCGGGGAACCGGCAACGGCAACCTGAAAACGACCGTTGGACGTGCCCGCCCGCGCCGCGCTCGGCGTGCCAGGCAGGGTGCGACGCCGCGAGACCGGTTCGGATGCGCCTCTCGCCAAGCGCACCCGCGGGCCACGGCCGTTGTCAGATTCAAAGACTATAGCTCTTCGCGCAGGGCCGGCGTGCCCGAGCCCCCGCTGGCGGCATGAAAAACCCCGCCGACGGGGCTGTGGGCGGGGCGCAGGGGCAGGCCGCGCAGGCGCGCGGCTCAGGCGTAGTCGGCCAGTGCGGTGCGCATTTTCTTCATGGCCGCCACCTCGATCTGGCGGATGCGCTCGGCGCTGACGCCGTATTCGGCCGCCAGCTCATGCAGCGTCATGCCGCCCGAGCCGTCGTCGTTGACGTTCAGCCAGCGCTCGGTGACGATGCGGCGGCTGCGCTCGTCCAGGCTGCGCAAGGCGGTGGCGATGCCTTCGGTGGCCAGCACGTCGCGCTGGGCCGATTCGAGCATGGCGGTCGGCTCGTGGCGCTCGTCCGACAGGTAGGCGATGGGGCCGAAGGCCTGTTCGCCGTCGTCGGCCGGCGCCGGATCCAGCAGCACGTCGCCGCCGGCCAGGCGGGTTTCCATTTCGCGCACCTCGTCGGGCTTGACGTTCAGCTCGCGCGCCACGACGTCGATCTGCTCCTCGGTCAGGGCGTCGCGGTGCGCCAGATCGGCGTCGAGTTCGGCCTTGAAACCCTGCTTCATGGAGCGCAGGTTGAAGAACAGCTTGCGCTGCGCCTTGGTGGTGGCGACCTTCACCAGGCGCCAGTTCTTCAGGATGTATTCGTGGATCTCGGCCTTGATCCAGTGCAGCGCGTAGCTCACCAGGCGCACGCCCTGGTCGGGGTCGAAGCGCTTTACGGCCTTCATCAGGCCGACGTTGCCTTCCTGGATCAGGTCGGCGTGCGGCAGGCCATAGCCCAGGTACTGGCGCGAGGTGGCCACCACCAGCCGCAGGTGCGACAGCACCAGCCGACCGGCGGCTTCCAGGCTGCCGGTGTCGCGCAGCTCGCGGGCGTAGCGCTGCTCTTCCTCCAGCGTCAGCATCGGCAGGCGATTGACCGCGCTGATGTAGGCGTCCAGATTGCCCAACGGAGGCACCACCGACCAGGGGTTGGTCAGTGCGACGGCGTTGCTGCTGGGGCTGGATACCTTCTGGGTCATCGTCGAATGTCCTTTCGTGTGGCTCAAGTATTTTAGCACTCGATTGGAGGGAGTGCTAAGGGCAAAGTTCCGCCCGCGCCCGAACCATGGCTGACCGGGCCGGCGGGCGCGCCGGGCCGGGCGTGCGGCTGCGCCCGCTACACTCGCGCGCATCGCCTGCGCCTTACAAGAGAGGACCCCGACCATGCCCTTGCGATCTGTCGGCCTGGTGGCCGCGCTGCTGCTGGCCGGCCACGCACAGGCCGCCCACGGCTACCAGGGCCGCGTGCACGGCAGCTTTGCCGGGCATGCCATCGATGTGCCGGTGATCTGCGAGCGCCCCAGGCTGGCGGGGCAGCGGGGCAACTGGTTCTACGCGCAGTCCGACCCGCCGACGCACGAATACGCCCAGGACCGCAACGGCGACGGCGTGGCGGTGACGGTCTCGTTCAGCGGTCAGGAGGCCATGTTCATGCTCTACCTGGCAGGTCAGGACCACAACTTCGGCAACACCCGGCGTGAGCAGATCGTGCTCACCGAAGGCGGCTTCGTGCTCACCATGAGCGCCTCGCGCTACGAAGGCAAGGGCCGGCTGCGCCGAAAGGTAGGCGAAGACGAGATCCGCCTGGCCGTCGACTGCCCTCAGCGCTGAGCCCCGCCGGATCGCCGGCGTTCCAGATCAAACCGGGATTAAAGGCGCACCAATACTGCGCAAGCAGCTATAGTTTTGGTAGTATTTCAGAAGCTGCCCAGATGCGTCAGCGCCTGGGCGCGCAGCAGCGTCAGCGCCGCCTGGCGGGTGGCGCTGGCCGGGCGCAGGGCGCTGAGGGCGGTGTAGAGCGGGATCTGCAGCGGCTGGCCGTCCGGCGTCGCGATGCGGCGCAGCGCAAAGGCCTCGGGGTGCGCGGTGCCGGCCAGGGCGTGGCGCGACAGGATGGCGCCGCCGGCGCCGCCTTCGACCAGCGCCAGGATGGTGGCCACGCCATCGATCTCCAGCGCCACCTGCGGCGTGCAGCCGGCCGCGGCCATCTGCGTCTCGACGTGCATGCGGATGGCGTTGGGCCGGCTGGGGATGACCAGGGGCAGCTGCGCAAGGTCGCGCAGCGTGGCAGGAGCGGCGTCGGCGCGGGCGCCGGCGTGCTGCACCAGCAGCAGCTCGTCGCGCGCCAGCGGCGCGATGTCCAGCCCGGGCACCGGCTGGGCGTTATAGAGCACGGCGATGTCCAGCCGCCCGCTGGCCAGTTGCTCCTGCATGCTGGCCGACAGCGCCTCGGTGATCGACAGCTGGGCTTCGGGCAACTGCCGGCCGAAGGCCTGCACCAGCGGTACCGCCAGGGCGCGCGCCACGCTGGGCGGCAGGCCCAGGGTCACGCGA
Source organism: Rubrivivax sp. (assembly GCA_020848515.1). Taxonomy (GTDB): domain Bacteria; phylum Pseudomonadota; class Gammaproteobacteria; order Burkholderiales; family Burkholderiaceae_C; genus Ottowia. Next base: position 6,043 of record JADLIA010000168.1, on the reverse strand, counting down.
CCGGCCAGGCCGCCGCGCAGGCGCGCCAGCTCGTCGCGCGCGTGTTCGATCTGGTGCAGGATGCCGCGCGCGTGCTCCAGCAGCACCTGGCCGGCTTCGGTGGGCATGGCGCCGCGGCCGTGGCGTGTCAGCAGGTTCTGACGCAGCTCCACTTCCAGCAGGCGCACCTGGCGGCTGAGCGCGGGCTGGGCCACGTCCAGCGCCAGGGCGGCGCGGCTGAAGCTGCCCAGCTCGGCCACGCGGACGAAGTATTCGAGTTGACGCAGGTCCATGATCCCAATTTACGACATGGCTGTGATTCAGGTATGCCATTTTGCTCTAGCTGCTAGTGGGGTGGGTGGCTGGTCAGCGGCCCTGCCGCTGCGCACAATGCGCCAGCGTCAGCAGAGGAACACCATGAGCTTGCACCACCCCCTGGTCATCGACTGCCACGGCCACTACACCACCGCGCCCAAGGCGCTCGAACAGTGGCGCAACCGGCAGATCGCCGGCATTCAGGACCCGGCAGCGATGCCGCGCGTCGACGAGCTGCGGATCAGCGACGACGAACTGCGCGAATCGATCGAGAACAACCAGCTGCGCCTGATGCGCGAGCGCGGCAGCGACCTGACCATCTTCAGCCCGCGCGCCAGCTTCATGGCGCATCACATCGGCGACTTTCAGGTCTCCAGCACCTGGGCGGCGATCTGCAATGAGTTGTGCCACCGCGTCAGCCAGCTGTTTCCCGAGCATTTCATTGGTGCCGCCATGCTGCCGCAGTCGCCCGGGGTCGATCCGGCCAGCTGCATTCCCGAGCTGGAGCGGTGCGTGCGCGACTACGGCTTCGTGGGCATCAACCTGAACCCCGACCCTTCCGGCGGTCACTGGACCAGCCCGCCGCTGACCGACCGCCACTGGTACCCGATCTACGAAAAAATGGTCGAGTGGGACATCCCGGCCATGATCCACGTCAGCACGTCCTGCAACGCGTGCTTTCACACCACCGGGGCGCACTACATCAACGCCGACACCACCGCCGTGATGCAGCTCATTCAGGGCGATCTGTTCAAGGACTTCCCGACGCTGCGCTTCATCATCCCGCACGGTGGCGGCGCCGCGCCCTACCACTGGGGGCGCTACCGCGGCCTGGCGCAGGAGCTGAAAAAGCCCCTGCTGCAGGAGCACCTGCTGAACAACCTGTTCTTCGACACCTGCGTCTATCACCAGCCGGGCATCGACCTGCTGACCAAGGTGATTCCGGTCGACAACATCCTGTTCGCCAGCGAGATGATCGGTGCCGTGCGCGGCATCGATCCTGAAACCGGGCACTACTTCGACGACACCCGGCGCTACGTGCAGGCCACCGCCAACCTGAACGACGAGCAGCGCTACAAGGTCTACGAAGGCAACGCGCGGCGCGTGTTTCCGCGGCTGGACGCGGCACTCAAGGCCAGGGGGAGATGAGCCATGTATGAACTCGGAGTGGTGTATCGCAACATCCCGCGCGCCGACGGCGCCACGGCCGACGCGCTGGCGCAGTTCGGCAGCGCCACCGTGCACGAGGCCATGGGCCGCGTCGGCCTGCTCAAGCCCTACATGCGGCCCATCTACCCCGGCGCGCAGGTCAGCGGCACGGCCGTCACGGTGCTGCTGCAGCCGGGCGACAACTGGATGCTGCACGTGGCGGCCGAGCAAATCCGCCCGGGCGACATCGTGGTGGCGGCGGTCACGGCCGAATGCACCGACGGCTACTTCGGCGACCTGCTGGCCACCAGCTTCAAGGCCCGCGGCGCGCGCGCGCTGGTCATCGACGCCGGGGTGCGCGACGTGCGCACCCTGCAGCAGATGGGCTTTCCGGTCTGGAGCAAGGCGATCAGCGCCAAGGGCTGCATCAAGGCCACGCTGGGCTCGGTCAACATCCCCGTCGTGTGCGCCGGCATGCTGGTGACGCCGGGCGATGTGATCGTGGCCGACGACGACGGCGTGGTCTGCGTGCCCGCCGCGCGCGCGGTGCTAACGCTGGAAGCGGCGCGCAAGCGCGAGGCCAACGAAGGCGACAAGCGCGAGATCTTCGCCAGCGGCACGCTGGGGCTGGACTATTACAAGATGCGCGAAGGGCTGGCCAAGGCCGGGCTGCGCTACATCGATTGAGGGCCGCGCGATGAGCAAACCCACCAGCGGCGACTTCACCAAGACGGCCGGTTGGCTCGATTGGTACGACGGCCCCAGCACCCCGCGTTTCAGGCTGCCGGCCGGCAGCGTGGACGCGCACTGCCACGTGTTCGGCCCGGGCGCCGAATTTCCCTACGCGCCCGAGCGCAAGTACACGCCCTGCGACGCCGGCAAGGCCCAGTTGTTCGCGCTGCGCGACCATCTCGGCTTTGCGCGCAACGTGATCGTGCAGGCCACCTGCCACGGCGCCGACAACCGGGCGCTGGTGGATGCGCTGCAAGCCTCCGGCGGCCGGGCGCGCGGCGTCGCCACGGTGCGCCGCAGCGTCACCGACGACGAGCTGCAGGCCCTGCACGCGGCCGGCGTGCGCGGCGTGCGCTTCAACTTCGTCAAGCGCCTGGTCGACTTCACGCCCAAGGACGAACTGATGGAGATCGCCGGCCGCATCGCCCGGCTGGGCTGGCACGTGGTGATCTACTTCGAGGCGGTCGATCTGCCCGAGCTGTGGGACTTCTTCACCGCCCTGCCCACCACCGTGGTGGTCGATCACATGGGCCGCCCCGACGTCGGCAAACCGGTCGACGGCCCCGAGTTCGCGCTGTTTTGCAAGTTCATGCGCGAGCACGCCAACGTGTGGAGCAAGGTGAGCTGCCCCGAACGCCTGTCGGTCAGCGGCCCGCCGGCGCTCAGCGGCGAGCAGGCCGCCTACCGCGACGTGGTGCCGTTCGCCCGCCACATCGTCGAAAGCTTTCCGGACCGCGTGCTGTGGGGCACCGACTGGCCACACCCCAACCTCAAGAACCACATGCCCGACGATGGCCTGCTGGTGGACTTCATCCCGCACATCGCGCCCACGCCCGAGCTGCAACGCAAGCTGCTGGTGGACAACCCGATGCGCCTGTACTGGCCCGAGGCATGATGATTCCCCCTGAGTCGCTTCGCGCCTTCCCCCGGAGGGGGACAACGCCAGTGGCCGGCGCAGGTCCGGCCACGGCGTTCGCTGGTATGGCCTGCTCCGCGGCCTCCGGCTTCATTGATGATCGATCGCGCTGACTGCGCAGGAGCAATGGCGATGTCTCTCAACAAACCCTATCTCGACGTTCCCGGCACCACCATCTTCGATGCCGACCAGAGCCGCAAGGGCTACTGGCTCAACCAGTTCTGCATGAGCCTGATGAAGGCCGACAACCGCGCCCGCTTCAAGCAGGACGAGGACGCCTACCTGGCCGAGTGGCCCATGACCGACGAGCAGAAGGCGGCGGTGCGCGCGCGCGACCTGAACTGGATGATGGCGACCGGCGGCAACATCTACTTCCTGTCCAAGCTGGGCGCCACCGACGGCCTGTCGTTTCAGCAGATGGCGGGCAGCATGACCGGCATGACCGAGCAGCAGTACCGCGACATGATGGTGCGCGGCGGCCGCCACCCCGAGGGCAACCGCTACAAGGGCGAGGGCGGCGACGCCCAGGGCCCGATGAGCCAGTCCGAAGCCTGGAAGGCTTGGCAGGCCAAGGCACAAAATGGGCTGGCAGCGTCCGTCCAGCAAGCGCAGACAGCTGCCAATTCAATAGCAACCATGGGCGCCCGCATCACCGCCTCGGTGTATTTCTCGCATGTGCCGGCGATCGGCGCCGCCATCGACCACGGCAAGACGGCCGAGCCCTACTGGGCGCCCATGTTCCAGGGTTTCGAGTTCAGCAAGCGGTGGATGAAGGAGCACCTGCCCGACGTCATCTTTCTCGTCTACAACGACCACGCCACCAACTTCGACCTCAGCGTCATCCCCACCTTCGCCATCGGCACCGCGGCCGAATTCGAGCCCGCCGACGAAGGCTACGGCCCGCGCCCGGTACCCAGGGTCAAGGGCCACCCGCGCCTGGCCTCGCACATCGCGCAGTCGGTGATCCAGCAGGACTTCGACCTCACCATCGTCAACCAGCTCAAGGTCGATCACGGCCTGACGGTGCCGATGAACCTGATGTTCGGCACCCCCGCCGAATGGCCCTGCGCGGTGATTCCGTTCCACGTCAACGTGGTGCAGTACCCGGTGCCCTCGGGCGCGCGCTGCTTTGCCCTGGGCCAGGCGATCCGCCGCGCCATCGAAAGCTACGACGAGCCGCTGAAGGTGCAGATCTGGGGCACCGGCGGCATGAGCCACCAGTTGCAGGGCCCGCGCGCCGGCCTGATCAACGCCGAGTGGGACAACCGCTTCCTGGACCGCCTGATCGCCGATCCGAAGGAGCTGTCGGCCATGCCGCACATCGACTACGTGCGCGAAGCCGGCAGCGAGGGCATCGAGTTGGTGATGTGGCTGATCGCGCGCGGCGCCATGGCCGACGTGGCGGGCGGCGCCGCGCCCAAGGTGGCGCACCGCTTCTTCCATGTGCCGGCGTCCAACACGGCGGTGGGCCACCTGATCCTGGAAAATCAAGCTTGAATCGGCTTGCGGCGCTTGTCTGGCAAGCGCCAGAAGCTATTGTTATAGGAGCATCATGAGCAAGACCATCAACGTTGCGCTGGCCGGCGCCGGCGCCTTCGGCATCAAGCACCTGGACGGCATCCGCAACATCGACGGCGTGCGGGTCGTCTCGCTGGTCGGTCGCGAGCTGGACAAGACGAAGGAGGTGGCTGCCAAGTACGGCATTTCCCACGTGACCACCGACCTGGCCGACAGCCTGGCCCTGCCGGAGCTCGACGCCGTCATCCTGTGCACCCCCACCCAGATGCACGCCGCCCAGGCCATGCAGTGCCTGCAGGCCGGCAAGCACGTGCAGGTCGAGATCCCGCTGTGCGACAAGCTGGCCGACGGCCAACAGGTGGCCGCGCTGCAGAAGCAAACCGGCCTGGTCGCCATGTGTGGCCACACCCGGCGCTTCAACCCCAGCCACCAGTACGTTCACCAGAAGATCGCGGCGGGCGAATTCCACATTCAGCAGATGGACGTGCAGACCTACTTCTTTCGCCGCACCAACATGAACGCCCTGGGCCAGCCGCGCTCGTGGACCGACCACCTGCTGTGGCACCATGCGGCGCACACGGTCGATCTGTTCGCGTATCAGGCCGGCAGCCCGATCGTGCAGGCCAACGCCATCCAGGGTCCGATCCACAAGGAGCTGGGCATCGCCATGGACATGAGCATCCAGCTCAAGGCGGCCAATGGCGCGATCTGCACGCTGTCCTTGAGCTTCAACAACGACGGCCCGCTGGGCACCTTCTTTCGCTACATCGGCGACAGCGCCACCTACATCGCGCGCTACGACGACCTGGTCAATGGCAAGGAAGAAAAGATCGACGTGTCCCAGGTGGCGGTGTCGATGAACGGCATCGAGCTGCAGGACCGCGAGTTCTTCGCCGCCATCCGCGAGGGCCGCGAGCCCAACGCCAGCGTGGCCCAGGTGCTGCCCTGCTACGAGGTGCTGCACCGGCTGGAGCAGCAGCTCAACGCTACTTGAAGCATAGCTGCCGGCGCTTGCCTGACGTGCGCTGCAGCCCATTTTGATTTTGAACATGTCGTTGCGCCCTCTCGGCCCCTTCACCGTCGCGGCCATCGGCCTGGGCTGCATGAACATCTGCCACGCCTATGGCGAGCCGCCGCCGCGCGAGCAGGCCGTGGCGCTGCTGCACGCCGCGCTGGATGCCGGCGTGACGCATTTCGACAGCGCCGCGCTGTACGGCTTTGGCGCCAGCGAAACCCTGCTGGGCGAGGTGCTGGGCGCCCGGCGCCAGCACATCACCCTGGCCAGCAAGTGCGGCATGACGGTGGAAGCCGGCGACGGCAGCGTGCGGCCCGGCCGCGTCATCGACGGCCGGCCCGAGGCGCTGCGCGCCACCTGCGAAGGCTCGTTGCGGCGCCTGCGCACCGACGTCATCGACCTCTACTACCTGCACCGCT
>JADLIA010000167.1 GCA_020848515.1 Rubrivivax sp. | reverse complement strand
GCGCCAGCGCCACGCTGCGCGAGGCGATTGCGGCGGTGCAGAAGTACCAGCGCCTGATCAGCGACGGCGGGCGCTTTCAGATGGTGGCGGGCGCGCGCGCCAGCTGGCTGATCTACCACCCGCGCCAGGGCACGCTGGCCTTCAGCCCGCACCAGGTGGAGGCGGTGCTGGCCACCGTGCTGGCCTTTGTGCGCAACGCACTGGGCCAGCGCCCGGGCGCGGGTGTGCGGCCGCTGCAGGTGCAGTTCAGCCAGCCGCGGGTGGGGCCGCTGGCCGGCTACCGCGAGGTGTTTGCCTGCCCGCTGGCGTTCGAGCAGGCCTTCAACGGCCTGCTGCTGGACAACGCCGTGCTGGACGCGCCGCTGCCGCATGCCGACCCGCACCGCGCCCGCGCGCACCAGCGCGAAGCGGCGGCGCATCTGGCCGGCCTGAGCCAGGGCGGGGCGCTGGCGCAGGAGCTGCGCGCCTGGATGGCTGCGGCGCTGGCCAGCCGCGTGCCCACGCGGGCCGAGGCCGCCGCCGCGCTGGGCGTGAGCGAACGCACCCTGGCGCGCCGCCTGCGGGCGCAGGGCATCAGCTTTGCCGAGCTGCTGGACGGCGTGCGGCGCGACGCGGCGCTGCAGGCCGTTGGGCAGACCACGCGCCCGCTGGCCGACATCGGCCAGGCCCTGGGCTTTGCCGAGCCAGCGGTGTTCTGGCGCGCCTTCAAGCGCTGGAGTGGCAGCACGCCCGCCGCCTGGCGCGCGGCGCAGCGCGCTGATCGCCAGCCCTGACGAATGAGCTCGCTGCGCTTCGCATGACCAATGTCAACGGCGCCATCCCCCTTTTGTCATTGATGCCGCGCAGCGGCGAAGTCATTCGTCATGCCATCGCCACGCGGCAGGGGCGTTGCACTGGCGTGGCTCGCCGCACTTATGCACCCCAACTGTGGGCCGGGCTGTGGAAAACCCCCTGAACAAGCCGCGCAAGCCGCGCCGGTATTGGGCTGGCGGGCGCTGCCTGCGGATTGAGCAGAGGCGGCACTGCTGCCGATCTACTACCAAACCGATAGCTGCCCGCGCTTTCCCAGCAAGCGCCGGAGCCCGATTTGGCTTGTAACCGGACGGGCGCGGCCAAGCGCCCGCCTCAGATGTGCAGCGCCTGCCCCAGCGCGCGCAGCGCCGCCTCCTGCGCCGCCTCGCCCAGCGTCGGGTGGGCGTGGATGGTGTGGCCCACGTCCTCCAGCCGCGCGCCCATCTCGATCGACTGGCTGAAGGCGGCGGCCAGTTCGGCCACGCCCTTGCCCACGGCCTGCCAGCCCAGGATCAGGTGGTTGTCGCGGCGCGCCACCACGCGCACGAAGCCGCTGGCAGCCTCCAGCGTCATGGCGCGGCCGTTGGCGGCGAACGGGAAGGCGGCGTCGATGCAGTCCATGCCGGCGGCGCGGGCCTCGCCGGGCGTCTTGCCCGTCACCACCACCTCGGGGTCGGTGAAGCACACGGCGGGAATGGCCATGGGCTCGAAGCGCCGGTTCCTGCCGGCGATCTGCTCGGCCACGCATTCGCCCTGGGCCATGGCGCGATGCGCCAGCATGGGCTCGCCGGTGACGTCGCCGATGGCCCAGACGTTGCGCATCGAGGTGCGGCCGTGCGCGTCGATGGCGATGTGGCGCCCGGCCATGTCCAGCTGCAGCGACTCCAGGCCAAAGCCCGCGGTGCGCGGGCGCCGACCCACGGCCACCAGCACGCGGTCGGCCGGCAGCGCAAAGTCCTCGGCGCGGGCGTCGATGCGCACGTGCACACCGTGCTGGGCGTCCCAGCTGGCCACGCTGCATCCCAGGTGCAGCACCACGCCCTGCTTTTGCAGCGCTTGCAGCACCGGCTCGGTCAGTTCCTCGTCGTAGCTGGGCAGCACGCGCTGGGCGGCTTCGACCACCGTCACGTCCACGCCGAGCTTGCGGTAGGCCATGCCCAGCTCCAGGCCGATGTAGCCGGCGCCGACCACCACCAGGCGCCGGGGCAGCAGATCGGGCGAAAGCGCGTCGGTGGATGACCAGATGGCGCCGCCGAACGGCATGCTGGGCAGCTCCACCGGTTCGGAGCCGGTGGCCAGCAGCAGGTGCTCGCAGCGCACGCGCACGGGCTCGCCCTGGTGCGGTTTGACGGTCACGGTCTTGCCGTCTTCGATCTCGGCCCAGCCCTTGAGCACCTGCACGCCGGCCTTGCGCAGCAGGCCGCCGACCCCGCCCGTCAGGCGCTGCACGATGCCGTCCTTCCAGCGCACGGTCTGCGCGATGTCGATCTGCGGGCGCTGCACCCGGATGCCGGTGGGCGAGCCGGTTGCCTGCGCGCGCGCCTGGTCGAACTCGTGGGCCGCGTGGATCAGCGCCTTGGACGGGATGCAGCCGATGTTGAGACACGTGCCGCCCAGGCTGGCGCCTTCGACCAGCATGGTGGGGATGCCCAGCTGGCCGGCGCGTATGCCGGCGACGTAGCCGCCTGGGCCGCCGCCGATGATGAGCAGCTTGGTCGTGACTTCCTTGGTCATTTGGGGTGCCTACTCCACGAACAGCAGGGCCGGGGTTTCGAGCAGGGCGCGCATGGCCTGGATGAAGCGCGCCGCGTCCATGCCGTCGACCACGCGGTGGTCGAACGAGGACGACAGGTTCATCAGCTGGCGCGCCACCACCTGACCGCCACGCAGCATGGGTCGCTCGATGATGCGGTTGACACCGACGATGGCCACCTCGGGGTGGTTGATGACGGGCGTGGTGACCACGCCGCCCAGCGGCCCCAGGCTGGTGATGGTGATGGTCGAGCCGCTCAGCTCCTCGCGCGCGGCTTTGCCGGTGCGGGCCGCCTCGGTGACGCGGGTCAGGCCGGCGGCAAAGGCCCACAGGTCCAGGCTCTCGGCATGGCGCAGCACCGGCACCATCAGGCCGCCATCGGTCTGCGTGGCCACGCCCAGATGCACCGGCGCATGGCGCGTGACCACGCCGGCGTCGTCGTCGTAGCGGGCGTTGATCTGCGGGAAGTCGCGCAAGCTGCACACCATGGCGCGCGCCAGAAACGGCAGCAGGGTCAGCTTGCCGCGGGTGGCGCCGTGGCGCTGGTTGAGCTGCTGGCGCAGCGCCTCCAGTTCCGTGACGTCGATTTCCTCGACATAGCTGAAGTGCGGGATGCGGCGCTTGGCCTCCTGCATCTTCTGCGCGATCTTGCGGCGCAGACCGATGACGGGGACGGCTTCTTCCCCATGGCGCTCGGCGTAGGGCGACGCCCCCGTCAGCATGGCCTGCCCCTGTCCGGCGACGTAAGCGTCCAGGTCCTGGTGCCCGATGCGACCGGCCGGGCCGCTGCCGTGCACGAAGCGCAGCTCCACCCCCAGGTCGAGCGCACGCCGGCGCACCGCAGGCGAGGCGAGCGGGCGCTCGCCCTCCTTGCGGCGGCCGGCGACAGGGCGCGGCGCGGCCACCGAGCCGCGCGCTGCGGTGGCCGCGGGTGCGCGTGGCGCTGCCTCCGGGGCTTGGGCGACCACCTCGGTTGCTATTGAAACAGGAGCTGCTGGCGCAGATGGGGCGGGCGCTGGAGCCTCATTTTCTTTGAAGTTACCGGCGCCTTCGACGTCCAGGCGCACCAGCTCGGCGCCGACCGCCATGAGTTGGCCGACGCCACCGCCCAGCGTCAGCACCTTGCCCGCCACCGGGGAGGGCACTTCCACCGTGGCCTTGTCGGTCATCACGTCGGCCAGGTGCTGGTCTTCGCTCACGGCATCGCCCGGCTGCACATGCCAGGCCACCAGTTCCACCTCGGCAATGCCCTCGCCGATGTCGGGCACGCGGATCACGTAGGTACCCATGGTTCAGACCTCCAGCGTGCGCTTGAGGGCCTCGCCGACGCGGCCCGGACCAGGGAAGTACGCCCATTCCTGCGCGTGCGGGTAGGGCGTGTCCCAGCCGGTGACGCGTTCGATCGGGGCTTCCAGTTGCCAGAAGCAGTGCTCCTGCACCAGTGCCACCAGTTCGGCGCCGAAGCCGCTGGTGCGCGTGGCCTCATGCACCACCACGCAGCGGCCGGTCTTGTGGACCGATTCGACGATGGTGTCCAGGTCCAGCGGCCAGATCGAGCGCAGGTCGATGATCTCGGCGTCGATGCCGGTTTCGCGCGCGGCGCACTCACTGACCCAGACCATGGTGCCGTAGGTCAGCACCGTCACCGCCTTGCCGGGGCGGAAGATGGCGGCGCTGGTGAGCGGCACGCGGTAGTGGCCTTCGGGCACCTTGCCCAGCTCATGCTTGGACCAGGGCACCACCGGCCGGTCGTGGTGGCCGTCGAAGGGGCCGTTGTACAGGCGCTTGGGCTCCAGGAAGATCACCGGGTCGTCGCTTTCGATGGCCGAGATCAGCAGGCCCTTGGCGTCGTACGGGTTGCTGGGCATGACGGTGCGCAGGCCGCAGACGTGGGTGAAAAAGGCCTCGGGGCTCTGGCTGTGCGTCTGTCCGCCGTAGATGCCGCCGCCGCAGGGCATGCGGATCACCATCGGCGCGCTGAAGTCGCCGGCCGAGCGGTGGCGCAGCCGCGCCAGCTCCGACACGATCTGGTCGGTGGCCGGATAGACGTAATCGGCGAACTGGATCTCCACCACCGGGCGCAGGCCGTAGGCGGCCATGCCGATGCCGGTGCCGACGATGCCGGATTCGGAGATCGGCGCGTCGAAGCAGCGCGTCTTGCCGTACTTGGCCTGCAGGCCTTCGGTGACGCGGAACACGCCGCCGAAGTACCCCACGTCCTCGCCATAGACGATGACGTTGTCGTCGCGGGCCATCATCACGTCCATTGCCGAGCGCAGCGCGGCGATCATGGTCATGGGGGTGGCGGTGGCGTGCTGGACAGCTTGCTCCATGGCTCATACCCCCATCTGCTGGCGCTGCCGGCGCAGGTGCTCGGGCAGGTCCCGGTACACGTCGTCGAAGATGGTCGCGGCGCTGGGCACGCGGCCGTCGAGCAGGCTGCCGTGGCTTTCGGCCTCCTTCTGTGCCGCCAGGATCTCGGCTTCCAGCGCCTTGTGGGTGGCTTCGTGCTGGGCCTGGCTCCATTCGCCGATGGCGATCAGGTGCTGCTTCAGGCGTTCGATCGGATCACCCAGCGGAAAGCGCTGCCAGTCGTCGGCCGGGCGGTACTTGGACGGGTCGTCGGAGGTGGAATGCGGGCCGGCGCGGTAGGTTTCCCACTCGATCAGCGTCGGGCCATGGTTGGCGCGCGCACGCTCGGCCGCCCATTGCGAGGCCGCGTACACGGCCAGGAAGTCGTTGCCGTCCACGCGCAGCGAGGCGATGCCCACACCCACGCCGCGCTGGGCGAAGGTGGTGCCCTCGCCGCCGGCAATCGACTGGAAGGTGGAGATGGCCCACTGGTTGTTGACCACGTTGATGATCACCGGCGCGCGGTACACATGGGCGAAGGTGAGCGAGGTGTGAAAGTCGCTCTCGGCGGTGGAGCCGTCGCCGATCCAGGCCGAGGCAATCTTGGTGTCGCCCTTGATCGCCGAGGCCATGGCCCAGCCCACGGCCTGCGGCATCTGCGTGGCCAGGTTGCCGGAGATCGAAAAGAAGCCGGCGCGCTTGTAGGAATACATCACCGGCAGCTGGCGCCCCTTGATCGGATCGCGCTCGTTGCTCATCAGCTGGCAGATCAGCTCCACCAGCGAGATGTCGTCGCGCGACAGCAGCAGGCCCTGCTGGCGGTAGGTGGGAAAGCACATGTCGCCTTCGCGCAGCGCCTGTGCATGGGCCACGGCGATGGCTTCCTCGCCCAGACACTGCATGTAGAACGACAGCTTTTTCTGGCGCTGCGCCAGCAACATGCGGGCGTCGAACAGGCGCGTCTTCAGCATGGCCCGCAGGCCGCGGCGCAGGCGCTCGGGGTGAATGGCTGGCGCCCAGGGACCGACGGCGCGGCCCTCGCTGTCGAGCACGCGCACCAGGCTGGTGGCCAGGTCGGCGGTGTCGGCCGCGGCGGTGTCGATCGGGGGTTGGCGCACCGCACCGGCCGGCGAGATGCTGAGGTAGGAAAAATCGGTCTTGGCGCCCGGCCGTCCCGTCGGCTCGGGCACATGCAGCCTGAGGGCTGAGTGTGGTGTCATGCTCGGTCTCCATCGGCACGATCGTGTCGTGCGTTTGTCGTCGGACAAGGCAGGGCGCCGGATCACGGCGCACGAACGCTTGCCATCGGTGCGCGGTGGCGCAGGGGCCATCGTAGGGTCTGTGGGGTCTGTGCGCCAGCCCCTCGCACACGGAACCTGCCGCCGCCGACGCCGGTTCAGCCCGTGCGGTGATGAACGAAATGGGGTGCCGGCGCTTATCTGGAGCGCGCCAGCAGCTATGAAATCAGGAGTTACCCGGGCTGCCGGCGTCCGACGCCGACGGCTGCCCGTGCAGCCGCGCATACAGCCCGCCAGCGGCCGTCAGCTCGGCGTGGCTGCCTTGCTCGACGATGCGGCCGCGCTCCAT
>JADLIA010000166.1 GCA_020848515.1 Rubrivivax sp. | reverse complement strand
GCGCGCGACAGCCCGGCGCACATCACGCGGCGGATGCCGCAGCCGTGGTCGTTGGCGCCACCAGCATGTCGACACGGCCCTCGGCCAGCACATGCTGGTTGACGCCACCCAGCAGCAAGTCCTCGACCGTCGAGTGGCCGTGCTTGCCCAGCACCAGCAGCCCCGCGCCGAGCCGGCGAAGTTCGTCCTCGACGATCTCGGGCACCGCCAGACGGTGGAGCCGGTCATCGGGCACTTGAAGTCCGGCCATCGGCTCGACCGCTGCTGGCGCCAAGGCGCACTGGGGGACGACCTGCACGCACCGAGCTGTGCCGTGGGCTACAACCTGCGTTGGCTGATGCGCGCGGTTGTACGGCTATCGAGCTGTGCAGATTCGCTCAGCCAATTCTCATCTGGGCCGACATGCTCAGCTGAGCGTTCCTCCGGTCGATGAAAAAGCTGCGGGGCGGCCTGGGTCGCCCCGCCGTCATTTCAGCGCTGGCGGCGCCTGACCCAGGGGCCGGCTGCACACAGCCCCGCCAGCATCAGCGCCAAGCTGCCGGGCTCGGGCACTGGCACCGGCGTGGCGTAGCTGAAGCCACTGGCGGTGGTGGCCTGTACGTCGGGCGTCAGCACGTCGATGCGGAACAGCGAGGTGGCGAAGGTGTGACCCTCGCCCCAGGACCGTGCGTCGTAGGAGCTCCAGTGGTTGAAGTTCAGCGACATGTCGCCGACGAGGTGCAGCGTCGCACCCACCGTGGTGTTGTAGACATTGCTGTTGCTGTACTCACCGGCCAGGGCGCTGAAGGGCTTGCCGCTGCCGGTCTCCAGGCTCAGGCCGGCCAGCCAGGGGGCGTCCCAACCGAGCGCGTGGATTGCCGCTGCGGCGCGGCCGGTGGCAGCGGCGATGCCGCTGCTGCCGTCAGGGTCGACGGTCAGCATGTCCACGTCCAGCAACACCGTCAGCTGCAGTTGCACCGGCGTGCCGGTGGCCAGCGTGGTCGAGCTGATGGTGAACAGGTCGGACCAGGCGTCGCGCAGCACCACGGCGCTGTTGCTGGCGACAAAGCCCGCGGGCAGCTGGCTGCCCCCTGAAAGCTCGCCGGCGAGCCGACCGAACTGCGCCGGTTGCGCGTGGATCCGGGCCCAGGACAGGCCCCAGCTGTTGACGTAGTAGGACTCCGCGTCGCCACTGGCCAACTCCGTGTTCGCGGGGTTGTCCCAGCAGCAGTGGCCCGCGGTGGCCTGCACCGACCGCGTCTCCAGCAGTTCGGGTGGCGCGGCTTGTGCCGATGACGCCAGGCATACCCAGGCCGCGCAGGCGGCGGCCAGGCGCGCTGGGGTGAGAGGGCTGCATGAGGGCGCGGGCATGGGGGCGATGTTCATGTTGTCTCTCCGTGGTGGTGTGCAGGTGGAGTGAGGGGAATTGCAAGGAGGCAAGGGCCAATGGGCGGACCGGGGCGCCGTGGCGCGGACACGCTCAGCGTCCGCAGACGTCACCCGTCGTGGTCGCCGGTGGTCCCGTGGCCGCGCTGGCGCGGGGCGGTACAACGGCGTGCGCGCAGGCCGCGGCCAGATAGGCCGCGAGCGCCTGGGCGTCGTCGAAGCCCAGTGCCACTTCCTGGTCCACGGCGCGCAGGTGCGCACGGAAGCCACCGCCCGCGGTCTGCCAGACCTTGAGCAGGTAGGTCGTCGATCGCTCCATCGTGGTCTCCCGGCGTCAGTAGCGGGCCGGTGGCCTGCCGATGGAACGCACTGTGCCCGGCAGGCGCTTCACCCGCGTTTCACGGGCGTTGGCTGCCGCCTGCTGCGGTCCGGTGCGGCCGCGCTGGCCAGCGGTTCAACCCGCTTGGGATGCGGTGATGTCGGCCAGGACCTCGTCAGGCGTCAACGGGTGCGCTGCCGCCTCGGTCCGGGCCCGTGCATCCAGGGGCAGGCCGGCCAGCAACTGCCCGAAGAATCGGGCATCCGACGGTGACGTGGCGGCCATGGCGATGGCGCAATGCAGCACGCGGGCCGCCTGCACCACCTGCCCCCGGCCCTCGCACAGCGCCGCCCAGGTGCGCAGCACCAGCGGCAGTTCGCTCTGCAGGCCGTGGCCCAGCACCAGGCCCAGGGCCTCGCGGATCGGCGGCAGCGCGGCGTCCAGACGGCCGGCCCGCACCTCCATGCGCGCCAGCACGGTCAGCTGCGTGGCCTGCACCACCAGCAGCCCCTGCGTACGCGCGGCGCGCAGGCATTGAAGCGTCAGGGCCCGCGCTTCGTCCAGGCGGCCTTCCCGCATGAGGAATCCCGCAAGGTTGCTGCGTGCATGCAGTTCGAACAGCACCAGTCCGTGGTCGTGCGTGTGCTGGACGGCTTGCCGTGTCCAGTCGATCGCCGCCGGCAGGCGCCCAGCTTCCAGCTGGGCGGCGCCCAGGTTCACCAGGTGCACCGCGACCTGGTACTGGTTGCCTTGCTGCCGGTCGAGCTGCAGCGCCTGCTCGCCATGCACGATGGCGGCCTGCGCGTCGCCCAGCGCGCTGTGGCTCACGGCCAGGTTGCCCAGCGCCCAGGCGATGCAGTGCGTGTCCTCACGGTCGCGCGCGAGGCTCAACGCCTGCTGGAACCTGGCGTGGGCTTCGTCCAGGCGGCCCAGCGCCATCAGGCAGCTGCCACTGTTGAGCTGACAGCCCACCAGGGCCTCGAGCTCGCCCGATTGAAGCCCGGCGGCCATGCCGGCCTCGGCCACGGCCAGGCCGTCGGCCTGGTGACCGCCCCGGTGCATCAGCATCGACAGACCATGCCGCAGGCGCGACAGCGCCCAGCCGGCCTGGGCATCGTGGCCGGCCAGAGGTTCCAGCCGCTGCAGTACCGGGCGCAACCGGCGGATGCCCTCCTGCAGCCGACCGGTGACTTCGAAGTACACCCACAGCGGCCGAACGATCTGGCCCAGGGCCTCGCTCTGGCCTGCCGCCGACGCGGTCTCCCAGGCGCGACACAAGTTGGCGAACTCCGCATCCACGGCCCGCACGAGCTGGTGCAGGTTGCCGCGCGTCAGCGGTGCCAGGCTGTTCATGAACTGCGCGAAATAGCGGCTGTGCGCCTGCCAGGTGGCACCGGCCAGCACCACATCGACCGTCAGCAGTTCGGCGCCCAGCGCCTGCACCAGCGGGTGCAGGCGGAAGCGGCCGTCGGTGTCGGTGGTCAGCAGGCCACGGTCGGACAGGGCCGACAGCAGTGGCAGCGACGTCTGGCGGCCCAGGGCCCTTGCCGCATCGCGGGTGAAACCGTCCTGGAACACCGACACCGTGGCCAGCGCCTGCCGCTCCAGGGGCGACAGCAGCGCCACCGATTGCGCCAGCACGTCGCGCACGCTCACGTGCTCGGGCCGGGCGGGCTGACCTCTGGCCGTCGGGTGGCGCTGCAGCAGGTCGAGCGAGCGCCGCAACTCGTCGGCGATGGCCTCGGCAGGCATCAGGCGGACCCAGCTGGCCGCCAGCTCCAAGGCCAGCGGCATGCCGCCCACGGCGCCGGCGATGTCGATCACCGCGTCGAGGTGCGCCGCCAGTTCGAAACGCGGATCGGCCTGGCGGGCGCGGTGGGCGAAGAGCTGCACGGCGTCGAAGGCGCTCGCGGCGTCGAGGTCCCGGCTGTCGTCGTCGGGCACGGCCAGGCCAGGCACCGGCAGCAGCCACTCGGCGGCCTGCAGCGGTGCGGTCGCGCCCAGGCGCACGCGGGACGTCACCAGCAGGCAGACCGTGGGGTGCGCCGCCAGCAGGCCGTCCAGCACCGTGTGCAGGGCGTCGTGCTCGGCCGGCCCCAGGAGATGCTCCGCGTTGTCCAGCACCAGCAGGCTGCGCTGCACCGGCAGCGCGGCCGCCACCTGGGCCAGGGCCGTGCGTTCGTCCAGCGTCTGCACTGCCAGCTGTCGCGCCAGCCGCGGCAGCAGGGCCGAGGCCTGCGTCAGGTCCTGCAGGTCCACCCACCAGACGCCGCCGGGAAAGTGGGCATCGCTGCGGTCCGTGGCGGGGCTGGTCAGACCCGCCACCACGCGGGCCAACCGGCTCTTGCCGACGCCCCCCGGACCGACCAGGGTGAGCAGCCGGCAATCGGCGCGGGCCAGCAGGGCCCGGGCTTCGGCACGCTCCATCTGTCGTCCCACCAGATCGTGGCCGGGGTCTGGGCTGGAGGCCGGGCGCGCCGTCGCGGCTGATTCCGACGGCGCCGCGGGCGTTGTCGCCACCTGCGGCGCGTCGATGCGGGCCATCAACTCGCGCAGATGCTGCGCCGGAGCGATGCCCAGCTCCTCCGCCAGCCGGTGGGTAAAGGCCTGGAAGCGCTGGCGTGTCGCGACGACCTGGCCACGGGCGATCGCAGCCTGCAGCATGGCGGCCATGGCAGTCTCGTCGAGGGGATCGTGCGCCAGCAGCCGGTCGGCCACCGCGGCGCGCGAGGCTGGTTCGTCCGCCTGCGCCAGCCAGTCCCAGGCAGCGGACTGCCAGGCCGCGGCCACGCGCTGGCGTTGGGTGTCCAGCCAGTCGGACCAGGCAGGGTTGCCGGGGTCGTCCAGCCCCTCCATCAATGGCCCGCCGCCGGCGGATACAGCGCTTTCGCGTGTCGTCGAGTCGGGGCTGCACAAGGCCGTCAGGAAGGCCTGCACATCGTGCCCGACGACCCAACGGATGGCCTGTTCGGT
>JADLIA010000165.1 GCA_020848515.1 Rubrivivax sp. | reverse complement strand
GTACCACGACGAATGCGTCACCACCGCGCGCCTGCTGGCCGAGCGGCTGGGGCTGCGGCCGGACGACTGGGTGCTGAGCTTTCAGTCGCGCTTTGGCAAGGCCAAGTGGGTGGAGCCGGCCACCCAGACCATGCTGGAGCAATTGGGCCGCGCCGGCACGTCGCGCGTGGACGTGGTCTGCCCGGGATTCGTGGCCGATTGCCTGGAGACGCTGGAAGAGATCGCCATCGAAGGCCGCGCCGCGTTCCAGGCCGCCGGGGGGCAGGAGTTCCATTACGTGCCCTGCCTGAACGACGATCCGGCGTGGCTGGCCGCGCTGGCAGAACTGGCCCAGGACCACTTGCAAGGCTGGCCGACGCGGGCCCCGTCGAGCTCGGCGAAGTGATATCAAAATGATAGCTGCTGGCGCTTGACTGTAAAGCGCCAGATGGCTGTTCCTTTGATGATTTCACTGCGTTCGCAGGAGCACCCGCAGGGGGTGCGAGGCCGCTGCCCGGACGGGGCGCTGACCGGGGAAACAACCGATGGAGCCGCCGCATCAGATCGGGTTCAATGCAGGCCATCCGTCCAACCGAGGAACCCGTCATGCACCACCACCGTCCCAGGACCGCGCGCCATGCCTAGGCGCATCACCGGCTGGATCACGCGCGGCTTCGAACTGCTGATCGTCGCCTGCCTGACCCTGATGGGGATCCTGGTGTTCGGCAACGTCGTGCTGCGCTACGCCTTCAACACCGGCATCGCCGTCTCTGAGGAGTTGTCGCGCCTGCTGTTCGTGTGGCTGATCTTCATGGGCGCGGTGCTGGCCTCGGCGCAGCGCATCCACATCGGCTTCGACACCCTGCTGCACGTGGTGGGCCCGCGCGTGCGGCGCCTGCTGCTGCTGTTCACCGGGCTGCTGTTGCTGGCCGGCTGCGTGATCTTCATCGTCGGCGGCTGGCGCCAGACGCAGATCAACCTGGCCAACAGCTACCCGGTGCTGGGCATCTCCTACGCCTGGCTGTACGGCGTGGGCCTGGTGTTCGGGGTGGCGCTGCTGTTTCCGGTCTGCAGCAACCTGCTGCGCGCCTGGCGCGGTGAGGAGGGCGAGCTGACCGAGGACCTGGGCGCGCAGATCGAGGCCGAGGCCAGGCGCGTGGCCGCCGAAGCCGACGCGGAGCCGCGCCCGTGACCGCCGCGGTGTTTCTGCTGTCGCTGCTTGGGCTGATCGCGCTCGGCATGCCGATCGCCTTTGCGCTGATGTTCTCGGGTGTGGCGCTGATGCTGGTGATGGGCCAGTTCGACGCCCAGATCGTGGTGCAGAACGCCATCTCCGGCGCCGACAATTTCGTGCTGATGGCGGTGCCGTTCTTCATCCTGGCCGGCGAGTTCATGAACGCCGGCGGCCTGTCGCGGCGCATCGTCGACATGGCCAGCGCCTTCGTCGGTCACCTGCGTGGCGGCCTGGGCTACGTGGCCATCTTTGCCGGCATCCTGCTGGCCAGCCTATCCGGTTCGGCGGTGGCCGACACGGCCGCGCTGGCGGCCATTCTGGTGCCCATGATGCGGCGCGCCGGCTACGACCCGGGCCGCGCCTGCGGCCTGATGGCGGCCAGCGGCATCATCGCGCCGGTGATCCCGCCCTCGATCGGGTTCCTGATCTTCGGCGTGGCGGCCAACGTGTCGATCACGCGGTTGTTCCTGGCCGGCATCGTTCCGGGCGTGATGATGGGCCTGGTGCTGGTGGTGGCCTGGTGGATCGTGGCGCGCCGCCAGCAGGTCAGCGTCACGCCACGCGTGCCCTGGGGCCGGCGGTTGCGCCTGCTGGCACAGGGCGGCTGGGCGCTGATGCTGCCGGTGATCATCATCGGCGGTCTGCGATTCGGCATCTTCACGCCCACCGAGTCGGCGGTGGTGGCGGCGGTGTACGCGCTGTTCGTCGGTGTGGTGGTGTACCGCGAGCTGAGCGCGCGCAGGATCTACCAATGCCTGCTGGTCACCGCGCGCACCACTTCGGTGGTGCTGCTGCTGGCGGCGCTGGCCATGGTGGCGTCGTACATGATCACCATCGCCGACATCTCGGGTCAGGTCGGCGCCTGGCTGCAGACCATCTCCGACCGGCCGCTGGTGCTGATGACCGCCATGATGGTGGTGGTGTTCTTCGCCGGCATGGTGCTGGACTTCATTCCCATCGTGTTGATCTTCACCCCGGTGTTCATGCCCATCGTCAAGGCGGCCGACATCGACCCGGTGTATTTCGGTGTCGTGTTCATCATGAACTGCTCGATCGGCCTGATCACGCCGCCGGTGGGCGTGGTGCTGAACGTGGTCAGCTCGGTCGGCAAGGTGAGCATGGCCGAGGCGGTGCGTGGCATTGCGCCGTTTCTGCTGGCCCTGCTGGCGCTGCTGGCGCTGCTGATCCTGTTTCCGGCCCTGGTCACCGTGCCAGCCGAGTGGTGGCGCTGAGCCGCACACTGTCCGATTTCATCCAAGGAGACTCCCATGAAACTGCGCATTTCTCTCGTCGCCGGCCTGCTGGCCGCCGCCCTGACCGGCCCCGCCTGGGCGGCGGTCACCGGCAAGTTCGCCGTCACCCTGTCGGAAAAGACCCACCAGGGCCAGGGCGTGGCCAAGTTCGTCGAACTGGTCAAGGCCAAGAGCAACGGCGAGATCGACATCAAGCCCTACTACAACGCCGCTCTGGGCGACGACGTCAAGGTCACATCGGCGCTGCAGGGTGGCACGATCGAGTTCACCGTGCCGGTGACCACCACGCTGACCGGCATGGTCAAGGCGTACTCGATCTTCGACTTCCCGTTCCTGTTCAAGAACCCCGAGGAGGCCGACAAGGTGCTCGACGGCCCGGTCGGCCAGAAGCTGCTGGAGACGCTGCCGGCGCACGGCCTGGTGGGTCTGGCTTATTGGGAGAACGGCTTTTTCAACGCCACCAACAGCAAGCACCCGATCACCAGGGTGGAAGACTTCGCGGGCCTGAAGTTCCGCTCCATCCAGGCCAAGATCACCCAGGAAACCATCCGGGCGCTGGGCGCCAACCCGGTGCCGCTGGCGATCCCCGAGCTCTACACCGCGCTCGAGACCCGCACCATCGACGGTCAGGGCACGCCCAACGCGGTGATCGCCGCACTCAAGCTCAACGAGGTGCAGAAGTTCCTCTCCATCACGCGCCATACCTACAGCCCGTTCATCCCGCTGGTGTCCAAGGCCTTCTGGGACAAGCTGACGCCGGCGCAGCAGAAAATTCTGAAAGACGCCGCCATCGAGGCGCGCACCTACCAGCGCCAGGTGGCGCGCCAGCAGTCCGACGCCGCCCAGAAAGCCATGGCCGAGCGCGGCATGAAGGTCAACGAGGTGTCGGACGCCGAGCGCGCCCGCATGCGCGAGCGCGTGCAGCCTGTGTGGAACATGTTCACGCCCGACGTCGGACAGGACCTGGTGGGCCAGGTCGAGGCGCAGCTCAAGAAGTAAGGGCGCGGGGGCCGCGGGTGCGGTCTGCCCGCGGCATCAGGCGGCGCCGGGCTGGCCTCAGGCGCGCTCGATGAAATCGCTCACCAGCGCCAGTTGCTCGGGCACGTTGAGCGCTGGCGCGTGGCCGCAGCCGGGTACTTCCACCCACTGCAGGCGACCGCGGGCGCCGGGGCCGCGCAGCCGCATCTGCTCGGCGGTCGGGCGCAGCACCAGGTCCGAATCCTCCCCGCGCAGCAGCAGCACCGGCAGGGTGAGTGCGTCGTAGTGGTGCCAGATCAGGTAGTCGTCGGGGTGGTGCGTGAACTGGCCGACGATGGCCGGGTCGTAGTGCGGCGTCACGCGGCCGTCGGGCAGCCGGCGAGTGCTGGTTTCGGTCAGGCGGCGCCACTGGGCGTCGGTGAGAAACCCGTACGGCTGGTAGGCGGCGCGGAAGAACCCTTCCAGCTCGGTCACGGTGGCGAACGCCGGCGGTTGGCCGGCGTAGGCCCGGATGCGCTCGATGGCCGGCTGCGCCAGTTCGGGCGCGTTGTCGTTCAGCACCAGGCTCTGGATGCGGGGTGCCAGCGCGGGCTCGAACAGTCCCGAGGCGCAGACGGTGCCGATGGCGCCGCCCATCGAGGTGCCAACCCAGTGGCAGCGCTCGATGCCGAGCTGCGCCAGCAGCTCGCGCGCCAGCCGGGCGTAGAAGGCCAGGCAGTACTCGTGCTCGGGTTGCTCGGCCCACTGGCTCAGCCCGCGCCCCACGGTGTCGGGGCAGACCACGCGCCAGCCGCGCGCCGACAGATGGGCCGCCAGCTCGTCCATGTCGCGCCCGGTGCGCGCCAGACCGTGCCAGGCGACCACCGTGCCGCGCACGGCGCCGCCGGCGGGCGTCCAGTCGAGCACATGGATTTCACGCCCGGCGCAGCGCAGGTACAGGGACGAGTGGGGCATGGCGTTCGACTTCAGTCGGGGATGACGATGGTGTGGCCGGCCGCGAAGCCGATGGCGTTGCCGGCGGCGGGGCTGGCGGCCAGCGCTGGCACGTGGGCCGCCGTCAAGGCCGGCGCGCTGCCCGGCGTGCCGCCACGCGGCGTGGTGCGCACTACCTGGCTGGGCGGCAGCGCCTTGCCTTCGCGCAGGTGGGCGTACACCGCGTCCAGGGCGCGGTTCAGGTACAGGTGCAGCGGCACGTAGCGGCTGTCGTAGCCGGGCAGCACGGCGGGCAGGCCGATGAAGCCGTCGAAATGCTGGGCGTTGGTGACCTCGATGTAGCTCAGCCGACTGGCCGCACCTTCGACCTTGCGGTTCAGCGCCGCGTAGGGGCGCGAGGTGTGGTTGACCGGCAGCAGGGCGTCGTCGCGCCCGTGCACGATCAGCGTCGGCTTGCCGTGCAGGTTGCCGTGGCGCTGGGTTTCGCGCATGCCGGTCTGCAGGCGCGCGGCCAGCGTGCCCTGGCCCGTGACCAGCTCGCGCAGGCACAGCGCGCCGTCGAGGTTCCAGTCGGCCACGCCCTGGGCGGTGAAGCTCAGGAAATCGCGCGCCGGGCCCTGGGCCGCCAGGTTGTTGACCAGGTTGACGCCGCTGGACGGCGGCACGCCGTTGCCGGTGGCGAACATGCCGGCCAGCAGTGCCGGCGCCAGCGTGGTGACGCTGCCGTTGGCGGCGGTGGCGGCGTAGCTGAAGCCGCACAGGTGGTCCGTCACGCGGGCGCGCGCCAGGGCGTTGGCAAAGGTGACGGCAACGGCGGGCGCGATCTCGAACGCTGCGTGCGAGGCCTGCAGCACGCTGGACTCGGCCTCCCAGCCGTACTCGCGCAGGCGCTGCAGCGCGTGTTCGGCCTGTTCGGCGGTGCTGCTGCCGTTCAGCAGCCCGCGCTGCGCCAGCGCGGCGCAGCGGTTGGCGGCGATCGGCAGCGCCGGGTTGTTGTAGAGGCTGGCGAAGGCCGCGCCGAACGGTGCCGCTGCCTGCGAGGGCGCCAGCGCGGCGCAGGCCTGGTAGAGGTTGGCGTAGCTGGTGAAATCGATCAGGTTGCGACCGATCACCGGCACCTGGCTGGCGCCGCGCTGCACCGCCACGCCGGCGTTGGCGGGCATTTCGATCGCCGGCTCGGCCACCGCCACGCCGTCGATCAGGCCTTCGCGATCGTCTTCGGCCGCAGCCAGGGCGGCGCCGCCGCCGTTCGACACGCTGGAGGCGATCACCAGCGTGTTGCCGGTGTGCAGGCGCACGCGGCGGCGGCCGCTGGCGTCGAGCTCGCCATAGCGCTCGTTGAGCACGTACAGCGCCAGCCGCACGGCCTGCAGGGTGTGGCGGCCCCAATCCTTCTCGGGGTTGCGGCCCGAATGGGCGTGCTTGAACGCCAGGCGATCGGGGGTGGCGGCGTTGAAGGCGGCCAGCTCGGCCGCGGTCAGCCCGGCGTCGAAGGCCGCCTGGCCGGCGGCGCTGCCGGCCGCGGTGCGCGTGCCGTCGATCCGCGGCACGGTGTCGGTGCGCAGGTCATGGGCGGCGCTGCCGGTGCCCTTGTCGGTGTAGGCCACCGCGCAGCCGCGCTTGAGGCCCCATTCGCCGGTGGAGATGGCGCCGTACACGCCGCGCGAGCCGGAGGACGTGGCGGTGACGATGCAGGCACGCGCCGGGTCGAAGCTGTCGGGCACCTGCACCATCAGGGTGACGTTCTCGCGGCCCGAGCCGTCGTCGCTGAAGGCCAGGGTCTCGCTGCCGGGGACCTTGCCTTCGCCACCGCCCGCCGTGCCTTCGACCGTCACGCCGGGGCCGTAGAACACGCCGTAGCCGCCGGCCGCCGTGGTGTCGACCAGGGCGCGGTAGCTGTTGTAGATGGCAGCGCGGCGCAGCTCGGCCGCGGTCGGCTGCAGCGGGTCGGCGTAGCTGGGCGGCAGCGCCGACGCCAGCCCGCTGGCGCCCAGGCCGGCGGTCAGCAGATCGTCGCTGCTGCCGTCGTAGTGCTGCGTGTGCAGCGCGCCGATGCCTGCCGGTTTGTCGTTGAACCGGTCGTCGCTGCCGCCGCAGGCCAGCAGGGCCGCACTGGCGATGGCGGCCAGTGCCAGGCCGTGCAGGCGCGGGAGGGTCTTGGTCATGGCTTGTCTCCTCTCGGGGTGGTGAAAACCGGGGTCAGCGCACCAACCGCTCGCGCCAGGTGCGCAGGCGCCCCACCACGCCGGTGGGGAAGTAATAGACCGACAGCACGAACAGCAGGCCCAGCCACAGCAGCCAGCGGTCGGGCGACAGCAGGGCCGACAGCATGGGCACGGCGCTGGCCGCCTCGCTGCCCAGGCGCAGCAGATCCTGCAGGTAGCTTTGCGCCACCAGAAACAGCACCGAGCCGATGACGGCGCCGTAGATCGTGCCCATGCCGCCGATCACCACGATCAGCAGCACGTCCATCATGATCTCGAACGACAGCGAGGTGTCGGGGCCGTTGTAGCGCAGCCAGAGCGCCAGCATGCAGCCGGCCAGCGTGGCGAACAGCGCCGACAGCACCGACGACAGCGTGCGGTACACCACCACGCGGTAGCCGATGGCCTCGGCGCGGAATTCGTTTTCGCGGATCGCCTGCAGCACCCGACCGAACGGCGAGTTGACGATGCGCAGCAGCGCCAGCACCAGCACCACGCAGACGATGAACAGCAGGTAGTAGCTGATGATCCGGCCGTCGATCAGCACGCCGAAGAACTCGTTCTCGAACGGCTCGAAGCTGGGCGACAGCCACTCGGGCAGCTTGAAGGTCAGGCCGTCTTCGCCGCCGGTGAACGCCGACAGTTGCGAGGCCAGGGTCTGGAAGGCGGCGGCCACCGCCAGCGTGATCATGGCGAAGAAGATGGCGCGCACGCGCAGCGAGAACAGCCCGATGGCCAGCGACAGCAGCAGCGACACCGCCAGCGCCGCCAGCGTGCCCAGCGCCAGGGCACCCCAGGTGGCACCCAGGTGCGAGCAGGCGATGGCGATGCCGTAGGCACCGATGCCGAAAAACATGGTGTGGGCAAAGCTGACGATGCCGGTGTAGCCCAGCAGCAGATCGAACGCCGCCACCAGCACGACGAAGATCAGCACCTTGGCGGCCACGTTGAGCGCCTTGACGCCCGGAAACACGAACGGTGCCAGCGCCAGACCCAGCACGATGACGATCAGGATCGCCGCCAGCACGCGGCTGCGCGGCAGGTCGTGGGACAGCAGACGGCTCAGCATGGCGTTCACCGATTGGCCACCGGATAGACGCCCTGCGGCCGCCACAGCAGCACGGCCACCATCAGGGCGATGTTGGAAAACAGCGCCACCTTGGGCACCAGAAAGCCGGTGTAGTTGGCCATCAGGCCCACCAGCAGCGCGCCGATCAGCGCTCCGGTGGTGCTGCCCAGGCCGCCGATGATGATGACGATGAAGATCAGGATGTTGACCTGCGCGCCCATCTGCGGGATCACGGTCTGCTGGTACAGCCCCCACATCACGCCGCCCAGCCCGGCCAGCGCGCTGCCGGCCACGAACACCCCGACAAAGAGGCGCCGGATGCGGTAGCCGAGCGACTCGACCATTTCCCTGTCCTGCACTCCGGCGCGAATCAGCAGCCCCACCTTGGTGCGCGACAGCGTCCAGGCCAGCAGGGCGAACACGAGCAGGCCGACGATCACGGCCACCACGCGGTATTTCTCGACGGCGGCTTCGCCGATCAGCCACGAGCCCTGCATGCCGGTGGGCAGCGGCAGCGGGATCTGCTGCGGGCCCCAGATGACCTTGATCAGCTCCTCGCCGATGATCATGCCGCCCATGGTGATCAGGATCTGCTTGAG
>JADLIA010000164.1 GCA_020848515.1 Rubrivivax sp. | reverse complement strand
GACTTTCAGGGCTGCAACGTGTTCGTCTCCGGCGGCACCAGCGGCATCAACCTGGGCATTGCCGAGGCCTATGCCGCCGCCGGCGCACGCGTTGCGGTGATGAGCCGCAACGCCGAACGCGTGGCCGACGCCCAGGCCAGGCTGGCAGGCCACGGCCAGCCCGCCCTGGGGCTGGTTGGCGATGTGCGGGATCCGGCACGGGTACAGCAGGTATTGGCCGAAGTGCATGCCGCCTGGGGCGCCATCGATGTGCTGGTGTCGGGTGCGGCCGGCAATTTTCTGGCCCGCGCGCTCGATCTGTCGCCCAACGGCTTCAAGACCGTGATCGACATCGACCTGATGGGCACCTTTCACGTGCTGCGCGCGGCTCACCCGTTCCTGCGTCAACCGGGCGCGTCGATCATCAACATCTCGGCGCCGCAGTCCTACAACCCGGCGCCCCTGCAGGTCCATGCCTGCGCCGCCAAGGCCGGGGTGGATCAGGTCATGCGCGTGCTGGCGATGGAGTGGGGCAGCCACGGTATCCGTGTCAACTCCATCGTGCCGGGCCCGATCGAGGGCACGACGGGGCTGGCCAAGCTGGCCTCGGACGACGCCCGCGCCCGCATGGCGGAGCGTGTGCCGCTGGGTCGCCTGGGCCGGCTGAACGACATCGCGGCCATGGCGCTGTTTCTGGGCTCCGAGGACGCGAGCTATATCACCGGCGCGTTGATCCCGGTCGATGGCGGCATTTCCTTGCTGGGCGCGCGCAATCATGCCATCGAGTCCGGAGCACAGGCATGACCGACAGCATCTTGCACGCTGAGGCCTTCGATGGTGTCCTGCAGTTGCAGCTGCGCGCGCCCGAAGTGCGCAACGCCCTGAGCGCCGAGATGAAGCGGGCGCTGCATGAGCAGGCGCGCCGCTTCGTCGAAGACGACGGCCTGCGATGCCTGCTGATCACAGGGTGCGACGCGGTGTTCTGCGCCGGCGGCGATCTGCGCACCATGCAAAGCGATCGCAGCACCGTCGGCGTGCGCCGACGCATGGCGCTCACGCACGCCAGCGTGCGTCTGCTGGCCGAATGCGAGAAACCCATCGTCACCGCCGTCAATGGCGCCGCGGTGGGCGCCGGCCTGTCCCTGGCCCTGATGGGGGACGTGGTGGTGGCGGCCGAAGACGCGTATTTCATGGCCGGCTTTGCCAACGTGGGGGTGCTGCCGGACATGGGCGTGCTCTACCACCTGCCGCGTACCGTGGGCCGCGTGCAGGCCAACGACCTGCTGCTCAGCAATCGCCGGGTCAACGCCCAGGAGGCGCTGGGGCTTGGCCTGGTCAGCCGCGTGCTGCCAGCGGATGGATTTCTGGCGCAGGCCCAGGCCCTGGCCCGTTCCATCGCCGCTGGCCCGGCCGTCTCGTTTGGACTGGCGCGCGCCCTGATGGCCGGCGCCTACAAGGACAGCTTTGGCGAGTTTCTGCTCAAGGAAAGCCTGGCGCAGGCCGTGGTGTTTGGCACCGACGACTTTGCCGAAGGCGTCAGCGCGTTTGGCGACAAGCGCAAACCCCGTTTCACCGGCCGCTGAGCGCGGCCTTCATCACCTCAACCAGGAGACACCATGCAAGCCTTGATCAAAGTCCTGTGCTCGGCCGCCTGTGCCGGCGCGCTGTTGCTGGCCGGCGCCGCCCATGCCAACTACCCCGACCGCCCCGTCAAGCTGATCGTGCCGTATGCGCCCGGTGGCATCACCGACAACCTGGCGCGTGCCCTGGCCGAAGGTGTGAGCCGCGAGCTCAAGCAACCCATCGTCGTTGAAAACAAAGCGGGCGCCAGCGCCATGATCGGCACCGGCATGGTGGCCAACGCGCCGGCTGACGGGTACACGCTGCTGATGGCGTCCAACGGCAACATGACGGTGACGCCGCTGGTGATGAAAAAACTCACCTATGACCCGATCAAGGAACTGCGCGTGATCGCCATCGTGGGCGAGTTGCCGACCGTGGCGGTGACCAACCTGCAGACGCCAGCCACCGACCTGCGCTCGTTTGCCGCCTATGCAAAAGCCAACGACGGCAAACTGAACTTTGCCTCTCTCGGGCAGGGTAATGTGCTGTATCTGACGGCCCGCAAGATCGAGGGCGAGTTGGGCATCCGCATGACCGAAGTGCCCTACAAGGGCAGCGCACCGTCGCTGACGGCGCTGATGGCCAACGATGTGCAGTTCTACATCGACGTGCTGCCAGGGGCGCTGCCGTTCATTCAGAGCGGCAAGCTCAAGGCCCTGGCGGTACCGATGAGCAAGCGCATTTCGTGGCTGCCTGACGTGCCGACGCTGGAAGAAGCAGGCTATGGCGCCTTCCACGCCGCCAGCTGGTTGGGCTGGGCCGTGCCGGCTGCCACCCCGCCCGACGTGGTGGCCCGCCTGCAGGGCGCCATTGGCCGCTTCGCACAGGACGAAAAATTCCGCGCCACCTTCACCAAGGCCGGTGTGCTGATGCTGCCGGCCATGACCCCCGCCCAGGTCGACGAATACCTGAAGGCCGACCGCGAGCGCTGGGGCGCGCTGATCCGCCAGCACAACATCACCATCGACTGACGCGCCATGCATGCCCACGATCTGGACGCGGACCGCGCCCTGCGCGAAGAAGTGCGCGCCTTTCTGCGCGAGGCCCTGCCCGACACCCTGCGAGCCAAAGTGCTGGGCCATGCCCCCCTGACCAAGGACGACTACGTCAGCTGGCAGCGCATTCTGAATGCGCGCGGCTGGCTGGCGCCAGCCTGGCCGGTGGCGCGCGGTGGCACGGGATGGACGCCGCGCCAGATCTACATTTTTGAAGAGGAGTGCTGGCTGGCAGGCGCGCCCGAGGTG
Organism: Rubrivivax sp.; assembly: GCA_020848515.1. Taxonomy (GTDB): domain Bacteria; phylum Pseudomonadota; class Gammaproteobacteria; order Burkholderiales; family Burkholderiaceae_C; genus Ottowia. Next base: position 9,467 of record JADLIA010000164.1, on the reverse strand, counting down.
TTCGCCTTCGGGCCGAAGATGCTGGCGCCGGTGTTGATGCAGCACGGCACGCCGGCGCAGCAGGACGAGTTTTTGCCACGCATTCTGAGCAGCGAGGACTGGTGGTGTCAGGGGTATTCGGAGCCGGGCGCCGGATCGGACCTGGCCAGCCTGCGCACGCGTGGTCGCATCGAAGGCGACACCCTGGTGATCGATGGTCAGAAGACCTGGACCACCTACGCGCAATACGCCAACCGCATGTTCTGCCTGGTGCGCACCGACCCCCAGGCCAAGTCCCAGGAAGGCATTTCCTTCGTGTTGCTGGACATGGACATGCCGGGCATCACGGTTCGACCGTTGATCCTGCTCGATGGGGGTCACGAGGTCAATGAAGTGTTCCTCGACCAGGTCCGCGTGCCCCTGAGCCGGGTGGTTGGTCCCTTGAACCAGGGCTGGACGGTGGCCAAGGCGCTGCTCGGGCATGAGCGCTTCAATGTTGGCAAGATCGGCCGCTCGCTGCGCGAGCTGCGCCTGCTCAAGCGCCTGGCGGCGCAGCCCGATGCGCTGGGGCGCTCGCTGCTGCAGGATGTCCGCTTTGCCGAGCGCATTGCCGCCGTCGAAGTCGATCTGCTGGCGCTTGAGCAGACCACCCTGCGCCTGATCGCCGAAGTACAGGCGGGTCGGAGCGTCGGCGCCGAGGCGTCAACGCTGAAAATTCGCGGCACCGAGATCGCCCAGCAACTGTCGCTGCTGCTGGTGCAGGCGTGTGGCGATTGCACGGCGCCGATGGGCGATGGCCTGCCCACTCCGATGGCGCTGGTGCGCCAATACCTGAACTGGCGCAAATTGTCGATCTACGGCGGCTCCAACGAGGTTCAGCACAACATCATTGCCAAGTTTGCGCTTGGCATCTGACGAGCGGATGCAATCGATGTCTTTCCACCAAGAGCACGACGCGCTGCGCGAGAGCGCAAACCGATTTCTGATCGAACAGTGCGGCTTTGAACGGCATAGGCAGCGGCAACAATCGGCCGACGCCGGGTCCAATCTCGCCTTGTGGCGACAAATGGCTGAGCTGGGTTGGCTCGGGATCACGCTGGGCGAGCCATGGGGCGGCATGGCCCAGTCGCCCCGCGCCGCGCTGTCGCTGATCGAGGCGATGGGCGCCCAGTTCGTTCCCGCGCCTTACGCCGAAGCCCTGGCCGCCACACATCTGTTGCAACTGCTGGGACGGCCCGATCAGCAGGCGACATGGCTGCCCCGCCTGTGCGAAGGCGCCGCCTTGGGCCTGGTCGCCCACGTCGAGCCCGGAGCCCGATACGAGCTGGACTGCGTGAGCACGCGGGCCGACAAGGTGGAGCAGGGATTTCGGTTGAGCGGCCGCAAGAGTGCCGTGCCCTGGGGTGACGCCGCCGATCTGCTGCTGGTGTCAGCCCGTACCGGAGACGCGCCAGGACAACGCGGTGACCTGTCTCTCTTCGTGGTCGAACGAAGCACCGCGGGCCTGCGCTTCGAGGGCCACGCCGGAATCGCGGATGAACGATGGGCCGATGTGATTCTGGACCACGTCGTGGTGCCGCAGGACGCGCTGCTGGGCCCCGCCGGGGAGGCGCAGGATGCGCTCGATGGCACCCATGCGTTCCTGGTGGCAGCCGATTGCGCCGAAGCCGTGGGCACCATGGATGCCGTGCTGCAGGAAACGCGCGAGTACGCCAGCACGCGAAAGCAATTTGGCACGCCGCTGGCGCGCTTTCAGGTGATTGCCCATCGCCTGGTGGACATGTTCATTCAGGTGCAGTTGGCGCGCTCCATGGCGCAGCTGGCTGCGTCCATCGTGGACGATGGCCCGAACACCTCCGCGGCACGCCTGCGATTGGCAGCCTGCAAGGCGCAGATCAGCCATGCGTGCCGTTTCGTTGGCGAGCAGGCGGTGCAGATCCACGGCGGTATCGGCATGACGGACGAACTGGCGCTGTCGCACCGGGTGCGTCGCCTGCTGGCCATCGATCGGCGGCGCGGTGATCAGTTTCATCACCTTGGCACGCTGGCCGAGAGCGTTCAGCAAGGCGTGGGGCTTTATGCCTGAGACAGGATGGATCAACGCATCATGAATTCGGCCCGCCCCCGCGCAGATCACCAGGCCGCCCAACCCCCGCTGCATGGCATCCGGGTCATCGACATGAGCTCGGTGCTGATGGGGCCGTTTGCCTCGCAGGCGCTGGGCGACATGGGTGCGGATGTCATCAAGATCGAGGCGCCGGCCGGTGACGTGGTGCGCCAGATCGGCCCGGCCCGTCACGCGGACATGGGCCCGATCTTTCTCAACACCAACCGCAACAAGCGCAGCGTGGTGCTGGACCTCAAACATGCCGATGGCGTGGCGGCCCTCAAGCGATTGCTGGGCGATGCCGACGTGCTGCTCTACAACGTGCGGCCCCAGGCCATGACTCGGCTGGGACTGGACTACGACAGCGTGCGGGCGCTCAATCCCCGGTTGGTCTACGCCGGGGTGTTCGGCTTCGGTCAGGACGGCCCCTATGCGGCGCGCCCTGCCTATGACGACCTGATCCAGGGCGCGGCCACGCTGCCCTACCTGATGGCACGCGCCAGCGGCGACATTCCGCGCTACGTCCCCACTGCCGTGGCCGACCGTATCGTCGGCCAGGTGGCCGTTGGCGCCATCCTGGCCAGCCTGCTGGCGCGCCAGCGCACCGGCCTGGGCGACCGCGTTGACATCCCCATGTTCGAAACCATGGTCGGCTTCGTGCTGGGCGACCATCTGGGGGGCCTGACATATGACCCGCCGCTGGATGGTGGCGGCTATGCCAGGCAGCTCTCCCCCGAACGCCGGCCGTACCGCACGCGCGATGGCTACATCTGCGCCCTGGTCTATAACGACAAGCAGTGGGCGGGATTTCTGCGCGGCATCGGCCGCAGCACGCTGCCGCAGGAAGACCCCCGCTTTGCCAGCTTTGCCAGCCGCGCCGCGCACATCGACCATGTTTATGGCTGGCTGGCGCAGGTGTTCGAGCAGCGCAGCACGCAGGAGTGGTTTGACTTGCTGCAGGAGGCCGACGTGCCCTGCATGCCGATGCACGATCTGCACAGCGTGCTGAGCGATCCGCACCTGCTGGCCACCGGGTTCTTTCAGACCATGGAGCATCCCAGCGAAGGAACGGTGCGCTCGATGCGCCTGGCGCCGCGCTGGCAAACCGCCCAGATTGCGACGCCGCGCCCGGCGCCGCGCCTGGGAGAGCACACCCGACAGGTACTGCAGGAGTCGGGCTTCAGCACCCCGGAAATCGACCGCCTGCTGCATGTGAGGGCGGCCATTGCGGCTGCGCCGGAGGAGTCCGCATGAACCGGGCAGGGCCGCTGCAAGGTGTGCGCGTGGTCGAATTCGTCGGCATTGGCCCGGCGCCGCTGTGCGGCATGCTGCTGGCCGATCTGGGGGCCGAGGTGTTGCGGGTGGAGCGGCCAACGCCCAGCGGCCTGGGGATCGAGCGGCCGGCGCAGTTCGATCTGATGCGGCGTGGCAAGCGAACCCTCCGGCTCGATCTGAAGGCTGCCGCCGGTCTGGACCTGGCGCGCGCGCTGGTGCGCAGGGCCGATGCGCTGATCGAGGGTTTTCGCCCCGGTGTCATGGAACGCATCGGATTGGGGCCGGAGGTTTGCCTGCAGGACAACCCGGCGTTGGTGTACGGCCGCGTCACCGGATTTGGCCAGCACGGGCCGCTGTCGCAGACGGCCGGGCACGATCTGAACTACATCGCCCTGACCGGCGCGCTGGACGCTATCGGCCGGCAAGGGCAGCCGCCCACGCCGCCCCTGAACCTGCTGGGGGACTACGCCGGTGGTTCCCTGTTTCTGGCTCTGGGGCTGCTGTCCGCTCTGTTGCACGCCCGCAGCAGCGGCGAGGGGCAGGTGGTGGATGCCGCGATGATCGACGGTGTGGGTGCGCTGATGGCGCCGTTCCACGGTCTGCAGGCGGCTGGGCTGCATGCCGGACCGCGCGGGACCAACGTGCTCGATTCCGGCGCCCCTTACTACGACGTCTATGCCTGCGCCGATGGCGAGTTCATCTCGATCGCCGCTATCGAGCCGAAGTTCCGCGCCGAGTTGCGCGAGCGCCTGCGCGTGGCCGGTGCTGCTGTCGACGATTTGCCGGATTTCGACGATCGAGGGCGCTGGCCCGAGCTGCGCACCCGATTGGTCGCCCTGTTTGCCAGCCAGACGAGCGCGTACTGGTGTGCGCAGCTGGAAGGGTCCGACGCCTGCTTTGCCCCGGTGCTTTCGGTGGGCGCCGCGGCGCAGCACCCCCATCACATCGCGCGCGCCAGCTTCATGGTGGTCGATGGCGTGACGCAACCCGCGCCGGCGCCGCGGTTCAGCGCCACCCCCTGCGGTGTGCCCAGCGGACCGACACAGGGCGGCGACGCCAAGGAATGGGCGCTGGCCTGGGGCGTGCCGGCGGAACTGATCGCACACATGGACTGAGGAGCATCATGGCAGGTCTCTACTTCGAGGAATTTCACGTCGGTCAGCAGTTTGTTCACCCCTGGTCGCGCACCGTGACCGAGATGGACAACACGCTGTTTTCCCTGCTGACCATGAATCCGCAGCCGCTGCATCTGGACGCCCACTTCGCGGCTCAGACCGAATGGGGGCAACGCCTGTTCAACAGCCTGTACACGCTGGGCATCCTGGTGGGCATGAGCGTCAACGACACCACGCTGGGCACCACGGTGGCCAACCTCGGCATGACGGACGTGCGCTTTCCCAAGCCCGTGTTCCATGGCGACACGCTGCGCGCCCGCACCGAGGTGATCTCGGTGCGCGCCAGCCAGTCCCGGCCCGAATCGGGCCTGGTCGAGTTCGAGCACACCGGCCTGAATCAGCGGGACGAAGTCGTCGCGATCTGTCGGCGTACGGCCCTGATGCGCAGAAGGCCGTCTGCATAGAGCGTCCGTTGTGTCTCTCGATTCGAAAGGCTGACCGATGAATCAAGGTGATCCTGAAGCACCCGTGGCGCCCGCCTGGTACCGGCATCTGAGTCGAGCGGTCGACGTGATCGACAACGTGCTGGTGAGCCTGGGCTGTGGACTGCTGTTTGCCCTGATGTGCCTGGTGGTGGCGGATGTGGCGCGCCGCTACCTGTTCAACGCGCCCATTGCGTGGTCATACGAGGTCATCAACCACTACGTCATGCCGGGGGTGTTCTTCTACACCGTGGCCCACACGCTGAAAGCACACGCCCACGTGTCGGTGGACATCCTGCACAACTATGTGCAGCGTCGTACCCGCTATGTGTTCGAGTTGATCGGATCGGTATTGGCACTGCCGGTGTTCGTGCTGGCCACCGTGCTGGCCGCCGGCAAGACGCTGGAGGATTTTGAAACTGCGGCCCAGGCCAGCAGCGGCCTGGCCGTGCCCACATGGACCATCGGCATGGTCGTGCCCATCGGCTTCGGCATGCTGAGCCTGCGGTTGGCCCTGAACGTGATCGGCTACGTCAGCACCTTGGCCACTGGCCGCGCCATCAAAGCGCTGCCACCCATCTCGGGCACCGAGGAGGGGGCCGAATGACCGTTGCACTGATCATGCTGGCGCTGTTCATCCTGCTGGCCATCGGCATGCCGGTGGCTTTTGCGCTTGCCTTTGCCGGCACGCTGGGCTTGTATCTGGTGGGTGGCTGGCAGGCCTTGTCGGGCGTGCTGGCAACCGCTCCGCTGTCGAGCGTCGAATCCTACGAATTGATATCGGTGCCGCTGTTCATCCTGATGGCCGAATTCGTCATTCTGAGTGGTGTGGCAGACAGGCTGTTTGCCGCGGCCGCTACCTGGGTCGGCCGCGTGCCGGGCGGCTTGGCCATGGCCACGGCGCTGGCCGGCGCCGGCTTCGGTGCGATTTCAGGGTCCAGCACGGCTTCCGCCGCGACGCTGTCGTCCACCACCTTGCCTGCCATGCTCAAGCAGGGTTACGAGGCTCGTCTGAGTGGTGGTGTGGTGGCCATCTCGGGCACCTTGGCCATGCTGATCCCGCCATCGATCGCCCTGATCCTGTACGGCATCATTGCCGACGTCAGCATTGGCGCGCTGCTGATCGGCGGCGTGATTCCCGGCATCCTGGTGACGCTGGTGATCATCGCCACCGTGTGGGTGCTGGTGCTGATCAACCCTGCGGCGGCGCCCAAGGGGCGAGCCTACACGGTGCGCGAGAAGCTGGCCTCGCTGCGCGTCGTGGGGCCGATGCTGTTCCTGTTCATGGCCGTGACCGGCGTCATCTACACCGGCATCGCCACGCCCACCGAGGCTTCGGGGCTGGGAGCGTTCGGTGCCTTCCTGATCGTGCTGTGGGAGCGCCGACTCACCCGCGCGGGTCTATCCAAGGCCCTGGTGCACGCAGCCCATGCCAGCTGCATGATCGTGATGATCATCGTCTGCGCCAAGATCTTTGGCTACTTCTTCACGCTCACACAGAGCACGCAGGCTCTGGTGGCGTGGGTGGGGGCGCTGGATGTGTCCCGCTGGGTCATCCTGGCGCTGATTCTGCTGGGCTATCTGGTCCTGGGCTGCCTGATGGATCAGGTGGCGATCCTGATTCTGACGGTGCCGATCGTGCTGCCGGTGATCAAGGCGCTGGGCTTTGACCCGGTGTGGTTCGGCGTGATCGTGATCCTGATGGCCGAGGTCGGTCTGGTCACGCCGCCCGTGGGCCTGAACGCCTTTGTGGTTGCCCGCTACGCCAAGCGGCCGCTGGCCGAGATTTTCGGTGGCGTCTGGCCACACGTGATCAGTCACCTGCTGTTGGTGGCCGTGCTGGTGGCGTTTCCGCAAATCATCCTGTGGCTGCCCTCCAAGATGGGCGGATGAATTTTCAACGCGATAAAGGAGACATGACATGATCAAGCTGCTTCCCATCACCCTGGCCGTTGCCGCCAGTCTGTGTGCCGCCGGCCACGCAGCCGCGCAGACCAAGATCAAGGTCGCGGATTCATTCCCCGTCGGGCACTACCTGCCGCGGTACTTCACCACCCCCATGATGGAGCGCCTGAAGGCCGATCCGGCAGCCAAGGGCATCGAGTTCGAGTACTACCCGGCCGAGCAGTTGGGCAAGGCCAAGGATCTGCTCTCGCTTACCCAGTCCGGGCTGGTCGATGTCGCCTATGTGGGCCCCGGCTTTGTGTCGGACAAGATGCCGCTTTCGGTGGTGGCCGAGTTGCCGCTGCCCTACACCGGCTCCTGCCAGGCGACGCTGGCCTACTGGAATCTGGCCAAACCGGGCGGCCTGCTGGACAAGAAGGAATTTGCGCCCAACGGCGTGCGCCTGTTGTTCACCATCGTGCTGCCGCCCTATCAGGTGATCACGCGCAAGCCGTTTGCCAGCCTTAAGGATCTGGAAGGGATGAAGATCCGCGCGTCGGGGTCGGCCAAGGAGCTGCTGCTCAAGGAGCTCAAGGCGGTGCCGGTGCTGATGCCCACGCCTGAAGTCTACGAATCGCTCTCGCGCGGCACCATTGACGGGGTGCTGTTTCCGTTCAACAGCCTGGCCCCCTACGGCATCGACAAGCTCTCGAAGTCGGGCACGATCGGCTCCAACTTTGGCTCCTACGTGGCCAACTGGGTCATCAGCGAAAAGCGCTACCAGTCGTTGCCACCAGCGCTGCAAAAGGAGCTGGCAGCCATGGGTGACGAGTTGACGCGCAGCGTCTGCAAACAGGTCGAGCGCGATGAAGCGGGCGACGTCGACAAGACTCGCGCGGCAGGCGTGCAGCTCAAACCGTTGTCCCCTGCGGACCAGCAGGCGCTGGAGCAGGTGGCTGCCCAGGTGGCCACGGATTGGGCGCAAAAGCTCGACCGCCGCGGCAAGAGCGGTACCGAGGTGCTGAATGCGTTCAAGGCCGGGTTGCAGGCCAAGTGACGGGTGACGCGCTTCTCCGATTTCGCCAGCACCGGCCTCGTGAGCAGCCGGTGCTGACCTCGACCTTTGCAGCAACTCGCCTTCCATGACGCCCTTTCTTCTCTATCAGCAGGACGGCCCCGTCGTCACCCTCACGCTCAATGCGCCTGATACGCGCAACGTTCTGACCGGCAACAGCGCGCCGGACGAGTTTTCTGAAGCCTGCGCGCGCATCAATGGCGATGCCTCGGTGCGTGCCGTCATCCTGACCGGGGCGGGCGCGGCGTTTTCCGCCGGCGGAAACTTGAAGGACATGCAGCAGATGTTCGACTGGTCGCCCGATCGGCTGCGCAACTGGTACCGCACCGGAGTGCAGCGACTGGCGCTGGCGGTCTACCACCTGGAGGTGCCGGTGATCTGCGCCGTCAACGGCCCGGCCATCGGCGCCGGCTGCGATCTGACGACGATGTGTGACATCCGCATCGCCTCGGAGCAGGCCACCTTCGCCGAAAGCTTTATTCGCGTCGGGCTGTTGCCCGGCGACGGCGGCGCCTGGCTCTTGCCCCGGGTGGTGGGCAAGGCGGTGGCTGCCGAGCTGACCTTCACCGGCCGCACGGTGGATGCGCGCGAGGCGCTGGCCATCGGCCTGGTCTCGCGCGTGGTCGCGCATGAGCAGTTGCTGGCCGAGGCCCGCGCCCTGGCCGAGCAGATCGCCGCCCAACCCGGCGTGACGCTGCGCATGGCCAAGAAGCTGCTGCGCGCGGGCGAGCGGCTCGATTTCGCCCCCTTGCTTGAGATGTCGGCCGGGCTGCAGGCACTGGCGCACAAGACGCCCCACCACAGGGAGGCGGTCGATGCCTTCGTGCAAAAGCGCCCACCCGACTTCACACCCTTTCAGGACTGACCCCAGCCAGACACCATGATCCGATCCCTGTTCTTTGCCCCCGCCAACCGGCCCGAGCTGGTGCTCAAGTTCCCGCGCTTTGGCGCCGACTGCTGCGTCATCGACCTGGAAGACGGCACGCCCCCGGGCGAAAAGCGCAGCGCCCGCGAGGCGCTGGCGCAGACCGTGGCCCAGGTGCGCGCCGCCGGCCTGGGCGGCACACTGATGGTGCGCGTCAACGTGCCCGACTCCGAGCACTATCTGGCCGACCTGGAGGCGGCCTTTGCCAGCGATATCGACGGTGTCGTCGTCCCCAAGGTGGAGACGACCGAGCAGGTCTTCCCGGTCTTGCACTGGATACGCCAGCGCGACGCCCAGGCGCCGCGCGCGCAGCCGCGCGCGCTGATCGGCGGCATCGAGTCGGTGCGCGGCGTGCTCAACGCCGTGGCGCTGTGTCGCGATATCGATGCACTGAGCGCGGTGTTTTTTGGCGCCGAGGACTTCGCTGCCGACATCGGCGGGCGCCGCACGCCGCGCGGCGACGAGGTCTACACCGCCCGCTCCATGGTGGTGATGGCAGCCCGGGCGGCCGGGCGCATTGCCATCGACCAGGCGGTGATCGACATCCGCAACGACGCGCTGTTTCTGGACGACGCCGGCCGCGGCCGTGACCTGGGCTACGAGGGCAAGATCTGTGTGACGCCCG
>JADLIA010000163.1 GCA_020848515.1 Rubrivivax sp. | reverse complement strand
CTGGCGGCGGTGTTCGGCATGATCAAGTCCGACTACGTGGAGCCGGTGGACGAGAAAAAGCTCATCACCGACGCCATCTCGGGCATGGTGTCCAGCCTGGATCCGCACTCGCAGTATTTCGACAAGAAGAGCTTCAAGGAATTCCGCGAAGGCACCACCGGCCGCTTCGTCGGCGTCGGCATCGAAATCACCCAGGAAGACGGGCTGGTCAAGGTGGTCTCGCCCATCGAAGGCTCGCCGGCCGACCGCGCCGGCCTGAAGTCGGGCGACCTGATCACCAAGGTGGACGACACCGCCGTCAAGGGCCTGAGCCTGAACGAGGCGGTCAAGCGCATGCGCGGCGAACCGGGCACCAAGGTGCTGCTGACCATCCTGCGCAAGGACGAAAACCGCACCTTCCCGGTCACCATCACGCGCGAAGAGATCCGCACCCAGTCGGTCAAGGCCAAGGTGGTCGAGCCCGGCTACGCCTGGCTGCGCCTGTCGCAGTTCCAGGAGCGCACGGTGGACGACTTCGTCACCAAGCTGGAAGACATCTACCGGCGCGAGCCCAACCTGAAGGGCCTGGTGCTCGATCTGCGCAACGACCCGGGCGGCCTGCTGGACGCGGCGGTCGCGGTATCGGCCGCCTTCCTGCCCGAGGGTGTGACGGTGGTGTCGACCAACGGCCAAATCGAGGAAAGCAAGTCCATCTACAAGGCCCGCCCCGAAGACTACCTGCGCCGCCGTGGCGTCGATCCGCTGCGGCGCCTGCCGGCGGCGCTCAAGAACGTGCCGCTGGTGGTTCTGGTCAACGAGGGTTCGGCCTCGGCCAGCGAAATCGTGGCCGGCGCCCTGCAGGACCACAAGCGCGCCATCGTCATGGGCAGCCAGACCTTCGGCAAGGGCTCGGTGCAGACGGTGCGCCCGCTCGGCCCCGACACGGCGCTCAAGATCACCACCGCGCTCTACTACACGCCCAGCGGCAAGACCATCCAGGCCAAGGGCATCGTGCCCGACATCCTGATCGACGAAACCGCCGAAGGCAGTCCGTTCGCCGTGCTGCGCATGCGCGAGGCCGATCTCGACAAGCACCTGAACGGCGGCGAGGCCGAGAAGAAGGACCCGGCGCTCGAAAAAGAGCGCGAAGCCGCCATGAAGCGCCTCGAAGAAGAATCGCGCAAGCCGGCCGCCCAGCGCCGCCCGCCCGAATTCGGCAGCGCGCAGGACTTCCCGCTGCAGCAGGCGCTGGCCAAGCTCAAGGGCCAGCCGGTCCAGGTCAGCAAGACGCTGGCGCTGCGCAAGGAAGAGCCCAAGACCGATTGAGCCCGCGCCGCAGCGCGGGACGGGCGCCGATGGACGACCGGCAACTGCTGCGCTATTCGCGCCACCTGCTGCTCGACGACATCGGCGTCGAGGGTCAGCAGCGGCTGCTGGACGCGCACGCGCTGATCGTCGGCGCCGGTGGCCTGGGCTCGCCAGTGGCGCTGTACCTGGCCAGCGCGGGCGTCGGGCAGCTGACCCTGGTCGATCACGACACGGTCGATCTGACCAACCTGCAGCGCCAGATCATGCACAGCCAGGGGCGCATCGGCCTGCCCAAGGTGGCCTCGGCCGCCGAAGCCATCCAGGCCATCAATCCCGAGGTGCGTGTGCACACCGTGGCACGCCGCGGCGACCTGCCGCTGTTTTGCGCCCTGGCCGCCGAAGCCGACGTGGTGCTGGACTGCAGCGACAACTTCGCCACCCGCCAGGCGCTCAACCAGGCCTGCGTGGCAAGCGGCCGGCCGCTGGTGTCCGGCGCCGCCATCGGCTTCGACGGCCAGGTGTCGGTGTACGACCTGCGCCGCCCCGACGCGCCCTGCTATGCCTGCCTGTTCCCGCCCAGCCAGACCGTGGAAGAGGTGCGCTGCGCCACCATGGGCGTGTTCGCGCCGCTGGTGGGCATCATCGGTACCCTGCAGGCGGCCGAGGCGCTCAAGCTGCTGGCCGGGATCGGGCGCTCGCTGAGCGGCCGGCTGCTGATGCTGGACGCGCGCCAGATGGAATGGACCGAGGTGCGCGTGCCGCGCCAGCCTGCCTGCCCGGTGTGCCGCGGCCGCGACAGCGTGCCGGCCGCCAGCCGCCAGGCCGACCCGGCGGCGTCCTGACCGCCACCGCGCCGGGTGCCACAATCGCCCTTTGCCCCTCGCACCCTCACAGGAGATGCCCATGAACCCGCAAGACACCCCTGACAAGTCGGCCGACGCCACCGAGCGCACCATCGAAACCGCGCGCCGCTACGCCAACGAGGCCCTGGACCGCGCCGACGCCGGCGTGCGCAACCTGCGCGAGGACGTGCAGCCAGCCATCGACGCCCTGTCGGCGCGGGTGCAGGAACTGGCCGAGCGCGGCAAGGCGCTGGCGTCCCAGACCTCGGCGCAAACGCGCGAGAAGCTGAACGAGTACAGCGAAAAGACCAGCACCTACGTGGCCCAGCAGCCGCTCAAATCCATGGCCATCGCCGCCGCCGCCGGCGCCGCCCTGGCCCTGCTGCTGGGCCGACGGCGCGACTGATCCTAGGAGGCTGTCGGGCTAGGAGCGCCGAAAGCGAGAATCGGCCCCAGCGAGACCAGTTTTTGCCGGATTTGCAGCCCAATAGCTGAGCTACTGGGCAAAAAGCCGGTGAAAAATGGGCCGCTGCGGTCGATTTGCAGCCGGCGATTTCCAAGTCCGACAGCCTCCCAGTCCACTGAAACACTGAAATCGGATCGGCGGCGCGCCGCCCGGCAAGCTCAGGCGGCTTCGGCGGAGTTGGCCTGGCCTCCCATCCGGCGTGCCTGCGCCTGCAACCGGGCCAGCGCATCGGCCAGCTGGTCGATTTCCGCCTCGCTGAGCACCGACAGCAGAAGCCGGTTGATGTCGGCCACCCGGGGCAACAGCCTGGCGTGCAGGGCCGCGCCTTCGGCCGTCAGTTGCAGCGTGGCTTCACGTCGGTTGCCCGGCCGGGGCAGGCGCCGCACCAGTTGCTTGTGCACCAGCCCGGTCAAGGCCCGCGAGGTGCGCGCGCGATCCAGGCCCACGTGCAGTGCCAGCTCCGACGGCTGCAGTCCCTCGTGCTGCGCCAGATGCGCCAGCAGTCGCCACTGGCGCCGCGTGATGCCGAACTCGTTCTCGCACAAACGCACCACCGCCCGACCGGCGCCCGCCTGGATGTTCCACAGCACGTAGAGCACCATGTCGTCAAGCGTCAGGGGCTGGTGCAGGCGCGCCACGGGCATACGGGTTAGTCCTGAGAATGATTGATTTTGTCAATTGATGGTCATCAAACTACAGTCGCTCATTCTGTAGTAGGCACCCTCAGGAGACAAGCCTTGAACCGACGATCCCTGCTGCTGGCCGGCACCAGTCTGGCCGTGGGCGCGATGAGCGCCCCGGCCCACGCTCAAAATGACGCCCCCCTGCGTCTGATCGTTCCCTACGCCCCCGGTGGCTCCAGCGACCGCGCCGCCCGCATCGTGGCCGACAAGCTGACCGCCAGGCTGGGCGCACCGGTGGTGGTCGAAAACAAGACCGGCGCCGGCGGCCGCCTGGCCATGCAGCAAAGCCGCGGCCTGCCCGCCAGCCAGAACGTGCTGGTGCTGGCCAACCCGGCGACCATGGTGGTGGCGCCGCTGGTGTTCAAGGATAACGGCTACGACCCGGACAGGGATTTCCGGCCGGTGTCGCAGGTCAGCGACTACGAATTCGGCGTTGCCGTCTCCACGGCCGTGCCGGTCAAGGAGATCGGGCACCTGCTGGCCTGGCTGCGCGCCAACCCCGAACAGGCCAATTTCGGCGTGCCGGCCACCGGCAGCCTGCCGCATTTCTTCGCCCTCATGACCGGCGAGAGGGCGCAGATCAAGGCCCAGGTGGTGGGTTACCGCGGCTCGGGGCCGCTGCTGACCGACCTGATCGGCGGCCAGATCCCGGTCGCCTTCGACACCTTCGACACCCTGCTGCCGCAGCACGAGGCGGGCAAGCTGCGCATCCTGGGTTCCTCCGGCGCGCGGCGCTCGCCCTTCGCTGCCGGCGTGCCGACATTCAGGGAGTCGGGGCTGGATCTGGTGGCCAGCGGCTGGAACGCCTTCTTCGCCCCGGCCAGCATGCCGGCCGCGCGCGTGGCCAGCCTAGGGCGGGCCATCCGCGAGGTGATGCAGGAGCAGGACACGCGGCGCAAGTTCCACGACGCGCGAATGGTGCCGGTGGCCAGCAGCCCCGAGCAGACCGCCGCCATGCTCAAGGCCTACCGCGCGCAGTGGGCGCCGGTGGTGCAAAAGTCGGGCTACCAGCCCTGACGCCGCCGGGCGGCGCCGGCCGCCCATCCCCGCTTCCTTCCCTCTTGGCTCGCCGCATCGCGGCGCATCACCCATGTCTCGAACCCTCAAACTGATTCGCACCACCCTGGGCCTGACCT
>JADLIA010000162.1 GCA_020848515.1 Rubrivivax sp. | reverse complement strand
TCAGCGCCGCCATGCGGATGGCGTTGCGGCTGTAGTCGCTGAAGGTCAGGAAGGTGCCGCCGTAGGGGATGAAGCCGCCATGCAGCGCCACCCCGTTCATGATGGCGGCCATGCCGAACTCGCGCACGCCATAGCTCAGGTGGCGCTGGTCGGCACCGGGAAAGTCGGTCAGGTTCGATCCGGTGAGGTCGGCGCTGCCACCGAACATCTCCGGCACCTTGGGCGCCAGCAGGCCCAGCACCTGCTGCGAGGCCTTGCGCGAAGCCACCTTGTCGGTCGTGGCACCCAGGGTCTCGATGGCGGCGTGCAGTGTGGCGCCGAACGTCGCCGGCAGCTCGCCCCGGACACGGCGCTCGAACTCGGCGGCCAGTGCCGGATGGGCGTCGCGGTAGGCGTCGAACTTCGCCTGCCACGCGGCCTCGTGCGCGCGGCCCGCCGTCGTCGCATCCCACTGCGCACGCACCGCGGGCGGCACGTCGAAGGCATCCGCCGTCCAGCCGATCGCCGCCCGGGTGGCGACCACCTCTTCCGCGCCGAGCGGCTCGCCATGCGCCCGGGCGGTGCCGGCGCGCGCTGGCGAGCCTTGTCCGATGGTGGTGCGGCAGACGATCAGGGTCGGTCGATCGGCGCCCGCCCGGGCCTGTGCGATGGCCTGCTCGACGGCGCCGATGTCGTGGCCATCGACCGGACCGATCACCTCCCAGCCATAGGCGCGAAAGCGCGACGGCGTATCGTCACGGAACCAGCCGTGCACGGGCCCGTCGATGCTGATGCCGTTGTCGTCATAGAGCGCGATCAGCTTGCCGAGGCCCCAGACGCCGGCGAGCGCACAGGCTTCATGGCTGACGCCTTCCATCAGGCAGCCGTCGCCGACGAAGGCGTAGGTGTGGTGGTCGACGATGGTGTGTCCCGGCCGGTTGAACTCGCGGGCGAGCATCTGCTCGGCCAGCGCCATGCCGACCGCGTTGCCGATGCCCTGGCCGAGCGGGCCGGTGGTGGTTTCCACGCCGGGCGTGATGCCGACCTCGGGGTGCCCCGGCGTTCTGCTGTGCAGCTGGCGAAAGCGTCGGATCTCCTCCACCGGCAGGTCATAGCCGCTCAGGTGCAGCAGCGCATACAACAGCATCGACGCATGGCCATTGCTCAGCACGAACCGATCCCGGTTGGGCCACTGCGGGTTGGCCGGGCTGTGTCGCAGATGGCGGGCCCACAGCGCCACGGCCATCTCGGCCATGCCCATCGGTGCGCCGGGGTGTCCGGAGCTGGCTTGCTGCACGGCGTCGATGGCCAGCGCACGCAGCGCGTTGGCGCGTGGGTCGCTGCAGCCCGCGCTGCCTCGGACGACACGTTCGGTGGCATGGGCCGCCATCACAGTCCTCCCATGGCGTGGCGCCGCCGCTCCATCATGCGCCAGATGAAGGGCGTGAAGATCAGCTGCATGGCCAGATCCATCTTGCCGCCCGGCACCACGATCGTGTTGGCGCGGCTCATCCATGCGTTGTGGATCATGTTGAGCAGGTACGGAAAGTCGATGCCCTTCGGGTTGGCGAAGCGAATGACGCAGATGCTCTCGTCGGCGGCCGGAATGTCGCGTGCGATGAAGGGGTTGCTGGTGTCGACCACCGGCACGCGTTGGAAGTTGACGTGCGTGTGCGCGAACTGCGGGCAGATGTAGTTGACGTAGTCGGGCATGCGGCGCAGGATGGTGTCGGTCACCGCCTCGGCCGAGTAGCCGCGCACGTTCTTGTCGCGGTAGAGCTTCTGGATCCACTCCAGGTTGATCACCGGCACCACACCGATCAGCAGGTCCGGGTAGCGGGCAACGTTGACTTCCGGCGTGACCACGGCGCCATGCAGACCTTCGTAGAACAGCAGCTCGGTGCCTTCGGGCAGGGGTTCCCAGGGCGTGAAGGTGCCGGGTTCCTGCTGGTACGGCGCCGCTTCCACCGGGTCGTGCAGGTACTTGCGGCGGCGGCCGGTGCCGGTTTCGCTGTAGCTGCGAAACAGTTGTTCGAGTTCGGAGAACAGGTTGTTCTCTGGGCCGAAGTGGCTGAAATGCTTGTTGCCGTTGCGCTCGGCCTCGGCCTGGCGTGCCTTCATCTCCTTGCGGTCGTAGCGATGGAAGCTGTCGCCTTCGATGACCGCGGCGGTCACGCCCTCTCGGCGGAAGATGTTCTCGAAGGTGCGCGTCACCGAAGACGTGCCTGCCCCTGAGGAGCCGGTGATGGCGATGATGGGATTTCGTTCGGACATGGACTCTCCTGTGTCGTGTACGCCTTCACTCGCGAAACAGGCTGCGCTCGGCGAACAGCGGCGCCGGCGCCTTGCGAGCGGGTTCCTGGTGGTAGCGTTCGATGCGCTCGACTTCGTTCCTGGAGCCGAACACCAGGCCGATGCGCTGATGCAGGCTGCTCGGCGCCACGCCGAGCACGTTCTGGCGGCCGGTGCTGGCACGACCGCCAGCCTGTTCCATGATGAAGCCGATCGGATTGGCCTCGTACAGCAGGCGCAGGCGGCCCGGCTTGCTCGGGTCTTTGGTGTCGCGCGGGTACATGAAGACACCGCCGCGCATCAGGATGCGGTGCGCCTCGGCCACCATGCTGGCGATCCAGCGCATGTTGAAGTCCTTGACGCGCGGCTCGCTCCTGCCGGCCAGGCACTCGTCGATGTAGCGCTTGACCGGTGGTTCCCAGAAGCGGCTGTTGGAGGTGTTGATCGCAAACTCGTTGGCGTCCTCGGGCACCGCGATGTTCGGGTGGGTGAGCTTGAACTCGCCGATGTGGGCGTCGAGCGTGAAGCCGACCACGCCACTGCCCACGCTGAGCACGAGCATCGTCACCGGCCCGTAGAGCGCGTAGCCGGCGGCGACCTGGCAGGTGCCGGGCTGCAGAAAGTCCGCTTCGGTGAGGTCGCGGTGGGCGCCGACCACCTCCGGCGGCGCGCGCAGGATCGAGAAGATGCTGCCGACGGCACCGTTCACGTCGAGGTTGCTCGAGCCGTCGAGCGGGTCGAACACCAGCAGATACTTGCCGCGCGGATAGCGCGCAGGGATCGGGTAGGGTTGCGCCATCTCCTCGGAGGCCATGCCCGCGAGGTTGCCCGACCACTCGGTCTGACGCAGGAACATCTGGTTGGAGATCACGTCCAGGCGCTTTTGCACTTCGCCCTGTACGTTGACGTCGCCGGCATCCGCGTTCGCGCTTGCCGGGTCCGCACCCAGCTCGCCCTGGGCCACCGCCCGTGCGATGCCTTTGCAGGCGATCGCCACATCCAGCAGCAGCGCGTTGAGCTCGCCGCTGGCACCCGGAAAGCGGCGCCGCTGCTCGATCAGGTACTGGGTCAGGGTCTGGCGTTCGGACAGCGGCATGGCGGACTTCCTCGGGGTGTCGCGTCGGTGGGGTTCGGGTGCGGTCAGCGGGCGCGTTCGAGCTCGGCACGCATGCGTTCGATGACGGCGCGGTAGTCGGGCTGGCCGAAGATCGCGCTGCCGGCCACGAAGGTGTCGGCCCCCGCATCGGCCACGCGGCGGATGTTGTCGGCCTTGATGCCGCCATCCACTTCCAGCCGGATCGTGCGTCCGGACCGTTCGTGTTCGGCGTCGATCCACTGACGCAGCCGTCGCAGCTTGGGCAGCGTGCCGTCGATGAAAGTCTGCCCGCCGAACCCGGGGTTGACGCTCATCACCAGCACCAGATCGACCCTGTCGATCACCCACTCCAGCACATCGATGGGTGCCGCCGGGTTGAACGCCAGCCCGGCCTGACAGCCGGCCGCCCGGATCAGCTGCAAGGTGCGGTCCACGTGCGTGCTGGCGTCGGGATGGAAGGTGATCAGGTCGGCGCCGGCCTGGGCAAAGGCAGCGGCCAGCGCGTCGACCGGCTGCACCATCAGGTGCACGTCCAGCGGCACCGGGGTGCCGTCGGCACGCTTGCAATGGGGCTTGATGGCCTGCGCCACAGCCGGGCCCATGGTCAGGTTGGGCACGTAGTGGTGGTCCATCACATCGAAGTGGATCCAGTCGGCACCGGCGGCGATGACATCGCGCACCTCCTCGCCCAGGCGGGCGAAATCGGCAGAAAGGATCGACGGGGCAATGCGATGGTCCATGGGTGCTGCGGCATGCGTCTTTTTTTCAATGTAGGCGGCACCATGCTTATGGTAAATTCACATATCTTTGGCTTTCGATTCAGAATCCCTGAATGAAGACCGTCACCTTCCGACAGCTCAGGGTTTTTGTCGAAGTGGCCAGGCACCTGAGCTTCGTGCGCGCGGCCGAGGCGCTGCATCTGACGCCGCCGGCGGTGACGATGCAGATCAAGGAGCTGGAGTCGGCGATCGAGCTGCCGCTGTTCAACCGCGAGGGGCGCAAGGTGTCGCTCACCACGGTCGGTGAGTACTTTCTGGTCTACGCCAAGCGGTTGCTCGCGACGCTGAAGGACGCCGACGATGCGATGGCGCGCTTTCGCAAGCTGGAATCAGGGGCCTTGTCGATCGGACTGGTCAGCACGGCCAAGTATTTCGTGCCGCAGCTGCTGACGCGTTTTCGCGACGAACACCCCGGCGTCGAGCTCAAGCTGCTGGTGGGCAGCAACCGCGAGCAGCTGGTGGCGATGCTGCAGCAAGGTGACGTGGATCTGGCGATCATGGGCCGCCCACCGAAGGAGATGGCCACGCGCGCCGAGCCCTTTGCCGCGCACCCGCATGTCTTTGTCGCACCGCCGCGACATCCCATCCTGGCTGTCAGCCAACCATCGCTGGCGGCGCTGGCCAGGTTCCCGCTCATCGTGCGCGAGGCCGCTTCCGGTACGCGCGCACTGATGGACCGCTTCTTTCAGGACCACCGGGTCGAGCCGCGCATCGCCATGGAGATGCCGAGCAACGAGACCATCAAGCAGGCGGTGATGGCCGGCATGGGCCTGAGCTTTCTGTCGCTGCACACCATCGGCCTGGAGCTGCGCTGCGGCCTGCTGGAACGGGTGCCGGTCGAGCACACGCCGTTGGTGCGCACCTGGAACGTGGTGCACATGCAGTCCAAGCTGCTGTCGCCGGCAGCCGAGGCGCTGCGCTATTTCATCCTCGAGCATGGCGAGGCACATCTTGCCGCGCACGATCGCGCCCTGCTCGCGGCAGACTCTGCGCCATCGGTGTGAACCCGGGCTGCCTGCTGGGCTCGGTAAGCTGGCGCCGATGACCACCCTCACGCGCCGCCAGCTCGCCGGCCTGCTGCTGCTGACCCTGATGTGGGGCCTGAACTGGCCCATCATGAAGCTGTCGCTGCGCGAGCTGGCGCCGCTGCACTTCCGTGCCCTCACCATGGGCCTGGGTGCGCTGGTGCTGGCGGCCTACTTTGCCGCCCGTGGCCTGCGCCTGTGGCCGCGCGGCACCGCCGAGTGGCGCGACGTCCTGGTGCTGGGTCTGCCCAACATTCTGGGCTGGCACGCGCTGTCGATCATCGGCGTGGCCCATCTGCCCGCCGGTCGGGCCGCCATCCTGGGCTTCACCATGCCGGTGTGGACGGTGCTGCTGTCGGTGCTGTTCTACGGCGAGCGCCTCAGCGCGCGTCTGCTGCTGGCGGTGGGCGCCGTGCTGGCGGGCATCACCCTGCTGCTGTGGGGCGAGCTGGCCCAGTTGGCCGGCCGCCCGGCGGGCATCGCCTGGATGCAGGGCGCAGCGCTGGCCTGGGCCTTGGGCACCATCTGGATGCGGCGCGCGCATCTGACCCTGCCGGCCGAGTCGCTGGTGGTGTGGATGATGGCCTGGTCGGCGCTGGTGCTGGCGCTGCTGGCATGGTGGCTGGAGCCGCCGCAGCGGGCATCCTTGAGCGCCGCGGTCTGGCTCAGCCTGCTGTGGTCGGTGCTGATCAATTACGGCGCGGCGCAGGTGATCTGGTTTGCGCTGGCGCGCGCCCTGCCTGCGGCCACCAGCGCCATGAGCGTGATGGCGGTGCCGCTGGTCGGCACCCTGAGCGCCCCGCTGATCGTGGGCGAATGGCCTGGTTGGCACGACCTGGCGGCGATGGTCTGCGTGGTGGTGGCCATCGGCACGGTGTTGCTGCGGCCCAACCGATAGCTACAAAATCAAGAGCTGATCGGGAATATCCAGCAAGGGTTGACGCCCTGTTTCACAAAAAATTCAGCGAGCCCCAGGCACCGGGGCGCCCGCCCTTCAGGCCGCTTCCTTGTAAAACCCCGCCGCCTGCACCCCGCGCGGCGCCAGCGGCCCCACGGCGCGGGCGATGGCGCCGATGTGCTCGGGCGTGGTGCCGCAGCAGCCGCCGACGATGTTGACCAGGCCCTCGGCGGCGAGTTCGTGCAGCAGGCGGCTGGTGACCTCGGGCGTTTCGTCGAAGCCGGTGTCGCTCATCGGGTTGGGCAGGCCGGCGTTGGGGTAGCAGCTGATGAAGGTGTCGGGCGCGGCCCTGGCCAGCTCCTGGATGTAGGGGCGCATCAGCGCCGCGCCCAGCGCGC
>JADLIA010000161.1 GCA_020848515.1 Rubrivivax sp. | reverse complement strand
GAGGGCGGCCACGGCTGGCCCAGGGGCTGGCGCGCGCTGCTGCTCACGGCGATCGGCATCGCCGCGGGCTTCACGCTGGGCGAGGCCCTGGGCCGGCGCCTGTTTCTCGGCGCGGACCTGCGCTCGGCGCGCGACGACCAGCTCGGCCTGTTGATCACCATCACCGCGGGCGCCGTGGGCAGCTTTTTCTTTCATGCACGCGGACGCGCCGCGGCGCTCGCGGCCGAGCTCGCGCGCGCCGAGCGCGACGCCGGCGAGGCGCGCCTGGTGCTGCTGCAAAGCCAGCTCGAGCCGCACATGCTGTTCAACACCCTGGCCAATCTGCGCGCGCTGATCGGCGTGGATCCGCAGGCGGCGCAGCAGATGCTCGACCGCCTCGACGCCTACCTGCGCGCCACGCTCGCGGCCTCGCGCAGCGCGCAGCACCCGCTGGCGGCCGAGTTCGCGCGCCTGGACGACTATCTGGCGCTGATGGCCGTGCGCATGGGCCCGCGCCTGGCCGTCGCGCTGGACCTGCCCGACGCGCTGGCCGCGCTGCCGGTGCCGCCGCTGCTGCTGCAGCCACTCGTGGAGAACGCCATTCGCCATGGCCTGGAGCCGCGCATCGAGGGCGGCCGCATCGAGGTGTCGGCAAGGCGCACGGGCGATGCGCTGGTGTTGACGGTAAGCGACAGCGGCGTCGGCTTTGACATGACGGAGCCTGCGGCGGGTGCCGGGGGCTTTGGCCTGGCGCAGGTGCGTGAGCGTATCGCCACCGCCTATGGCGGGCGTGCGCGGGTCGATGTGCAATCGCGGCCCGGCGGCGGCACCACCGTGCGCATCCGCCTGCCGATGTCAGGGGCCACGTCATGAACTGGGACACCATCGTCATCGGCTCGGGCATCGGTGGCCTGACCGCCGCCGCGGCGCTGGCGCACTGCGGGCAGCGCGTGCTGGTGCTGGAGCAGCACGACAGCCTGGGCGGCATGACGCAGACCTTTGAGCGTCGCGGCTACAGCTTCGCCACCGGTCTGCACTACCTGACGGGCGTGACGACACCCGAGGGTGGCGAGGGGCGATTGGCCAGGCTGTTGAACGTCCTCGGCGACGGCACGTTGCGCTTTCGGCCACTGCCCCGTCAATTCGACCTGGTTCGCCTGGTGCATGCCGATGGCGGTGAGACGCGCTTTGCCTACGGTGCCCCCGAGGCCGACAACTGGGCGCGGCTGAAGGCGCAGCATCCCGCCGAGGCCGGCGCCATCGACGCGTACGCCGCGCGCTACGCGCGGGCGCGCCGCAGCAGCAACATCCTGATGGCGCTGCACGGCATGCCGCGGCCCGCCGCCGCGTTGTTGCGCGCTCTGCTGGGCCCGTGGCTGCGGCGCCGTGCGGGCGAGACGCTCGGGCAGGCGCTCGCCGGCATAGACGGCGCCGACCTGCGCGCCCTGCTGGCCGCGCGTGGTGGCGACTATGGTCTGCCGCCCGCGCAGGCGCCGCTGGTGCTGCACGCGCTGGTCATGGGCAGCTACGCCGACGGTGGTGCCGGCTACCCGGTCGGCGGCCCGGCGCGGCTGGCCGACAGCCTGGCGGCCGCGGTGCGCGCAGCCAAAGGGGCGCTGCGCACCGGCGCGCGCGTGACGCAGTTGCTGGCCGAGGGCGGCCGCGTGGTCGGTGTGCGGCTGGCCGAGGGCGGTGTCGAGCGTGCCCGCCATGTCGTCTCGGCCATGGGGGCGCTCAATACGGTGCAGGCGCTGCCGGCTGGGCTCGCCCCCGACTGGCGCGACGCGCTGCGCCGGCACCTGCCCAGCCACGCCTACATCACGCTCTACCTGGGCCTGGAGGGCAACGCCGAGGCCTTGCGTGCGCTGGGCCTTGACGGCGCCAACCACTGGATCTACGACGGCCAGGCGCTTGGCTGCGCGCCCGACCCCGAGGCTCTGCTCTGGCAGTGCCCGACCGATACCGATGCCCCGGCGCTGTACGTATCGTTCGGCGGCCTGAACGATCCCGAGCAGGCCCACGCGCCCACGGCCGAGGTGATCGCGCTGTGCGACTGGCGCTTCTTTGCCACCTGGCGCGACTCCAGCCTGGGCCAGCGACCGCCGGACTACGAGGCCACCAAGGCCTGGATCGAGGACCGCCTGCTCAGCCAGTTCAAGCGCCTGTTCCCGGCGCTGAAGAACCGCATTGCCTACCACGAGCTCTCCACCCCGCTGACACAGGCCGCCTACGCGCTGGCGCCCGAAGGGGCGATGTACGGCCTGGCGTGCACGCCCGCGCGACTGCTCGACCCTGCGCTGCACGTCCGCACGCCCGTCCCCGGCCTGCTGCTCGCGGGGCAGGACGTGGCGTCGCTCGGCATCGAGGGCGCGGCCATGGGCGGGTTCATGGCCGCCGCCACGCTCAAGCCCGCCCTCTGGAAGCTGATGAAACCATGAGCACCCATGCCCTCACCGCCCTGATCGCCGAGGACGAACCGCTGCTGGCCGCGGCCCTGCAGGCCGAGCTGGCGCGCGCCT
The DNA here is from genome assembly GCA_020848515.1 of Rubrivivax sp. Classification (GTDB taxonomy): domain Bacteria; phylum Pseudomonadota; class Gammaproteobacteria; order Burkholderiales; family Burkholderiaceae_C; genus Ottowia. The sequence continues at coordinate 33,510 of JADLIA010000161.1, read as the reverse complement.
GGCCCGAGCTGCGCGTGGTCGCGAGCGTGAGCGATGGCATCAGCGCCGTGCGCGAGGCGCTGGCGCTCAAGCCCGACCTGCTGTTCTTCGACATCCGCATGCCGGGCCAGAGCGGGCTGGACGCCGCGGCCGAGCTGATGGACGCCTGGGACGAGGCCGCGGCGCCGTTTCCGGCGCTGGTCTTCGTCACCGCCTACGACCAGTACGCGGTGCAGGCCTTCGAGGCGCAGGCGATGGACTACCTGCTCAAGCCCGTACAGCCGGCGCGGCTGGAAAAATCGGTGCAAAAACTGCGCCTGGCGCTTGATGGACGGGCGCGGACAGCTACTGAATCAGGAGCATCCGCCCTGACCGACGCCAGCGCCGCGCAGCTGCAGCGCCTGCTGGCGGCCCTGCAACCTGCCCTGCAGCCGGCCGCGCCGCGCGCCGCTTGGCTGCGCCAGCTGCCCGTGAGCCCGGCGGGCAGCGGCGGCAACACCATCCGCATGGTGCAGGTGGCCGAGGTGCTCTTGCTGCAGGCGGCCGACAAATACGTGCGCGTGGTCACGGCCAGCGGCGAGCATCTGCTGCGCACGCCGCTGAAAGACCTGCTGGAACAGCTCGACCCGGCCGAGTTCTGGCAGATCCATCGTTCCACGGCCGTGCGTGCCGACGCCATCGACAGCGTGCAGCGCGACGAGGCCGGGCGCCTGCACCTCAGCCTGCGCGGCTGCGGCGAACGGCTGGTGGTGAGCCGGCTCTACGCGCACCGGTTCCGCGCCTTGTAGCTCGCGCCGCGCGGATGTGCGACAAAAAAACCCGCTCGCACGGAGCGGGTGCCAGACAGATGCCCTTGGAGAATCGAAAGGCGGCGCCGCGCCACCGGCGTCAGTCCCAGTCGCGCCCGTGCCGGTGATGCCTGCGGTGCTTGTAATGGTGGTGACCGTCACCCCAGTAATGGCGCGGCGCCGGGCGGTACACCACGTGAGGCGGGGCGTAATACGCCGGCGGCGGGGCCACGTACACCGGGCGCGGACGCATGTAGACCGGCGGCGGGGCCACGTACACGGGCTGCGGCGCCACATACACCGGCGGCGGCAAGTTGCCCACGCCAATGGCCACGCCCGGTGAGCCCACGCCGACCGACCAGTACACGTCGCTGCGCGCCTGCGCCACGCCGGTCACGCCCAGCGTGCCCGCGGCCAGCAGGCCCGTCATCAGAATGCCTTGCAGGGATTTCATCAGAACTCCTCTCATGCCGCCTGTGACGGCGACCGATGTTGATGCCCAGTACCGTAACGCAGCGACGCGCCGTCCGGCGCACTGCCAGGCGGTGACAGGGGTATCGATACGTAACCCAAAAGACCGCGAGGCCCCGTTCAGGCCCCTGTGGCGAGCGGCCCGCAGACGCCCACCACCGGCGCCCGCTGCCGATCGGGCGGGCGCGTCCCGCGGCCTCCTAGAATCGAAGCCATGAGTTCCCCCAACGACACTGCGGCCGCCGAGGCCGCCAAGCCCAGCCATTTCATCCGCCAGGCCATCGAACACGATCTGCAGGCCGGCACTTACGCCCTGCGCCGCTGGGGCGGCCAGCCGGGCGACGGCCCCAGCCACCAGGCCGGCATGGCCGATCCGGCCAGGATCCGCACCCGCTTTCCGCCCGAACCGAACGGCTACCTGCACATCGGCCACGCCAAGAGCATCTGGCTCAACTTCAGCCTGGCCGCCGAATACGGCGGCGTGTGCCACCTGCGCTTTGACGACACCAACCCCGAAAAGGAAGAGCAGGAATACGTCGACTCCATCCGCGACATGGTGCGCTGGCTGGGCTGGGACCACCACTTCGCCGACGACCCGGCGCGACCTGGCGTGCGACAGCCGCACGAGTACTTTGCCAGCGACTACTTCGACTTCATGTACCGCGCCGCCGAGCACCTGATCGAAGCCGGCCACGCCTATGTGGACGAGCAGTCGGCCGAGCAGATCCGCGCCAGCCGCGGCGACTTCGGCACGCCCGGCACCGACAGCCCGTTTCGCCACCGCACGCCGGCCGAGAACCTGGCGCGCTTTCGCGAGATGCGCGATGGCCAGCACCCGGACGGCGCGATGGTGCTGCGCGCCAAGATCGACATGGCCAGCCCCAACATCAACCTGCGCGACCCGGCCATCTACCGCATCCGCCATGCCACGCACCACAACACCGGTGACCGCTGGTGCATCTACCCCATGTACACCTTCGCGCACCCGATCGAGGACGCGCTGGAGCAAATCACCCACAGCATCTGCACGCTGGAGTTCGAAGACCAGCGCCCGTTCTACGACTGGCTGCTCGAGCGCCTGTGCGAAGGCGGCCTGCTCACGGCCCCGCCACCGCGCCAGTACGAGTTTGCGCGCCTGAACGTGGGCCACGTCATCACCAGCAAGCGCAAGCTGCGCCAGCTGGTGGAAGAAGGCCACGTGGCCGGCTGGGACGACCCGCGCATGCCCACGCTGGCCGGCCTGCGGCGGCGCGGCTACACGCCCGACGCCCTGCGCCTGTTTGCCGAGCGCTCGGGCGTCACCAAGACCAGCAACGCCTGGACCGACTACGCCGCACTCGACGCCGCGCTGCGTGAAACGCTGGACCCGGTGGCGCCGCGCGCCATGGCGGTGCTGGAGCCGCTCAAGCTGGTGATCGAGAACTGGACCGAAGTGTTTGGCAGCCCCGACCACCTGGAGCCCTGCCACGCCCCCGTGCACCCGCATCACCCGGAGCTGGGCCAGCGCCAGTTCATGCTGGGGCGCGAACTGTGGATCGAGCGCAGCGACTACGAGGACACGCCGCCCAAGGGCTTCTTTCGCCTGTTCCCCGGCAACAAGGTGCGCCTCAAATACGGCTACGTGATCGAGTGCCTGGGCGCTATCAAAGATGAAGCTGGTCGCGCAAGCGGGGTAAGCGCCAGACTCATAAAAGACACCAAATCCGGCACCCCTGGCGCCGACAGCGTCAAGGTCAAGGGCGTGATCACCTGGGTGGCCGCGGCCGACGGCCTGCCGGCCGAAGTGCGCCTGTACGACCGACTGTTCACCGAAGAACAGCCCGACGCCGGCGGGCGCGACTTTCTCAGCGTGCTCAACCCAAGGTCACTCACCACCGTGCAGGCCATCGTCGAGCCGTCGCTGGCGGGCGCGCAGCCGGAAGACCGCTATCAGTTCGAGCGCCACGGCTTCTTCGTCGCCGATCGGGCCGAGCATGTGGCGGGTGACAGGCTGGTGTTCAACCGGGTGACGGGCCTGAAGGACTCGTGGGGCAAGTAGCGCCCTGCCGCGCTTCGCCCCCGCCACCCTGACCGACCTTCCACGGTCACGATCCACCCCTGCATCGCTACACCGCCGACATGCTCGCCAACCTCACCCCCTTCCTGCTGCACTGGGCCATCACCGCCTTCGCGCTGTGGGTGGCGGCGCACGTGTTCAAGGGCCTGCGCTTTGACGGCGGCGGGGCGCTGGTGGTGGCCGCCCTGCTGCTGGGGCTGGCCAATGCGGTGGTGCGGCCCTTGCTGGTGCTGCTGACGCTGCCGCTCACCCTGCTCAGCTTCGGCCTGTTCCTGCTGGTCATCAACGCGCTGGTGCTGATGCTGGTGGCCAGGCTGGTGCGCGGCTTTCATCTGGATGGTTTCTGGACGGCGTTCTGGGCCAGCATCTTCATGTCGCTGCTCAGCATCGTGCTGGGTCTGGTGCTGGGCGGAACCCCCGAGTTCACCATCGAGACCATGCCGGCGCCGGGACAGCGTTGGCTGTAAGCCTGCGCCCAGCCGGTTCAAAACTGCCAGCTCCGGCACGGGGCGCCCCCACCATGGGCAGCTACCGCAACGGATTGCTACGATGACCGCATGAGCATCCTGCAAACGCCTTTTCCCATGGGTTGGCAGCACTACCTGCTGGGCGGCCTGTGTCTGGGCGCCGGCGTGGCGCTGCTGTTTCTTTTCACCGGCCGCATCGGCGGCATGAGCACGGTGTTTTCCAGCACCTGGTCGTATGTCGTGCGGCGGCCGTTCTTTCAGCAGGCGCGGCTGGTGGACACGCGCGGCTGGCGGCTGCTGTATGCGCTGGGACTGATCGCTGGCGCTTTGGCCTGGTGGCTGTGGCGCGGCGCCGGCGTGGCCGAAGGCACGCAGGTGCCCTGGTGGCTGCTGCTGGCGGGCGGTTTTGTGGCGGGCTACGGGGCGCGGCTGGGCAATGGCTGCACCTCGGGCCATGGCATCTGCGGGCTGGGTTCGCTGCAGTGGCCGTCGGCGCTGGCGGTGCTGACCTTCATGGGCACAGCCATCATCACGGCCAATCTGGTGACGAGGTGGATCGTATGAGCTTCGCCAAGGGACTGGCCACGCTGGCCGCGGGCGCGCTGTTCGGCTTCGGGCTGGCGCTGTCTTCCATGATCCGGCCCGAGGTGGTGCTGGCGTTTTTGCAGGGGCGCGACCTGGGCCTGGCGCTGGTGATGGGCGGCGGCGTCGCGGTGACGCTGCTGGCCTACAAGCTGCTGCCGCGCCTGCTGCAGCGGCCGCTGCTGGGCGGCAGTTTCGGCGTGCACCCGAGCAGCTGGAACCGCGACACACTGCGCGGCGCGGCGCTGTTCGGCGTCGGCTGGGGTCTGACCGGTGTGTGCCCCGGCCCGGCCATCGCCGGCCTGGGCGCCGGCAACTTAAGCCTGCTGTGGGCGGTGGCGGGCATGGCGCTGGGCGCGCTGGTGCAGGGCTGGCGGGCCGATCGCTGATGCGCCGACGCAGAGCCAGCGCCCGCTGGACTACGGTGCGGGTGCTGCAACGGTCACCAGGCTGACCGGGAACCCGATGCTATCAATACGGTAGCTGCTTGCGCAGTCTGGGCAGCCGCCAGAAGCCCGAAACACCATCAACAGGATGCTGTATCGCAGCGCGCCGCACGAGCCCGCTGCCATCGCTTGGCCCAGACACGGCAGTTGGACGCGCCCGCCCGTGCCGTGATCGGCGTGCCAGGCAAGACGCGACGACGCCGCGGGCTCCTGCGCGCAAGAAGAAGCAACGCCGCATGGCGCGCCGAGCGCGGTGCGGGCGGGTGCGCAGCGTGCTCACCCAGGAGGTGAAGGCCATCGCAGCCGCCAGACCCCGCATCGATGCGGTCTGCCCGAAGTTGACCAGCGGTCAACTGCCGTTTCTAGGGTCGGCTGCCACAGCGAAGGGCGAACGAGCCAGGTGCCGTCAGGCGCCCGCCACGGCGCCCTGCCCTGCGTGTGCCCCGGCCGCCAGATGCGACCGGGCCAGCGCCGCCACCTCGGCCGCCGGCCGTGCCTTCAGACGGTGGTCGCTCCACACCTGGCGCCACAGGCGGGCGCCGCGCCGGCCATGGTGCAGGCCCAGCATGTGGCGCGCGATGGCCGACCAGGGCGTGCCGTCCTCGGCCAGTTCGCGCGCCATGTAGGCGACCATCTCGGCCTCGACCTCGTCCTGCGTCAGCGCGCAGGCGGCACCGCCCAGAAATTCGGCGTCCCAGCGGCTCATCATCCAGGGGTGGTGGTAGGCCTCGCGGCCCAGCATCACGCCATCGACGTGCTGCAGATGTTCGGTGATCTGCGCGTCGCTGGTGACGCCGCCGTTGAGCACGATGGTGAGCTGCGGGAAGTCGCGCTTGAGCCGATACACCAGGGCATGGCGCAACGGCGGGATTTCGCGGTTTTCCTTCGGGCTCAGGCCTTGCAGCCAGGCGTTGCGCGCATGCACGATGAAGACGCGGCAGCCGGCCTCGGCCACCGTGCCGACGAAGTCGCGCACGAAGTCGTAGCTCTCCTCGCGGTCGATGCCGATGCGGTGCTTGACGGAGACCGGCACGTCGACGGCATCGACCATGGCCTTGACGCCGTCGGCCACCAGCTGCGGCTCGGCCATCAGGCAGGCACCGAAGGCGCCGCGCTGCACCCGTTCGCTGGGGCAGCCGCAGTTCAGGTTGATCTCGTCATAGCCCCAGCGCGCACCGATGCGGGCGCAGGCGGCCAGATCGGCCGCTTCGCTGCCACCCAGCTGCAGCGCCAGCGGGTGCTCGACGGCGTCAAAGCGCAGGTGGCGCCGCTCGGCGCCGTGCAGCAGGGCGCCGGTGGTCACCATCTCGGTGTACAGGCGCGTGCGGCGACTGAGCAGGCGGTGCAGAAAGCGGCAGTGCTTGTCGGTCCAGTCGAGCATCGGGGCGACCGACAGGCGCCAGGGCGAAACGGCTTCAGGCATGGGAGGGCGATTATCCCCGCCGGGCCGGTACGGTGCCCGAGCGCTCCGGGCGCGGCCTGCCACGCGGTGCCCCCCGGTGGTTCGGCGTCGGATGGCCCGAGACCGCCCTACCAGACACAAAAAACCCCGCCGCAGCGGGGTGGGTCGAGCGCGCCGCGCGCGGTCATCAACCCATGTGCAGACCACCGTTGCAGGAGAAGTCGGCGCCGGTGGTGAAGCCCGAGTCCTCGCCCGCCAGCCAGGCCACGATGGAGCCAATTTCTTCCGGCGTGCCCAGGCGCTTGACCGGAATGGTGGCGACGATCTTTTCCAGCACCTCGGGCTTGATGGCGCGCACCATGTCGGTGCCGATGTAGCCGGGGCTGACGGTGTTGACGGTGACGCCTTTGCTCGCCAGCTCCTGCGCCAGCGCCATGGTGAAGCCGTGCATGCCGGCCTTGGCGGCCGAGTAGTTGGTCTGGCCGGCCTGGCCTTTTTCGCCGTTGACCGAGCCGATCTGGATGATGCGACCCCAGCCGCGCTCGACCATGTCGGGCACCACCTGCTTGGTGACGTTGAACATGCTGTTGAGGTTGGTGTCGATCACCGCGTCCCAGTCCTCGCGCGTCATCTTGAGGAACATGCGGTCGCGCGTGATGCCGGCGTTGTTGACCAGCACGTCGATCGGGCCGTGCTCGGCCTTGGCCTTGGTGAAGGCGTCGGTGGTGGACTGCCAGTCGCTGACGTTGCCGACGCTGGCGTGGAAGGTGAAGCCCAGCGCCTTCTGCTCGTCCAGCCACTTCTGGTAGTCGCGCGTGGGGCCGCAGCCGGCGATGACCTTGAAGCCGGCCCTGTGCAGGCGATGGCAGATGGCGGTACCGATGCCACCCATGCCGCCGGTGACGTATGCTACTTTCTGACTCATGGAATGTCTCCTCAAGGGACTATGAAAATAATAGCTGCCTGCGTATATCCTGCGCCGACAACAGCGAATCTAACTCAAAGCGCAGGCGGCGGGACCCCAGGGTTTACGCCAGCCGCCCGCGCCGCCTGCAGGCTCAGGCGCGCTCCAGCGCCATCGCCACGCCCATGCCGCCGCCGATGCACAGGCCAGCCAGCCCCTTCTTGGCGCCGCTGCGCTGCATTTCGTGCAGCAGCGTCACCAGGATGCGGCAGCCGCTGGCACCGATCGGGTGGCCGATGGCGATGGCGCCGCCATTGACGTTGACCTTGGTCGGATCGGCGCCCAGCAGCTTGTTGACGGCGCAGGCCTGGGCGGCAAAGGCTTCGTTGAGCTCGAACAGGTCGACGTCGCCCACCTTCCAGCCGGCACGCTGCAGCGCCTTCTGCGAGGCCGGCACCGGCCCCAGGCCCATGGTGGCCGGATCGAGGCCGCTGGTGGCATAGCTGGCGATGCGCGCCAGCGGCTTGAGGCCCAGGGCCGCCGCCTTGCGGGCGCTCATCACCACCACCGCGGCGGCGCCGTCGTTGATGCCGCTGGCGTTGCCGGCCGTCACGCTGCCGGCCTTGTCGAAGGCCGGACGCAGGCCGGCCAGGGCCTCGGCGCTGGTCTTGGTGTTGATGTACTCGTCGGTGGCGAACACCACCGGGTCGCCCTTGCGCTGCGGGATGCTGACCGGCACGATCTCGTCCTTGAACTTGCCGGCGGCCTGGGCGGCGGCGGCCTTCTGCTGGCTGGCCAGGGCCAGCGCGTCCTGCATGTCGCGCGTGATGCCTTCCTGCCGAGCGACGTTCTCGGCCGTGATGCCCATGTGGTACTGGTTGTAGACGTCCCACAGGCCGTCGACGATCATCGAGTCGATCATCTTCCAGTCGCCCATGCGCTGACCGTCGCGGCTGCCCAGCAGCACGTGCGGGCTGGCGCTCATGTTTTCCTGGCCGCCGGCCACCACGATTTCGCTGTCGCCGGTGGCCACGGCCTGCGCGGCCAGCATCACGCTCTTGAGGCCCGAGCCGCAGACGGCGTTGATGGTCATGGCCGGTGTTTCCTTGGCGATGCCGGCCTTCATCAGGGCCTGACGCGCCGGGTTCTGGCCGCAGCCGGCGGCCAGAACCTGCCCCAGGATGACTTCACCGACCTGGTCCAGGCCCACCTTGGCGCGCTCCAGCGCGGCCCGGATGGCGATGCTGCCCAGCTCGGTGGCCGGCACCTTGGCCAGCGAGCCGCCGAACTTGCCCACGGCGGTGCGGGCGGCTGAAACGATGACGATGTCTTCCATGCGATTGCTCTCCTGTTTATAGCTGCTTGCGCTTGCTGGACGGGCGCTGTAGCCCGATGGGGTTGATAATCGGGATGCTTCGACGAGCCCGCTCAGGCCTTGACCTTGACGTATCGGCCGGGGGCCGGCTCGATGGCGCGGTAGGCCGTGCCGCGACCGTAGGTCTTGGGCGCGGCGATCTGCTTGCCGGCGTGGCTCTTGAGCCAGTCGGCCCAGTCGTCCCACCAGCTGCCGGGGTGCTCGGTGGCGCCGGCGATCCAGTCGTTGACGTCTTTCGGGAACTTGCCGTCGTCGCGCCGCCAGTGGCTGCGCTTTCTGGCCGCCGGCGGGTTGATGACGCCGGCGATGTGGCCCGACGAGCCCATGACGAAGCGCTTCTTGCCCGGCAGCGCCTGGGTGCTGCCGTAGGCGCCGCCGATCGGCACGATATGGTCTTCACGCGAGCCGTACAGGTAAAACGGTATGTCGAGCTTGCGCAGGTCGATCTTCTCGCCGCAGACGGTGGCCTTGCCGGGTTTGACCAGGTTGTTTTCGAGGTAGGTGTTGCGCAGGTACCAGGCGTAGAACGGGCCGGGCAGGTTGGTGGAGTCGCTGTTCCAGTACAGCAGGTCGAACGGCGGCGGCGTCTCGCCCTTCAGGTAGTTGCCGACCACGTAGTTCCAGACCAGATCGTTGGGCCGCAGAAAGCTGAAAGTGCTGGCCATGTCCTGCCCCTTCATCAGCCCGCCCTTGCCCATCTGCATCTCGCGGTAGCGCACCATCTGCTCGTCGATGAAGACGTCCAGGATGCCGGTGTCGGTGAAGTCGATCAGCGTGGTCAGCAAGGTGGCGGCCGAGACCGGCTTTTCGCCGCGCGCGGCCAGCACGGCCAGCCCCGTGGTCAGCATGGTGCCGCCGACGCAAAAGCCCAGCGCGTTGATCTGCCTGGCACCACTGATGTCCTGCACCGTGCGGATGGCCTGGATGATGGCGCGCTCGATGTAGTCGTCCCAGGTGGCGGTGGCCAGCGACTCGTCGGGGTTGCGCCAGCTGACCACGAAGGTGCGCATGCCCTGGCTGACGGCGTAGCGGATGAAGGAGTTGGTGGGCTGCAGATCGAGGATGTAGAACTTGTTGATGCAGGGCGGCACCAGAAGGAAGGGCTTTTCATGCACCTTGTCGGTCAGCGGCTTGTATTCGATGAGCTGGAACAGATCGTTCTCGAACACCACCGCGCCTTCGGTGGTGGCCACGTTCTTGCCGACCTGGAACACGCTTTCGTCGGTCATCGACACATGGCCCTGCTTCATGTCCTGCAGCATGTTGGCCACACCCTTGGCCAGGCTGGCGCCATGGGTGTCGATGGCCAGGCGCTGGGCGTCGGGGTTGAAGGCCAGGAAGTTGCTGGGCGCGGCGGCGGCCATCCACTGCTCGACCGCGAAGCGCACGCGGTTTCTGGCCTTGGCATCGCCTTCCACCGCATCGGCCATGGCCAGCAGGGTACGGGCGTTGAGCAGGTACACGGCGGCCGTGAACGAGGCCAGCGGGTTGGACGCCCAGGCCTCGCCGGCAAAACGCTTGTCCTTGAGCGGCGGGTTGGCCTGCAGGGTCTGGTTCCACAGCTGGGCGGCCTCGGCCACGTAGTCCTGCTGCAGTTTGGCCAGCGCCTCGGGCGAGAACTTGAGCTGCGGCACGTCGATCGACGGCGCCTCGCCGGCGCCCTTGCCCAGGTCCATGTTCTGGAAATGCTGAAACGCCTTCATCCAGGTTTCGGCAAAACCCTGCCCGAATGCCGCGCCAACCATGCTCTCGGGGAATCCGGCGGACATCGCCTGCCAGGGGTTGTTGGACGGGTTCATGAAGTCTCCTTTGTGGTGGGGCGCCTGACCAAGCCTGCCGTCAGTATGCGTCAGGAACGTAACGCCACCCTGACACGCCGCCAATATACGCCGGCCATCGGCTGCGGGCCATGGTGTTCGGCAAAGCGCAGGCCTGGCCGGACGGGTACGCAGGGCCGCGTCACACGCGCCAGATGCAGGCCGCCATGCGGCCGCTGCCGCCCAGGGCGCGCTCGTCGCGCCGGTACGAGTGGTAGCGCGCCGGCTGTCCCACGGTGCACCAGGCGGGGCCGCCGTCGTTGCCGTACACCCGCGTCACGCCCAGTGCCGCCAGCCGGCGCCGCGCCAGTGCCGCCAGATCGGCCAGGAATTTGCCGTCCGGTCGCGGGCGGAAGCAGGAGCCGGCACCGGCGTCGCCGGCGAGAAAGGCGGCGTGCACCTCCGCGCCCACCTCGAAAGCGGTCGGGCCGATGCAGGGGCCGAGCCAGGCCAGCCATTCATCCGCTTCCATTTTGATAGCTGGTGGCGCTTGCTGGTCAAGCGCCAGGGCCTTCAAACGCTTGAAGGTCTGCTCCAGCACCCCGGCCGCCAGCCCGCGCCAACCGGCGTGCGCCGCGGCCACTGCCCTGCCCCGGGTGTCGGTCAGCAGCACCGGCAGGCAGTCGGCCACCATGACGGTGCAGGCCAGGCCCGGCTGGTCGGTGACGGCCGCATCGGCGCTGGTGCCATCGCCGCAGTCGGGTGTCAGGGTCAGCACGTGGGTGCCGTGCACCTGGTGCATGAACACCGGCCGCGCGCCCAGGGCGGCGCGCAGGCGGGCCCGGTTGGCCGCCACCGCGGCCGTGGCGTCGCCCACATGCTCGCCCAGGTTCAGATGCGCCCAGGGCGGGTCGGACGCGCCGTCGGCGGCGCTTTGCCCACGCAGGGTGAACAGCGCCCGCACGCCGGGCGGCAGCGGCCAGTCGGGGATCAGCCAGGGGCCGGCGGCGGCGGGCAGACCGGCCGGCATCAGGCCTCGGCGTCGGGGCAGGCCGAAGGCTGGGCGTTCTGGAACGCCTGCAGCTGCATGCAGGCGTCGAACACGGCCATGGTGCGCGGCAGTCCGCTCAAGTCGCAGTCGAAGCGCCGGGCGTTGAAGATCTGCGGCACCAGGCAGCAGTCGGCCAGCGTCGGCGTGTCGCCGTGGCTGTAGCGCCCGGTTTGCGTGGCCAGCTGCCCTTCGTAGGCCTGCAGGCCCAGGCGCACCCAGTGGCGGTACCAGGCGTTCTTGGCGTCCTCGCTGGCCTTCAGGTCGTGCACCAGGTACTTGAGCACGCGCAGGTTGTTGAGCGGATGGATCTCGCAGGCGACGATCTGTGCCAGCGCGCGCACCCGGGCGCGGCCCAGCGCGTCGGCCGGCAGCAGCGGTGGCTGGGGGTGGGTTTCGTCCAGGTATTCGATGATCGCCATCGACTGCGTCAGCCGGTGCTCGTCATCGGTCTGCAGCACCGGCACCAGGCCTTCGGCGGTCACGGCGGCGAAGGCGGGCTGCCTTTGCTCACCTTTGGCAAGGTGAATCGGCAGGTAGTCGTAGGCCAGACCCTTCAGGTGCAGTGCGATGCGCACCCTGAAGGACGCGGACGAGCGGAAGTAGTTGTAGAGCTTCATGCCGAACGACTATAGCGCCGCCAGCCCGCAGGGCCTCAGCGCACCGGCTGGCCGACCGGGGTGCTGTAGGCCGGTGGCGGCGCGGCGGGCGGCGCCGCGGCCACGCTGGCGCGCTCGGCCAGGAAGATCTCGACCCGGCGGTTGCGCGCCCGGCCGGCGGGCGAGTCGTTGCTGGCCAGCGGCTCGCGCGAGCCGCGGCCTTCGGTGGCCATCGAGCGTGCGTCCACGCCGCGCGAGAGCAGGTAGTCGCGCACGCTGTTGGCGCGCGCCAGCGACAGCGGGTCGTTGATGGCGTCGGTGCCGCTGGCGTCGGCATGGCCGACGATGAACACCTCCAGGCCAGGCTGCTGGCCCAGGCCCTGCGCAAACTGGTCGAGTATGGGCCGCAGGCGCGGTTGCAGGTCGGCACGGTTGGTGTCGAACGAAAGGTCGTTCGGGATGTGCAGCTTGAGCTGGTTGTCCGGCGTCTGCGTCACCTCCACCCCGGTGCCGGCGGTGGCCTGCTGCATCTGCTGGCGCTTGCCTTCCATGTAGCGGGACCAGGCGTAGCCCCCCAGCGCGCCCACCCCGGCACCGATGACGGCGCCGCGCCCATGGCCGATCACACCGCCGGCCACCGCGCCGACGCCGGCGCCGATGGCGGTGCTGCGCTGGGTTTCCGTCATGCCGGCACAGCCGGCCAGCCACAGGGCACCGGCGGTGACGGCCACCACGGCGCCACGACAGGGAACAACGATGCGACGGGTCATGAACAGCACTCCTTTCTGCACCCTGGCGTGGCCACGGCGGGCGCAGCACCCGCTCAGCCCGACAGGCTGCGGGGATGATGCCTCACCAGCTTGTCCAGAAGTGCAAGCAATTGCTGCCGCTCGGCATGGTCCAGCCCCTGCAGGAGGCGCTGCTGCACCTGCCCCACCGAGGGGATCATGGCGAGGGCGGCGCGCTCGCCCTCGGCGGTCAGCCACAGCAGCCGGCGCCGCCGGTCGGCCGCGTCGGCCTGGCGTCGCAGCCAGCCCTTTTTCTCCAGCCGGCCTATCACCGAGCCGATGGTGGCGGCGTCGAACGCCACCCGCTGCGCCAGTGTGACCTGGTCCACACCGGGCTGCTGCATCAGCGCATTGAGGATGGCGAACTGCACCGGCGTGACGCCGTGCGCGCCGACCTCTTCGGTGAACACGGCCACGGCGATCTGGTGCGCGCGCCGGATCAGATGGCCCGGCGCCCGCTCGAAGGCAAAGCGGTCTGACATGAGCGGTCAGAAGGTGGGAAGGTCAGCCGGGTGCCCGAGAGGAGCGTCCCAACGCAACCGATCAAGGCGCAAAGCGCAGCCGCAGCCCGAGCCACGGCGAGCATGTGCAACGCCGAGCGGGTGTGTTGGAGCGGTCAAAGCGGGCATGAGGGGTTCGTTCTCACCTTCTCAGTGTAGCGAGCGACCGCCACGCCACCGCGTCTGGCTTGGAACTACACTGCGTGCGCCATGCTGCGCCCTCCGATCAAGCATTGCCGCCAGTGCGGCACGCCGGTGCAATACCGCATTCCCGACGACGGCGACACGCGCGAGCGTGCCGTGTGCCCGGCCTGCGGCACCATTCATTACGTCAACCCACTGCTGGTGGTGGGCACCGTGCCCTACCTGGGCGAGCGGGTGCTGCTGTGCCAGCGCGCCATCGAGCCGCGCTGGGGCAAATGGACCCTGCCGGCCGGCTTCATGGAGTTGGACGAAAGCATGGCGCAGGGGGCCGCGCGCGAGACCGCCGAAGAGGCCGGGGCCCAGATCGAGATGGGCCCCTTCTTCAGCGCCATGAGCATTCCACGCATCGGCCAGGTGCACGTGTTCTATCTGGCGCGGCTGCTGAGCGAGCATTTCGACCCCGGCCCCGAGTCGGCCCAGGTGCACCTGTTCACCGAAGATGAGGTTCCGTGGGACGAGCTGGCCTTCACGGCCGTGCGCCGCACGCTGGAGTGCTTCTTCGCCGACCGCCGGCGCGGGCAATTCGGCGTGCACGACTTCGATATCGCCTGATGAACGCCTGGCCCCCGCTGACGCAGCTGAAGCCGGGCGACCCGTTTCCGCCGCTGTCGCAGGCCTGGCCGGCCCATTCGCCGGCGCCCGGTCTGGTCGCCGTGGGCGGCGCGCTGGACGTGCCCAGCCTGCTGGCGGCGTACGCGGCCACCATCTTTCCCTGGTTCAGCGAAGGCGAGCCGATCCTGTGGTGGAGCCCCGACCCGCGCATGGTGCTGGCGGTGGATCGGTTTCGCCTGCACCGTTCGCTGCGCCGGGTGGTGCAGCGCTTTCGCGCCAGCGCGGGCTGCGAGATCCGCATCAACAGCGCCTTCGACGCCGTCATCGCGGCCTGCGCCGGCGCCACGCGCCAGGGCCAATCGGGCACCTGGATCGGGCCGCAGATCCGACACGCCTACGGCGCACTGCACCGCGCCGGCCACGCCTTCAGTGTCGAGACCTGGATCGACGGAGAGCTGCGCGCCGGCCTGTACGGGGTGACGATCGGTCGCGCGGTGTTCGGCGAATCCATGTTCACCCAGGTCACCGACGGCTCCAAGATCGCCCTGGCGGCGCTGATCGCCCTGTGCCGCGCCCAGGGCCTGCCGCTGATCGACTGCCAGCAGAACACGCGCCATCTGGCCTTCATGGGCGCGGCCGAAATGCCGCGCGCCGCCTTCGCCGACGCGGTGCGGCGCCTGGTGCATGAACCGGCCCCGGCGTGGCGGTTCGAGCCCGTATACTGGGACGCATTGCTGCCCCCAGCCCCGCTGACCGCAGACCGGTGACGCACCTCAAGGATCTTCCGCTTCAGGCCCTGCAGTTCTACGCCACGGCGCCCTACCCGTGCAGCTATCTGCCGGGCCGGCAGGCACGCTCTCAGGTCGCCACCCCCAACCACCTGATCAACAACGACACCTACTCCGGTCTGGTGCAGCGGGGTTTTCGGCGCAGCGGACTGTTCACCTACCGCCCCTACTGCGACGGTTGCAACGCCTGTGTTCCGGTGCGCGTGCGGGCAGGTGAATTCCGGCCCGACCGCAGTCAGCGCCGGGCCCGCGCACGCCACCGCGACCTGCAGGTGCGCGTGCTCAAGCTCGGCTATGTGCCCGAGCACTACCGCCTGTACCTGCGCTATCAGGCCGGGCGCCACACCGGTGGCGGCATGGACCACGACAGCGTCGACCAGTACACCCAGTTCCTGCTGCAAAGCAACGTCAACTCCCGCCTGGTGGAGTTTCGCGACCCGGACCGCGACGGCGCGCCGGGCGCCCTGCGGATGGTGGCCATCGTCGATGTGCTGGGCGACGGCCTGTCGGCCGTCTACACTTTCTACGACCCCGATCCGCGCGCCAGCTACGGCACCTATGCCGTGCTGTGGCAGATCGAGCAGGCCATCCGGCTGGGCTTGCCCCATGTGTACCTGGGCTACTGGATCGAAGGCAGCCGCAAGATGATGTACAAGGCCCGCTTTCAGCCGCTGGAACGCCTGGAACACGGCCAGTGGCAACGTGCCCCCCGACCCGCCTGACGCCCATGCGCCGCCCCAGACCCGACGCCCACCAGACGCCGACCATCCAGGTGATCGAGCGCATGTTCGCGCTCATCGACGTGCTTGCTTCGCGCGAGGAGCCGATGTCGCTCAAGGACATCAGCGAGCAGACCGGGCTGCACCCCTCCACCACGCACCGCATCCTCAACGACCTGACCATCGGTCGCTTCGTCGACCGGCCGGAGGCCGGCAGCTACCGCCTGGGCATGCGGCTGCTGGAGCTGGGCAACCTGGTCAAGGCGCGCCTGAACGTGCGCGACGCCGCGCTGGCGCCGATGCGTGAGCTGCACCGGCTGATCCAGCAACCGGTCAATCTGAGCGTGCGCCAGGGCGACGAAATCGTCTACATCGAGCGCGCCTACAGCGAACGCTCGGGCATGCAGGTGGTGCGCGCCATCGGCGGGCGGGCGCCGCTGCACCTGACGTCCACCGGCAAGCTGTTTCTGGCGTCTGACGATCCCCAGCGCGTGCGCGCCTACGCCACGCGCACCGGCCTGGCCGGTCACACCCGCAACAGCATCACCCAGTTGCCGGCCCTCGAGCGCGAGCTGATCGGCGCCCGCCATGCCGGCGTGGCGCGCGACAACGAAGAGCTGGAGCTGGGCGTGCGCTGCATGGCCGCCGGCATCTACGACGACCAGGGCAAGCTGGTGGCGGGGCTGTCGATCTCGGCCCCGGCCGACCGGCTGGACGACGCCTGGCTGCCCAAGCTCAAACAGACGGCGCAGCAGATTTCGGCGGCGCTGGGTTTTGACGAACGCCGCTGAAAAGCACCCCATCAGAACAAAAACATGCGCCAGCGCCCGCCCGGCTTGCGCCGAAAGCTATCAAACTTGTAGCGATCGGGCGGCGGCGCCAAAGTCCGTCAGGCCACGCGCATGCCGGCGGCGCGCACGAACGACGCGCCCAGACGACCTAGCCTACAGAACCATGCCCCATGACACCGGCTGCCCCCGCATGACCCAAAACCCATGGGTCATCCAAGCGCAGCGAGGTCACTGCTCATCTGTCAATTTGAACGCGAGTTTCTATCAGACGGCGTTCGGGCTGCCCGCCACGGTGTTGGCCGGTCGCTGCACCTCGACCCAGCGCCGCACGCGTTCAGCGTCGGCCAGACGGCTGTGCTTGCCGCTGGAATCGAGAAACACCATGATCAGCTTGCGGCCCGCCACCCTCGCCTGCATCACCAGGCACTGACCGGCTTCCGAGATGTAGCCGGTCTTCTGCAGGCCGATCTGCCACTCCGGGTCGTGCACCAGGCGGTTGGTGTTGTTGTACTGCACCAGACGACTGCCCACCGCGACTTCGTAGCCGGTGGAGGTGGACAGCTGGCGCAGCAGCGGCTCGCGCGCGGCGGCGGCCACCAGGGTGGCCAGATCGTGCGCGGTGGAACGGTTGCCGCTGGACAGGCCGGTCGGCTCGACGTAGCGCGTGTCCTTCATGCCCAGCATCAGGGCGCGGGCGTTCATCAGGCCCACGAAACGCTGCAGGCCGCCCGGATAGGTGCGGCCCAGCGCATGAGCGGCGCGATTTTCGCTGGACATCAGCGCCAGGTGCATCAGCTCGCCGCGCGTGAGCTGGGTGCCCACGGCCAGGCGCGAGCGGCTGCCCTTCTCGGTGTCGATGTCTTCCTCGGTGATGGTGACCAGCTCGTCCAGCGGCAGGCGGGCATCGGCCACCACCAGGCCCGTCATCAGCTTGGTCAGCGAAGCGATCGGCAGCACCGCGTGATCGTTTTTGCTCAGCAGCACCTCCTGCGTGTCCTGGTCGAGCACCAGGGCCACGCTGGACTTCAGATCCAGCGGGTCGTCCACCGCGTGCAGGCCGGCCATCTGGCCGAAGGACAGGCGCGGCGCCCGCGCCTGCACGACCTGCGATGTGCTGGCGCCGCGCAGGGACAGGCGCGTCTGGCGCGCGCTCAGGCCACTGGTGCGACGGGATTCCTGCCTGGCCAGCGTCAGACGGGCGCCGCGCGTGTCGCGCGCCGTGGTGCGACCCGACGGCTGGGCGGCGGTGCGTCGCGTTTCACGCCCCTGTCGCGCCAAGGCTGGCCGGCCGCTGCGGGCGGCGGGCGCGCTGGCGGACTTGTGCGCCACGGCGGCTTTGACGCTCTTCTTGGCCGGTGCCGCCGATGCCGTGGACAGCGCCGACAGGCTCAGCAGGGCAGCGATACCCAGTACGAAGAAATGCTTCGTCAGAAAAACCACCCGCCTGCCTGTCGCCGCTGCCGCCATCACGCTTCCTCAATGCCTGTCCGGTTTGCGGCGCAAGTGTACAGAAGTGAAAAAAGGAGCGCAATATCATCGACTTGCGAG
Organism: Rubrivivax sp.; assembly: GCA_020848515.1. Taxonomy (GTDB): domain Bacteria; phylum Pseudomonadota; class Gammaproteobacteria; order Burkholderiales; family Burkholderiaceae_C; genus Ottowia. The sequence continues at coordinate 15,746 of JADLIA010000161.1, read as the reverse complement.
TCATTCCTCATTCTGCGAAGGATTTCCTGGGGATAACCCTAGCCTTGCGCAGCAACTCGGTCAGCTTTGCTGTGTAACTTATTGAGGGCACTCAGATAAGCCTTGGCCGAGGCGACCACGATATCGGGGTCGGCACCCACGCCGTTGACGATGCGGCCGCTGTTTTGCAGACGCACGGTGACCTCGCCCTGGCTTTCGGTGTTGCCGCTGATGGCGTTGACCGAGTAGAGCACCATCTCGGCGCCGCTCGACACCTGGCTTTCGATCGCCTTCAGCGAGGCGTCCACCGGGCCGTTGCCGTCGGACACACCGCGCACCTCGCGGCCGTCGATGGTGAACACGATCTCGGCATGCGGGGTCTCGCCGGTTTCGCTGCGCTGGGCCAGCGAGATGAAGCCGTACTGCTCTTTCTCGGCGGTCACGCTTTCGTCACTGACCAGGGCCAGAATGTCCTCGTCGAAGATCTCGCTCTTGCGGTCGGCCAGATCCTTGAACTTGGCGAAGGCGGCCATGACTTCGCCCTCCGATTCGAGCACCACGCCGAGCTCCTGCAGGCGCTGCTTGAACGCGGTGCGGCCCGACAGCTTGCCCAGCACGATCTTGTTGGCGCTCCAGCCCACGTCTTCGGCGCGCATGATCTCGTAGGTGTCGCGCGCCTTCAGCACGCCGTCCTGATGGATGCCGCTGGCGTGCGCAAAGGCGTTGGCCCCCACCACCGCCTTGTTGGGCTGCACCACGAAGCCGGTGGTGTGGCTGACCATGCGGCTGGCCGGCACGATCTGGCTGGTGTCGATGCCGACGTCCAGCCCAAAGTGATCGCGCCGCGTCTTGACCGCCATCACCACCTCTTCGAGCGAGCAGTTGCCGGCGCGCTCGCCCAGGCCGTTGATGGTGCATTCGACCTGGCGCGCGCCGCCGAGCTTGACGCCCGCCAGGCTGTTGGCGACCGCCATGCCCAGGTCGTTGTGGCAGTGCACGCTCCAGATCGCCTGGTCGCTGTTGGGCACTTTCTCGCGCAGGGTCTTGATGAAGTGGCCGTACAGCTCGGGAATGGCGTAGCCCACGGTGTCCGGGATGTTGATGGTGGTGGCGCCTTCCTTGATCACCGCCTCACACACGCGGGCCAGAAAGTCGATGTCGCTGCGGTAGCCGTCCTCGGCGCTGAACTCGATGTCGTCGCGCAGGTTGCGCGCAAAGCGCACCGCAAGGCGTGCCTGCTCGAACACCTCGTCGGGCGTCATGCGCAGCTTTTTCTCCATGTGCAGCGGACTGGTGGCGATGAAGGTGTGGATGCGCCCGCGCGCGGCGCCCTGCAGCGCCTCGGCGGCGCGCGCGATGTCGCGGTCGTTGGCGCGCGAGAGCGAGCACACGGTGGAGTCCTTGATCACCTCGGCGATCGCCTTGACGCACTCGAAGTCGCCGTTGCTGCTGGCGGCAAAGCCGGCCTCGATCACGTCCACCCGCAGGCGCTCGAGCTGGCGTGCGATGCGCAGCTTTTCGTCCTTGGTCATGCTGGCGCCGGGCGATTGTTCGCCGTCGCGCAAGGTGGTGTCGAAGATGATGAGTCGGTCGGTCATGGGCTGTTCTCCGGAAAAATGAAGCTTGGGATTCCCGCCAGCGAAAAACGTCTTGAGCAAACAAAAAGGCCCGCTGCGGGTGCAAACGGGCCTTTACAGGAAAAAGTTGCGCGCGCTACCGTCCCCGCCCGTTCGGCGTTGCCAGTCGTAGCGCCAGCGACTTGTTCATGGAACGGTAACTGTAGCACATGGCTTGGCTGGCGTGTGCATCGGTGATTTCACCGAGCGCGCTCAGTCATGGTGCAGCCCGCGTTCGTCAGGCTCGTCGGTGGAGGTGCTGACGATGCTGGCGTGCTCGCCCTTGGCCTTGCGCCACACATACACCACGTAGCCCGACAGCGCATAGCCGACGAACACCAGAAACAGCATGGTGGCCGGCTCGATGCTGATGACGGCGATCAGCAGCGCCGCCAGCACCAGCATGACGAAGGGCACGCTGCGCCGCCCGCGCAGGTCCTTGAAGCTGTAGTAGGGGGTGTTGGTGACCATGGTGAGCCCGGCGAACAGCGTGATGGCGAACAGCAGCCAGGAAAAGTCGCCACGCGCCACGCGCGCGCCGCCGAGCGCCGAGATCAGGGCACGAAACAGCGGCACCTCGCGCTGCGCCTCGATCATGGTGCTGGTCAGCCATATGAAGCCCGCCACCAGCGCCGCCGCCGCCGGCGAGGGCAGGCCCTGGAAGTAGCGCTTGTCGACCACGCCGGTGTTGACGTTGAAGCGCGCCAGCCGCAGCGCCGCGCAGGCGCAGTAGACGAAGGCAGCGAACCAGCCGGCCTTGCCCAGCGGCTGCAGGGCCCACATGTAGGCCACCAGCGCCGGCGCGGCACCGAAGCTGACCATGTCCGACAGCGAATCCATCTGCTCGCCGAAGGCGCTTTGGGTGTGCGTCATGCGCGCCACGCGGCCGTCCAGGCTGTCGAGCACCATGGCGGCGAAGATGCCGGTGGCGGCGGCGGCAAACTGCCCGTGCATGGCCATGACGATGGCGTAGAAGCCACCGAACAGCGCCGCCAGCGTGATCATGTTGGGCAGCACATAGATGCCCTTGCGGCGCCGGGGTGGCGGCAGGTCGTCCGGTGGCCGTGGGGTCGAAAACTCGTGGTCAGGCATCAGATTGCAGCTCATGCCGCCCGCAGACAGCGCGAGCAGCTATGAAATTCATAGTATGGCGGCAGCCCCGACGGGGCCGCCGCTGCCGTGCAGTGTAACGACTCGGGCACAAAAAAGGCCACGCGGGGCGTGGCCTCGGGGGACGGGTGGCACGCGCGAGCCGCCCAAGTACGGCCGTGGCTCGCGCCCGCAGGCAGCGCGCCAGCGGCCCACCGCCGTGGTCAGGATCAGTTGCGCGTCTGATCGACCAGCTTGTTCTTGGCGATCCACGGCATCATGGCGCGCAGCTTGGCGCCCACCACCTCGATGCTGTGCTCGGACATGTTGCGGCGGCGCGCGGTCATGCTGGGATAGGCGGTGCGGCCTTCCAGGATGAACTGCTTGGCGTAGTCGCCGTTCTGGATGTTGCGCAGCGCCTCGCGCATGGCCTGGCGCGAGCTTTCGTTGACGACCTTGGGGCCGGTCACGTACTCGCCATATTCAGCGTTGTTGCTGATCGAGTAGTTCATGTTGGCGATGCCGCCTTCATAGATCAGATCGACGATCAGCTTGAGCTCGTGCAGGCACTCGAAGTAGGCCATTTCGGGCGCGTAGCCGGCCTCGACCAGGGTCTCGTAGCCCATCTTGATCAGCTCGACGGTGCCGCCGCACAGCACGGCCTGTTCGCCGAACAGGTCGGTCTCGGTCTCTTCCTTGAAGTTGGTCTCGATGATGCCGGCCTTGCCGCCGCCGTTGGCCATGGCGTAGGACAGCGCCAGATCGCGCGCCTTGCCGCTCTTGTCCTGGTGCACCGCCACCAGGTGCGGCACGCCGCCGCCCTGGGTGTAGGTGTTGCGCACGGTGTGGCCGGGGGCCTTGGGCGCCACCATCCACACGTCCAGGTCGGCGCGCGGCACCACCTGGTTGTAGTGCACGTTGAAGCCGTGGGCAAAGGCCAGCGAGGCGCCGGACTTGATGTTGGGCTCGACGTTGTTCCTGTACACCTCGGCGATCTGCTCGTCGGGCAGCAGGATCATCACCACGTCGGCGGCCTTGACGGCGTCGTTGACCTCCATCACCTTCAGGCCGGCCTTTTCGACCTTGGCCCAGCTGGCGCCGCCCTTGCGCAGGCCGACCACCACCTTGACACCGCTGTCGTTCAGGTTCTGGGCGTGGGCGTGGCCCTGCGAGCCATAGCCGATGATGGCCACGGTCTTGCCCTTGATCAGGCTCAGGTCACAGTCTTTGTCGTAGAAAACTTTCACGGGTTTCTCCTTCTGATGCTTTGCTTGCTATGGAATAAAGAGCTGCTTGCGCAGGATGGGCGGGCGCTGTGGCCTCAAACCTTCAGCAGTCGTTCGCCACGCCCGATGCCGCTGGCGCCGGTGCGCACGGTCTCCAGGATGGCGGATTTGTCGATCGCGTTCAGGAAGGCGTCGTGCTTGCCCTGGTCGCCGGTGAGCTCGATGGTGTAGCTCTTGTCGGTGACGTCGATGATGCGGCCGCGGAAGATGTCGGCCATGCGCTTGATTTCCTCGCGCTCCTTGCCGACGGCGCGCACCTTGACCATCATGTGCTCGCGCTCGATGTAGCTGCCCTCGGTCAGGTCGACCACCTTGACCACTTCGATCAGGCGATTGAGATGCTTGGTGATCTGCTCGATCACCTCGTCGGAGCCGCGCGTCTGGATGGTCATGCGCGACAGGCTGGGGTCTTCGGTGGGCGCCACGATGAGCGACTCGATGTTGTAGCCCCGGGCCGAAAACAGGCCCACCACACGGGACAGGGCGCCCGCTTCGTTCTCGATCAGTACGGCAATGATGTGTTTCATGGGTCGATTCCTCTTTTCGCCGCCCTCCCCCGCGCACGGTAATGCGCGGGCTTGGCGGACAATAGATTCGTCTTGCTATTAATACGATAGCTGCTGGCGCTGATCCAGTCTGCGCCAGAGCCGTTTTTCTTACAACTCTTCCGAGCCCAGCAGCATTTCGGTGATGCCCTTGCCGGGCTCCACCATCGGGAACACGTTCTCGGTCGGATCGGTGCGGAAGTCCATGAACACCGTGCGGTCCTTGAGCTTGCGCGCCTCGCGCAGCGCGGGCTCGACGTCCTGCGGCCGCTCGATCAGCATGCCGACGTGGCCATAGGCTTCGGCCAGCTTGACGAAGTTCGGCAGCGCGTCCATGTAGCTGTGGCTGTAGCGGCCGGCGTACTGCAATTCCTGCCACTGACGCACCATGCCCAGGTAGCGGTTGTTGAGCGAGATGATCTTGATCGGCGTGTTGTACTGCAGGCAGGTGGACAGCTCCTGGATGCACATCTGCACCGAGCCTTCGCCGGTCACGCAGTACACCTCGCTGTCGGGCCGGGCCAGCTTGATGCCCATGGCGTAGGGAATGCCCACGCCCATGGTGCCGAGGCCGCCCGAGTTGATCCAGCGGCGCGGCTCGTCGAAGCGGTAGTACTGCGCCGCCCACATCTGGTGCTGGCCGACGTCGGAGGTGATGTAGGCGTCCGCGCCGCGGGTCATTTCCCACAGGGTTTCGATCACCTTCTGCGGCTTGATGACGTCGGTGTTGGCGCGGTCGTACTTCATGCAGTCGCGCGCGCGCCAGCCCTCGACCGTCTTCCACCAGTCGGCCAGCGCGGCCTCATCGGGGCGCGCACCGGCCTCGCGGATCATGCCGATCATCTCGGTCAGCACGTCCTTGACGTCGCCGACGATGGGCACGTCGACCTTGACGCGCTTGGAGATCGACGACGGGTCGATGTCGATGTGGATGATCTTGCGCTCGTTCTGCGCGAAATGCTTGGGGTTGCCGATCACGCGGTCGTCGAAGCGCGCGCCCACGGCAAGCAGCACGTCGCAGTGCTGCATGGCGTTGTTGGCTTCCCAGGTGCCGTGCATGCCCAGCATGCCCAGAAAGCGCCGGTCCGACGCCGGGAACGCGCCCAGCCCCATCAGCGTGTGGGTCACCGGGCAATTGAGCAGATCAACCAGCGTGCGCAGCTCGGCGCAGGCGTCGGCCAGCAGCACGCCGCCGCCGGTGTAGATGTAGGGCCGCCTGGCCGCCAGCAGCAGTTGCAGCGCCTTGCGGATCTGACCGCCGTGGCCCTTCCTGACCGGGTTGTACGAGCGCATCTCAACGCTCTGCGGATAGCCCTTGTAGGCCGTCTTCTCGAACGACACGTCCTTGGGGATGTCCACCACCACCGGGCCGGGCCGGCCGGAGCGCGCGATGTGAAAGGCCTTCTTCATCACCTCGGCCATGTCGCGCACGTCCTTGACCAGGAAGTTGTGCTTGACGATGGGGCGCGTGATGCCCACGGTGTCGCATTCCTGGAAGGCGTCCTGGCCGATGGCGGCCGTCGGCACCTGGCCGGTGATGATCACCATCGGGATCGAGTCCATGTAGGCGGTGGCGATGCCGGTGACGGCATTGGTCACGCCGGGGCCGGAGGTGACCAGGGCCACGCCGACGTCGCCGGTGGCACGCGCGTAGCCGTCGGCCGCGTGCACCGCCGCCTGCTCGTGACGCACCAGCACATGCTGGATGGTGTCCTGCTTGTAGAAGGCGTCGTAGATGTGCAGCACGGCGCCGCCGGGGTAACCCCAGACGTATTTGACGCCTTCGGCCTGCAGGGCCTTGATGAGGATTTCGGCGCCGCGCAGCTCCTGCGGGGCCTGGGAAGTGTCGGCGGACGCCGCGACGGCGGCCGACTTCAGTTCGGCTTTGCTGATTTCCATGTCGTTCAACCTTTCGAGAATTTCTCTGACGAAAAACCTTGGGTGCCCCTTGCCAGCCCTTGTGAGGCCGCTTCAGGACTTGAGGCCAGACACCATGGGCGGCCTCACTTCTGCCGCCGGCGCTGACCCGTTTGCTCTGATGACTGCAACACGCATTATCGCACTGCAACATGGCATGCTGCGCCGACTCCCAAAAATCGTGTTCGCCCCCGGTGCCATAATCTCGCGCGCACTGCCCTTGCCCGCCCCTTGCACCTCGCGGCGAGGCGCCCGTTCACCGTCTCGCCCGCCGCACATTTCCTTGGCCACCGATCAGGAACTCTCCGACTTTCTGCGCAACGTCGAGAAGCGGGCGTTCAAGCGCACGGTCTACCACGTGCGCGACGACGACGCGGCGCTGGACATCGTGCAGGACAGCATGATGAAGCTGGCCGAGCACTACGGCGACAAGCCGGCCGCCGAGCTGCCGCTGCTGTTCCAGCGCATCCTGTCCAACAGCACGCTGGACTGGTTTCGTCGCCAGAAGACCCGTAACGCGCTGTTTTCCAACATGAGCGACTTCGACGCCGAAGATGGCGACGGAGAATTCGACCTGCTGGAGATCTTCGCCGGCGCCAGCGACAGCACGCAGATCGAAAGCGCCGAAGACGCCACCCGGCGCGCGCAGGTGCTGCACGAAATCGAGTTACAAATCCAGGCCCTGCCCAACCGTCAACGCGAGGCATTTCTGTTGCGTTACTGGGAGGAAATGGATGTTGCCGAAACGGCAGCGGTCATGGGGTGTTCCGAAGGCAGTGTCAAGACGCACTGCTCGCGCGCAGTCCAGGCGCTGGCGAAGGCCTTGAGAGCCAAGGGTATCCAGCCATGAACACGAATTTCAGTCAACACCACACGGAATCGCTGCGCAGCCGCTTCGGCCTGCGCGTGGGCGCGCGCCTGTCGGCCGGCACCCATGAGCTGCCGCACGACGTGCGCGAACGTCTGCGGGCGGCGCGCGAGCGCGCGCTGGCCCAGCGCCGCCAGCCGGTGACACAGCGGGTCGCGCGCCCCAGCTGGGCAGCGGTGCGTCAGGGCGCAACCCTGACGCTCGGCGCGGGCGACAACGGCGCCGGCTTCTGGGGCCGCCTGGCGTCCGCCGCCTTGATGCTGGTGCTGGTGGCCGGCCTGGTCGCCATCGATGTGGTGCAGGACAACGACCGCGCCACCGAGGTGGCCGAGCTCGACGCCGCCCTGCTGACCGACGATCTGCCGCCGGAGGCTTACGCCGATCCGGGTTTCCTCCAATTCATCAAGTCCGATCTCGGCCGCACCTCTTCCACCCTCAGCCAGTGATTCAGACCCATGGGCCGCTGGCATTGCCCCTGATGCGCCATTTCCTGCCGGTTCTGTTGCTTGCCCTGACGGCGTTGACGCTGTGGCCGGCGCATGCCCAGGAGGTGGCCAAGCCGGGCTCAGCGGCCGCCGTCGGTGGCCAGATCGAGTGGCGCAGCCTGAGCACGGCCCAGCGCACCGCGCTGGCGCCGCTGGAGCGTGACTGGGCGTCGCTGGGTTCCGACCAGCAGCGCAAGTGGATCGCCCTGACCCAGAACTTCAGTCGCATGACGCCGCAGGAGCGCGCAACCCTGCAGGGCCGCATGACCGAATGGGCCAACCTCACACCGGCCCAGCGCACCCAGGCTCGGCTCAATTTCGGCGAGGTGCGCAAGGTGCCCACCGACGAACGGCGCGCCAAATGGGAGGAATACCAGGCGCTGCCCGAAGAAGAACGCGCCCGCCTGGCGCGCGAGCGGCCCAAGCCTCCGGCAGGCGCGGCGCCGGCGCTGCGGCCCGTGCCGGCCGAACGGCTGGTGCGCCCGGCGCGCCCGCCGGTGCCCGTGGTGCTGCCTGAAGCCCCCGCCAGTGCGCCGGTGCCGGCCCGGGTCAACCGCAATACACTGCTGCCCCAGCGCCCCAGGCCGGCCGCGCCCAACACCGAATCGCGCTGAGCGGCCGGTGGCTTTGCTCCGGGGCGTGTCGGACCCGGGCGCCCGCGCCCCGCTTGTTGCATGAACTCCTCCGCCGCCACCCCATCCACGCCCATTGCCGTCGCAGGCTCGCCGCTGCGCGCCCCCTCGCTGCGCCGCCGCATGGCCTGCTGGCTGTACGAAGGCACGCTGATGTTCGGCGTGGTGGTGCTGCCGGGCCTGGTGTTCGGTATTGCCACCAACACGCGCCATGCGCTGGACAACCGCCACGCGCTGCAGGCGCTGCTGTTCGTGGTGCTGGCCTTGTATTTCGTGTACTTTTGGGTGAAGGGCCAGACCCTGCCCATGAAAACCTGGCACATCCGCGTGGTCGACCGGCACGGCCTGCCGCTGCGCTGGCCGCGCGCGCTGCTGCGCTACCTGCTGGCCTGGCTGTGGTTTCTGCCGCCGCTGGCGGCCATGGCGCCGTTTCGCCTGTCGGGCAGTGAGGTCACCGTGCTGATGTTCGGCTGGATCGCCGTCTGGGCCCTGCTGAGCCGGTTTCAGCGCGAACAGCAGTTCTGGCACGACGCCTGGGCCGGCACGCGCCTGATCGACGTGCAGCCCGATGCCGCCAGGCGTCGCCAGTGATCCGTGCCGCCGCGCTCCCCGACGCCATGCCGCCCACCGATCGCCCTCGCGAGCAAGCGCCCGCCCATGCGCACCAGCGGCGCACCGGGCTGGCGCGGCTGTGGCACGCCACAGGCCATTCGCTGGCCGGGCTCCGGGCCGGCTGGGGCGAACCCGCCTTCCGCCAGGAAGCCCTGCTGGCCCTGGTGCTGCTGCCGGCGGCGCTGTGGCTTGGCCGCACCTGGGTCGAGGTGGCGCTGCTGGTCGGCTCGCTGCTGCTGGTGCTGATGGTCGAGCTGCTCAACTCCGGCATCGAGTCGGCCATCGACCGCATCGGCCCCGAATGGCATGCTTTGTCCAAACGCGCCAAGGACATGGGTTCGGCCGCCGTGCTGCTGAGCCTGCTGCTGGGGGCGGGTATCTGGCTCGCCGCGCTGTACACCCACCTGTTCTCCTCATGACCGCTGCTGCTGCTTCTGAACCTGCTTTTTCCATCTGTGTCTACTGTGGCTCGCGCCCGGGCGAGGCGCAGGCGTTTGCCGACGTCGCCGCCCAGGTCGGCCACTGGATCGGTCGCCACGGCGGCCAGCTGGTGTACGGCGGCGGCCGCGCCGGCCTGATGGGCGTGGTGGCCGACGCCACGCTGGCGGCGGGCGGGCGCGTGGTCGGCATCATCCCGCGCGTGCTGGTGGAGCGCGAGCACGCGCACCGCGGCTGCCACGAGCTGCATGTGGTGGAAACCATGCACGAGCGCAAGCGCCAGATGGCCGAACGGGCCGACGCCTTTCTGGCGCTGCCGGGCGGCATCGGCACCTTCGAAGAGTTCTTCGAGACCTGGACCTGGCGCCAGCTCGGCTACCACGACAAGCCGGTGGGCCTGCTCAACCAGGACGGCTACTACGACGCCATGCTGAGCTTTCTGCAGCACAGCGTGGCCAGCGGTTTCATGGGGGCGGCGCAGATGGCGCTGATCGAGGTCGGCACCGACTGGCGGGCCCTGCTTGGAGCCCTGGTCCACGCCACCGGCTTTCCGGCACCCGACCTGCTGAGCCAGATCTGACGGCGCGCCGCCAGGCTCAGCCTTCGGGCAGAAACAGCTGCTGCAGATCGCTCAGAAAGTCGAAACCGCGCGCCGTCGGCCGGATCCAGGCCCCCTCGCGCTGCAGCCAGCCGGACTGCTCGGCCTGCTGCAGCGCGCTGGCGATGCTGCTGGGCGGCATGCCGGTGCGCTCGGTGTAGTCGGTCAGGCTGAAGCCGTCCTTCAGGCGCAGCGCGTTCAGCATGAATTCCAGCGGCAGCTCGGCACGCGCCACTTCGTGCGCCTGCGCCACGGCGTCGCCGGCCAGCGCCTGCTCCATGTAGCGCTCGGGCTGGCGGTGCCGCACCTGACGCACGATGCGGTGCGGAAAGCTCAGCTTGCCGTGCGCACCGGCGCCCAGCCCCAGGTAGTCGCCGAATTCCCAGTAGTTGAGGTTGTGCACGCAGCGGTGGCCGGGGCGCGCGTAGGCCGACACTTCGTAGCGCGCCAGGCCGGCGTCGGCGGTCAGCGCGGTGATGCGGTCGAGCATGTCCCAGGCCGTGTCCTCGTCCGGCAGGCGCGGCGGGAACTTGGCGAACACGGTGTTGGGCTCGATGGTCAGGTGATAGATCGACAGGTGCGGCGGCGCAAAGTCGAGCGCCGTGCGCAGGTCCTGCTCCAGCTCGGCCAGGGTCTGGCCGGGCAGCGCATACATCAGGTCGAGGTTGAAGGTGTCGAAAGCGCGCGCCGCTTCCTGCAGCGCGGCGCGCGCCTGGGCGCCGTCGTGCACCCGGCCCAGCGCCTTCAGGTGCCGGTCATGAAAGCTCTGCACCCCGACCGACAGGCGCGTCACGCCGGCCGCCCGAAACGCCGCGAAACGCTCGCGCTCGAAGGTGCCGGGGTTGGCTTCCAGCGTGATCTCGCACATCGGCTCCAGCGGCAGGCGCGCGCGCACGCCGGCGATCAGACGGTCGATGTCGTCCGGCTCGAACAGGCTGGGCGTGCCGCCGCCGATGAACACGCTGTAGACCGGCCGCCCCCACACCAGCGGCAGGCTGGCCTCCAGGTCGGCCAGCAGCGCGTCGACGTAGCGCCCCTGCTGGGCCCGCGCGTCGACACCGGTGCGCCGCTCGTGCGAGTTGAAGTCGCAGTACGGGCACTTCTTCAGGCACCAGGGCAGGTGCAGATAAAGCGACAGCGGCGGCAGCGCCGGCAGCTGCAGGGTGCCGGGGCGCAGGTAGTGCCGGACGTCGTTGTTCACAGCCAGCGCTCGCGCATCAAGGCCACCATCGCCGCCACGGCGCGACCACGGTGGCTGAGGGCGTTCTTCGTGTCGGTCGGCATCTCGGCAAAGGTCTGGCCGTGCTCGGGGATGAACATCACCGGATCGAAGCCGAAGCCCCCGCTGCCGCGCGGCGCGCGCGCGATCTCGCCCACCACGCGTCCGACGGCGATCAGCGGCTCGGGGTCGTCGGCGCGGCGCAGCGCCACCAGGGTGCTGACCATGGCGGCGCGGCGATTGTCGATGCCCTGCATCTGCTCCAGCAACGCGCACACGTTGCCGGCGTCGCCTTTGGCGTAGCCGAACTGGGTGCCGTAGTACGCCGTGTCCACGCCCGGCAGGCCGCCGAAGGCGTCGACGCACAGGCCGGCGTCGTCGGCCAGCGCCGGCAGACCGCTGGCCGCGGCGGCGTGGCGCGCCTTGGCGAGCGCGTTTTCCACGAAGGTGCGGAAGGGCTCGGCCGCCTCGCCGATGCCCAGTTCAGCCTGGCGCACCAGGTCCATGCCCAGCGGGGCCAGCATGGCTTGCAGCTCGGCCAGCTTGCCCGGGTTGTTGGAGGCCAGCACGATTCTCATTCAAATCACCCTCTGGCGCTTGTCCAGCAAGCGCCACAAGCTATCAATTCAATAGCGAACGGCGTTGCATCTCGATCAGCTCGCCAATGCCCTTTTCGGCCAGCCGCAGGAGCTGGTCCATCTCGGCGCGCGAAAACGCCGCGCCCTCGGCCGTGCCCTGCACCTCGACGTAGTGGCCGGCGCCGGTCATGACCACGTTCATGTCGGTGTCGCAGGTTGAGTCCTGGGCGTAGTCGAGATCGAGCATCGGCACGCCGCCGACGATGCCTACCGAGATCGCCGCCACCGGGTGCAGGATCGGCGACTCGGCGATCAGCCCGCGCGCCAGCAGGCCGCTCACCGCGTCCTGCGCCGCCACGAACGCGCCGGTGATGGCCGCGGTGCGCGTGCCGCCGTCGGCCTGCAACACGTCGCAGTCCAGCAGGATGCTGCGCTCGCCCAGCTTGGTGAGGTCGAACACGGCGCGCAGGCTGCGCCCGATCAGACGCTGGATCTCCTGCGTGCGCCCGCTTTGCTTGCCGCGCGCCGCTTCGCGGTCGCCCCGCGTGTGGGTGGCGCGCGGCAGCATGCCGTATTCGGCCGTGACCCAGCCCTCACCGCTGCCGCGCTTGTGCGGCGGCACCTTTTCTTCCACCGAGGCGGTGCACAGCACCTGGGTGTGACCAAATTCGATCAGCACCGAACCTTCGGCGTAGCGGGTGTAGTGGCGGGTGATGCGCACCGGGCGCAACTGGTCGGGCGCACGGTCGGTGCGCGCGGGGGACGAAACGGAGGCATTCATGGTGTCGAAGAAAGTCGGCCAGGCGCGCAGCATGCCACGCCGCGGCCCGCACCCGCTCAGCGGCGGTTCATGGCCGTGCGCTGGATGGCGGCATTGATCTCGGCGATGGAGCGCTCGATGGCCTCGTCGTCCAGGTCGTCCAGCAGCGGATCGTAGGCCCCGGCCTGGATGGTGGAGGCGAACACCTCGTCGCTCAGCACCTGGGTTTCGGTGAAGCCGCTGTGCTCGAACGCCGATTCGGGCGGGCTTTCCCACTCGAACGCCAGCACCGTGACGTTGTCCGAGTGTTCGCCCGCGTTCTGCAAGGCCACATCAACCAACGCCGGCACGGCCTTGGCCACCGGCAGCGCGCCCAGGGTGCGCACGATCAGGTCATCGTCCAGGCTGCCCCACAGACCATCGGAGCACAGCAGCACGCGGTCGCCCTGCATCAGGCGCAGCGGGCCAGCGATGTCGAACATCGGCCGTACGGTCGAGCCCAGGCAGGTGAACAGCACGTTGCGGTTGATGGCTTCGGATGTCATGCCGGCACCGGCCTGCGCCTCGCTGTACGAATGGTCGCGGGTGCGCACCAGCAACTGGCCGTCGCGCACCACGTACAGTCGCGAGTCGCCGCAGTGCATCCAGTGCAGCTCCCCTTCCTGCACCAGGGCAGCCACCAGGGTGGTACGCGGGGTATCCAGCAGACCGCGCTCGCTGGCATAGCGAATGATCTGGTGGTGCGCGCCCATCAGACTGGACGCCAGAAAGCTGGTCGGCACCGCGAGGCTCGGCCGCGCCTCGCGCTGAAACAGCGCCGACATCGTCTGCAAGGCAATCTGGGCCGCCACTTCACCCTCGGGGTGTCCGCCCATGCCGTCGGCCAGTGCAAACAACCCCGCATCGCGCGTGTAGCTGTAACCCATGCGATCCTCGTTTTTCTCACGCCCGCCGCGGCGGCTGAGCTGGAAGACCGAAAATTTCATGGCAGAAGAACTTACTTCGGACGCGCACCGAAGCGCGTGACCCGCTTCAGACTCTGCTTGGTGTCGTTCATCATGTTGTCGAACTGCAGGCGCACGCGCTCGCCGACCGACAGGCGGGTGTACTGGCGCTCACCTTCGCGCGACAGTTCCTTCTGCAGCGCAAATACCGATTGCGGGCGCGACAGCGGGTCGAGCGACATGCACCATTCGACCACCTCGATCAGGTTGTCCGAGTAGACACCGCGCATGCGCGTCAGCGACAGCGACAGACGGTCCTTTTCAAGTCGCTGCGGCGCGTCGTTGGGCGGATAGCCGTGCATGCACGAATAGATGCAGGCACCGATGGCGTACACGTCGGTCCACGGTCCCATGGTGGAGTCGCGCCGGTACATCTCGGGTGCGGCAAAGCCTGGCGTGTACATGGGACGAGTGAAGTTGCCTTCCTTGTTCAGCACCTCGCGCGCAGCGCCAAAGTCGATCATCACCGCCTTGTTGTCGTCGGTGATGAAGATGTTGGCCGGCTTCAGATCCAGGTGCAGCATCTTGTGCTGATGAACGATGCGCAGACCGCGCAGGATCTCGTCGAACAGCGACCGGATGGTGGACTCGCGGAACACCTTCTGCTTCTTCAACTCGCGCGCAGTGACGATGAAATCCTGCAGGGTCGCGCCCTCCAGGTAATTCATCACCATGTAGACGGTCTCGTTCTGGCGGAAGAAGTTCAGCACGCTCACCACCGACGGGTGGGAGATCTGCGCCAGCGACCGGCCTTCCTCGAAAAAGCTCTTGAGACCCAGCCGGTACAGGGACAGCTTTTCGGGCGCCACTTGGGGCACCAGTTCGCCCGGTTCACGCAATGTCAATGCCGAGGGCAGGTATTCCTTGATGGCCACCTGCTGGCCTTCACGGTCGACCGCCAGGTACACCACACCGAAGCCGCCGGCCGAGATCCTGCGCAGCACGCGGTAGCCGCCGATCTCGGTATCGGGCGGCAGGGGCGCGGGCTTGGCCTTTGACATAATTTGCGGCGTCGATCGGCCCGGGCCACTGGGTCGCGCACCGATCCCGCTGGGACCCGTCGCCAAGACCACCCTGTACCCGGAAAAGTAATATGTCAGTTTACAGTATGACCGGTTACGCCAGCGGTCAGCAAGCCCTCGCCGGCGACGCCGAGGGCGGCTCCGGCGCCAAGAATGCACGGGGCGGCGTAGGCATGGAGTTGCGCTCCGTCAACAGCCGCTTTCTGGACCTGAGCTTTCGGCTGGCCGACGAACTGCGTCCGCACGAACCGGCGCTGCGCGAGCTGCTGGGCCAGCGCCTGCGGCGCGGCAAGGTGGAGTTGCGCGCCTGGCTGCAGGGCCAGGCCGATGACGCGCTGGCCGAGCCGTCGCCACGCCTGCTGCAGCGACTGGCCACGCTGGAGGACCAGGTGTGCAACTGGCTGCCACAGGCCACGCGCCTGTCGGTGGCCGAGGTGCTGCGCCTGGCGGGCGGCACCGACAGCCTGAGCGACGAGGCCGCGGCCGAGACGCTGCGGGCGCTGGCGCGCCGGGTGCTGGACGACTTCGTTGCCGCACGCGAGCGCGAAGGCGCACGGCTGGCGCGCCTGATCGGCGAACGCGTCACCCAACTGCGCGCGCTGGCACGCGCCGCCGAACCGCTGGTGCCGCAGGCGGTGCAGGCGCAGAAGCAGCGCTTTCTGGACCGCTGGCGCGAAGCGCTGGCCAGCGGCGAGGGTCAGATCGGCGCCGAGGCGGCGCAGGAGCGCGCCCTGGCCGAGGCCACGGCCTACGCCATCCGCATCGACGTGGCCGAGGAACTGGGCCGGCTGGCGGCACACCTGGACGAAATCGAAGCGGTGCTGCACCAGGGCGGCGAAACCGGCAAGCGGCTCGACTTCCTGATCCAGGAGTTGCACCGCGAAGCCAACACGCTGGGTTCGAAGGCGGCCGTGCTGGAACTCACGCGCATCAGCGTCGACATGAAGGTGCTGATCGAGCAGATGCGCGAGCAGGTGCAGAACATCGAGTGAACCGACGATGCGACATCGGCCAGTGGCGAACCCGTTGAACCAGGGGTGACGAGGGGACGGAGGTGGATGCCGCGGCGCTTCGCGGGCTGTGATCGAGCGCAGACTT
>JADLIA010000160.1 GCA_020848515.1 Rubrivivax sp. | reverse complement strand
TGGCGGCGGGCGATCGCCGCATCATGGGCGTGATGATCGAAAGCCATCTGGAAGAAGGCCGTCAGGACATCGTGCCCGGCCAGCCGCTGCGCCACGGCGTGTCGGTGACCGACGCCTGCATCAGCTTCGCCCAGACCGTGCCGCTGCTGGACACGCTGGCGGCGGCGGTGCGCGCGCGCCGCGCCGGCTGATCGGCGCGCGCCCTCGGCGGCGCTACAGTGTGGTGCGCCGCCGTGCGATCCACGAGCAGCCCGCATGCCGTGGCGCGCCGATGCGTCGCCCGGCGGCCGCGCCGCCTGACCGACAATGGGCGCGCACCACCCTGTGAGTCCACCATGCTGCTGACCGAAGACCAACGCCTGATCCGCGACGCCGTACGCGCCTTCGCGCAGGAGCAACTCTGGCCCCAGGCCGCCGCCTGGGACAAGGCGCATGCCTTCCCGGCCGAGGCGCACCAGGGCCTGGCGCAACTGGGCGCCTACGGCATCTGCGTGCCCGAGTCCTACGGCGGCGCCGGCCTCGACTACCTGACGCTGGCGCTGGTGCTGGAGGAAATCGCCGCCGGCGACGGCGGCACCAGCACCGCGATTTCCGTCACCAACTGCCCCTACAACGCCATCCTGATGCGCTACGGCAGCGAGGCGCAGAAGCAAGAGTGGCTGGCCCCGGCGGCGCGCGGCGAATACCTGGGCGCCTTTGCCCTGACCGAGCCGCACGTGGGCTCGGACGCCTCCAGCCTGCGCACCACGGCGCGGCGCGAGGGCGGCGACTACGTGCTCAACGGCGTCAAGCAGTTCATCACCAGCGGGCACAACGGCCACGTGGCGGTGGTCATCGCCGTCACCGACAAGGCCGCGGGCAAGCGCGGCATGAGCGCCTTCATCGTGCCCACGCACCGCCTGGGCAACGCCGGCTGGCAGGTGGCGCGGCTGGAAGACAAGCTGGGCCAGCACAGCAGCGACACGGCGCAGATCAACCTGGTCGACTGCCGTGTTCCGGCCGCCAACCTGATCGGCGAGGAGGGCGAGGGCTACAGGATCGCCCTGTCGGCGCTGGAAGGCGGGCGCATCGGCATTGCCGCGCAAAGCGTGGGCATGGCGCGCAGCGCGCTCGACGTGGCGATTGCCTACGCCAAGGAGCGCGAGAGCTTCGGCAAACCCATCATCGAGCACCAGGCCGTGGCCTTTCGCCTGGCCGAGTGCGCCACCCGGCTGGAAGCGGCGCGCCAGCTGATCTGGCACGCCGCCGCCCTGCGCGACGCCGGCCAGCCCTGCCTGAAGGAAGCGGCCATGGCCAAGCTGTTTGCCACCGAGACGGCCGAGGCCGTGTGCAGCGCCGCCATCCAGACCCTGGGCGGCTACGGCTACGTGGCCGACTTTCCGCTCGAGCGCATCTACCGCGACGTGCGCGTGTGCCAGATCTACGAAGGCACCAGCGACGTGCAGAAGATCATCATCACGCGCGCGCTGTAGCCTTGCTGAAGAGCGATCGCGTATCGAGTTTGCTTATGGAAATTCCAACAAATCCTGAGATCCCATTCTTCGCCTATGGTGCGTTCAGACCGGGCGAGCTCGCTTTTTTGAAAATTCGAGAGTTTGTTGACAGATGCGAGCAGGATGGTGTTCCGGGCACATTGCGGATTCGCGACGGCTTGCCAATTGCCGATCTTGCATCTACCAACTCACAGATTGATGGTTTCTTGATATTCTTTCGTGAGGGCACGCAAGAGGAAGCCCACAAAAAAATCGTCGAACTGGAGCCAGACAAACAATATGAATGGAAACCCATTCAATCAATAGGCGGTCAAACCGCCAACATTCTAGCCGGCCTGAAACCAAGAAAGGGCAGCAAGGAACTTGAAGAGCCATGGACTGGTAAAAACGATCCACTTTTTACCTCGGCTCTAGAAGTAATTGATGAAGTCTTGGATGATATACAGAATCACCAAAGTACATGGGATTTAAAACCACTATTTCGGCTTGAAATGGCGTATCTTTTATTATGGACAGCCATTGAACGCTACGCCTCATTGAGGTATCACCTTTACAGGAATGCAAACCAGAAAGTTGAAGAAATATCGACGGAAATGGCATTCCAAAATGCATTACGAAAATACGTCAAATCCGAGCCAGATGGAAACTTCCGAACGGTAAATCGAGCTGATAATCCAGAAGAATCGTACAAACTAGATCCCGGCAATCCAAAAAAGTCTATTAAATATTATTATCAAGTCAGAAGCAATTTGACACACAGAGGCAAGGGCATCCATGCTGATCACCACATGATGCTCTCATCGCTGCAGGAGTTAATCGCAATCTTTCGTGAGACACTTGCGGCTGCATTCGCTAAATCTGCCCAGATGCTTGCGGAGAATCGCGGTGCCGCGAGCGCATCAAGCTGACACGCCCTGCCCCTGCGGCGGCCGCCCGCCCGGCACGCCTTATGAAGCCTGCTGCGGGCGCTACCTCGATCACTGGGCCGACACGCCAGCGCCCGACGCCGAGGCGCTGATGCGCTCGCGCTACACGGCCTTCGTGCGCGGCGACGCCGACTACCTGCTGGCCAGCTGGCACACCAGCCAGCGCCCGGCCACGCTGGCGCTGGAGCCGCACATCCGATGGCTGGGCCTGCAGGTGCGCGCGCACCGGGTGCTGGACGAAACGCACGCCGAGGTCGAGTTCGTCGCGCGCTCGCGCGTCGCCGGCGGGCGCGCCACGCGGCTGCACGAGCGCAGCCGTTTCGTGCGCGAGAATGTCCAGGGCGGCTGGCGCTGGTTTTACCTGGATGGTGATCTGTCCTAGGTGTTTCCGCCCTCTGGCGCCCGTCCTGAAAGCGCAAGCAGCTATAAAAATATGAGCATTGGCCGATCGTTCGGAGGTCGCCCCCGATGAAGATCCTGATTCTTGGCGCCGGCCGCGTGGGGCAGAGCGTGGCCGAGACGCTGGCCTCGGAGGCCAACGACATCACCATCATCGACCCCGACCCCGAGCGCCTGCGCGGGCTGGAGGAGCGGCTGGAGCTGCGCGGCGTGGCCGGCAACGGCGTTCAGCCCTCGGTGCTGCGCCACGCCGGCGCCGACGACTGCGACCTGTTCATCGCCTGCGCCGACCTGGACGCCACCAACCTGGTGGCCTGCAAGGTGGCGCACGACGTGTTCGGCATCCCCACCACCATCGCGCGGCTGCGCCTGCCCGACTTCCGCCAGGACGATCGCCTGCTGGGACCGGAAGGCTTTGCCGTCAGCCGCGTGATCTGTCCCGAGGCGTCCGTCACGCGCACCATCCAGGAGCTGATCGAACACCCCGAGGCGCTGCAGGTGCTGCAGTTCTCGCAGGGGCGCGCGCACCTGGTGGCGGCGCGCGTGGCGCGCGGCAGCGCGCTTGACGGCCGCAGCATCGCCGACTTCATCGCCCAGGTGCCCGAGGTGCCGATGCGCCTGGTGGCGGTGTACCGGCGCGACGAAGAAACCCCCTGCGAGGCCGACACCCGCGTGCTGGCCGGCGACGAGGTGTTCGTGCTGGTGGCGCGCGAGCATGTCCAGGCCGCGCTGGCCGCCATCGGCCCGCGCGAGCCGCCGGTCAGGCGCGTGATGATCGCCGGCGGCGGCAAGGTCGGGCTGGGCGTGGCGCGCTCGCTGATCGGCCAGTGCGAGGTCAAGCTGATCGAGAAGCAGCGCGGCCGCTGCCGCTACCTGGCCGGCGAGCTGCCCGGCGACATGCTGGTGCTGCAGGGCGACGCCGCCGACGAGGAGCTGCTGGCCGCCGAGCACGTGGGCGACATGGACCTGTTCATCTCGCTGACCAGCGACGACGAGGACAACATCATGTCCGCCATGCTGGCCAAGCGCATGGGCGCGCGCCGCGTGATGGCGCTGATCAACCGCCGCGCCTACGCCGAGATGATGCAGGCCAGCCCCATCGACATCATCATCTCGCCCGCCGACGCGGTGATCGGCGAGCTGCTGGCGCATGTGCGGCGCGGCGCGGTGGCGGCGGTGCACAGCCTGCGCCGCGGCGTGGCCGAAGCGCTGGAGGGCGTGGCCCATGGCGATGCGCGCACCTCGCGCCTGGTGGGGCGGCGCATCGAGCAGCTGGCGCTGCCGGCCGGCGCACGCGTGGGCGCCATCGTGCGCGGCGAGCGCGACGCCGGCCAGGTGCTGGTGCCGCACCACGACACGGTGATCGAGGAGGGCGACCACGTCATCATCTTCGTGCCCCACAAGCGTCTGCTGCCGCAGGTGGAAAAGCTGTTTCAGGTGCGCGCCACCTTCTTCTGAAAGCTGCGGACATGCGGATGCTGATGCGTCGCCACGTGCACGTGCTGCGGGTGCTGGCGTGGCTGATCATGGGTTTTTCTCTGGCGTTTCTGGTGCCGGCGGCCTGGACGCTGGTGGACGCGCGTTACCGCCAGGCCGAGATCTGGCTGCTCGCCGGTGCCGGCACGGCGGCCTGTGGCGCGCTGCTGTGGGCGGCCACGCGGCGCTTCCGGCGCGAGCTGTCGGTCAAGGACGGTTTTCTGCTGGTCAATCTGGTGTGGACGGTGCTGCCGGGCTTTGCCGCCGCACCGCTGCTGCTGACCGTGCCCGGCATCAGCGTCACCGACGCCTACTTCGAGGCCATGAGCGGCCTGACCGCCACCGGCGCCACCGCGCTGGCGGGGCTGGATCTGCTCGACCCGGCGGTCAACATGTGGCGCTGCTTTCTGCAGCTGATCGGCGGCCTGGGCATCATGCTGCTGGCGGTGGCGGTGCTGCCGTTTCTGGGGCTGGGCGGCATGCAGCTGTTCAAGGCCGAAATGCCCGGCCCCATGAAGGACACCCGCCTGACGCCGCGCATCGCCGAAACCGCGCGCGGCCTGTGGGGCGTGTACTTCGTGCTGTCGCTGGCCTGCATGCTGGCCTACCGCTGGGGTGGCATGAGCTGGGACGACGCCTTCATGCACATGTGCACCACGGTGGGGCTGGGCGGGCTGTCTTCGCACGACCAGAGCTTCGGCTACTGGAACTCGCCCGCGCTGGAGTGGCTGGCGGTGCTGTTCATGGCGCTGTCGGGCATCAGTTTTGCGCGCTACTTCATGGTCTGGCGCACGCGCTCGGTGCGACCGTTGTGGCGCGACGCCGAGGTGCGCGCCTACGTCGTGGTGCTGCTGGTGTCCGTCGCCGCGGTCTGGCTGCTGCTGCTGCGCGAGGGCAAACATGTGGACGCCGGCCATGCGCTGCGCGACGCGGCGTTCCAGGTGGTGTCGGTGGCCACCACCACCGGCTACGCCACCACCGACTACCTGCTGTGGCCCACCATCGGCCCGGTGCTGATGCTGCTGCTGGGCGCCATCGTCTCCTGCGCCGGCTCCACCGGCGGCGGCATCAAGATGGTGCGTGTGCTGATCCTGGCCAAGGTGACGCTGCACGAGCTGGTGCAGCTGATCCACCCGCGCGTGGTCAACCCGGTCACGCTCGGTGGCCAGACGGTACCGGCGCGCGTGATCGGCGCCGTCATCGCCTACATGCTGGTCTATGGCGCCGTGCTGGTCGGGCTGTCGCTGCTGATGCTGGCCAGCGGGCTGGACGTGGTGACCGCGGTGTCGGCCATCATCGCCTGCCTGAACAACATCGGCCCCGGCATGGGCAAGGTGGGGCCGGCCGGCAACTACGCGGTGCTGACCGATTTCCAGATCTGGCTGTGCAGCCTGGCCATGATGCTGGGGCGGCTGGAGCTGCTGTCGGTGCTGGTGCTGTTCACGCCGCAGTTCTGGCGCAGGTAGAGGGCTTCTCCCTTGAGCCGCTGCGCCGCTTCCCTGGGTGGACGGGCTGCGCACGCCGTTCGAGCCTCCGGACCATGAAAGAAATGTCGATCCAACCCGCCATGGACGTGCGCAAACAGCTATGAGATTTGAAGCGATTCTGTTCGACTGCGACGGCGTGCTGGTGGACAGCGAGCCAATCACCCACGGCGTGCTGCGCCAGCAACTGGCCGAAAGCGGCTGGGACATGCCGCTGGCCGAGTGCATGCGGCACTTCATGGGGCGCACCGTGCGCAGCCAGGCGGCGCTGATCGAGGCGCGCACCGGCCGGCCGCTCACCGACGCCTGGATGGCCCGCTTCTACGCCCGGCGCGACGCCCAGTTGCGCCAGCACCTGCAGCCCATCGACGGCGCGCCCGACGCCGTGCGCGCCGCCCACGCGCTGACCGGCGGGCGCATCGCCTGCGCCTCGGGCGCCGACCGCGGCAAGCTGGTGCTGCAACTGGCCCACACCGGCCTGGCCGACTGGTTCGGCCGGCACGTGTTCAGCGGCCACGAGCTGCCGCGCAGCAAGCCCTTTCCCGACGTCTACCTGGCGGCCGCCGCCGCCCTGGCGGTACCGCCGGCGCGCTGCCTGGTGATCGAGGACACACCCACCGGCATCCAGGCCGGGGTGGCGGCCGGCGCCACCGTCTGGGCCTTGTGCCCGCAGCCCGAGGCGGCGCCGGCGCTGCGCGAGGCGGGCGCGCACGCGCTGTTCGGTGCCATGGCCGAGCTACCGCGGCTGTGGCGTGCCGGGCAGGCGCCGGCCTGGGCCGAATGATTCGGCCTTTGGAGGTCTTGAATACCGTTCGGGCTGAGCCTGCCGACGCCCTTCGATAGGCTCAGGGTGAACGGCTCACCCCAGAAACGGCAGTTGACCGCTTGTCAACTTCGGGCAGGCCGCATTCATGCTGCCGGGCAAGCCGATCACGGCACGGGTGTGCCCGCCTTCAGCCCTCGCGCCTGTACCAGCGTGCCGTCCATCAGCGCCTCCTCGCAAGGCTCATCGACCGGGCTGATCCGGAGCTGTGCAAGGCACGTGCGCAGCATGCGCTCGAGCTCTGCCGGCGGGCGTCCATTGGCCGGCATGGGGTAGTGCGGCTCGGTGACTGCGCACAGCTCCGGCCATGGCACGATCTGTTCCGTCGTCGCCAGGAACATGCCGGGCTTGCTCGGGCGGAGGTATTGCTCGAACTGGCTGTCGTGGCCGGCTCCTGCGGCGAGGGTCCGAAGCTTCATCCACTCATAAAGCATCTGGCCGGTCAGTGATGTACTTTTTCAGCGTGGCCCTCACAATGCAGGGCACCCTTGCCTCGACTGTAGGCTACCGATCTTGCGGTTCCATGCGCGCAGCGCCGGATGCGCGCGTCGCGCGCGCCGCAGCCCGTATCGCGCTGACCACGGCCCCGGGTTTTTCCAGAGGAATAGCGTGGCCGCTGTTCACCCATATCTGGACAGAGCCGGGGTACAGACGGGCAATGTTGGACCGCTTTCTGTCCGCGTCGTCCGTCAGCGCTGAAGGCGTTCCTGTGGCGCGCAGCGCACTCAGCACCCATACGGGCATCGAGGGAGCCACTGGCAAGCCGGATACTTGCTCTCCTGTGGCATCCAGTGCCGCAAGTTCCTGCTTTGCCGTTTCGGATGTCGTTGCGTGGAGAACCACTTTCAGCCAAGTGGGCCACTGATCCGGGTTGCCAGCACCCTTGAACTGATCAGGATGAGTGGAGTCCACCAGCACGAGCGCCGCCACCTCGTCGGGGAATTTGCGTGCGAACAGTTGCATGTACAGGCCGCCCAGAGAATGTCCCACAAGAACATACGGTGGCGGCAGATTGCGCGCCTGCAGCAATGCTCGCAACTCATCCACTACTTGAGCGCCGTCACGCGGAGCCAGGGACGTATCGCTGTGGCCATAACCGGCCCGGTTATAGGCCAAGGAACGTGCTTCGGCCACTGCATCAGGCCAAACCTTTGCCCACCAGTCGAGCGTGGCACCCAGCCCGTTCTCAAACACGACCACCGGTGTGCCCTGCCCAGATTGCGCGTACTCCACCTTGCGCCCGTCCACCGTTTCGATCGCGGCGCCCGGCACTGTCGTGCAGCCGCATAAGCCCAGTGTCAGTACCAGGACGACGCAAGGCCATTTCCCCCATTGATCCGGTTTCAGAAGGTTGAACATGGATCGGATCGAGTGTCAGCACAGCGGTATTCAGCAACGCCCCGCAGTGCGCTGCAGAGCATTGCATGCCTTGGCGCGGTTGCGTCCCGGCTGCTCTGGTGCGGTCGCTGGTGCCTGGTGTTTGCTGCTGGGCTTGCTGCCGACCATGTCGGTGCATATCGCATCGGAATGGGGCGTTTGACCAAAGCTCATGGCCTTTTGGAAACCCGTGGCGCCGTAGAGATAGCACCGGTAGGTTGCGCCCTCACTGGTGCTGACGGTGTAGCTGACGCGGCCACCAATTTCCTCCTGTTGGTCTGTGATGGTGAACTGGCCGGCAGAACGCCCTATGGCTTGCGCCGTGCGCTGCTCCAGACCTGCCTGATCAAGCGTGGAGGCGCAACCCGGGAGCAGCACCTGGGCTGCGACAACGCAGGCCATAGGGGCGATGGACAGCAGGCGCATGCGCGGTTTCATGGCAGTGTTGGATGCAATGGATGTCATGGCGTGGGCGGTGTCAGCGGCCAAAGCAGTTGTCTACAGGGATGGTGGCCACACTGGAGGACACGGCTGTGAGCGTGGGCTGAATGGTTGGAATCTCGTCGCCCAATATGCACAGCAGGTCTTGGGGTTGCAGCGTCCAGATGGCTCCTGAGCGGGTGCCGATGACGGTGCGTAACTCGCCCCAATGAGCGGTCAGTACTTGGGAACCTTCCGAGCGGGCAAAAGTCACCGTGCCGGTTCTGGTTGGCCCAGCAGCTTGCGATGCGCCAGCACAGTCATTGCCACGGAAGGTCAGCACGCCTTCGAAATAGTCAACGATGGTCTGGCCTGTGATGCGCACGCGCAGGGTCCGCTTGTAGGATTGTGCGCCGGCCTTCACGCATCCTTTCTGCAACCAATCCCCCTCCAATGCGCCGATCGACACGGAAGGCCTCGTGCCACCCGAACCGCCGTCTGGTGGGCCACTCTCGCCGTCCGAGCCACCACCGCAAGCTGTCAGTGAAACGATGGCCATGGCGATCAGCACATTGCCAGACCAGCCAGATCGGTTGGTGGAGTGCAGCGTAGGGGAGAAGAGAGACATGACGGGCTCCTTGGGGATCGGCAGAGAAATGTCAACCGGGGTTGAGTGGTGGCCAGGAAAGATGACGGCAACAGCGCAGCAGAAACCCAGAAGGCAAAACTGCCCCTGCGGCCTTGCAACGGGCCACATGCGCGTGACTGGGGGGCGGTTCAGCCCGGCTTGCGGGCCACGATAAAGACGCGGGTATCCTTGCCCCGCGTACCGTGCCGCTCGGCGCAAACGATCTGCAGACCCTGCTGCACCATAGTCAATTGCAGCCGTTGCGCGCCAAAGCACAGTACGGGCGGCGCTTTTCCAATGGCCCGCATCAACGGTACAGCCAAGTAAGGAATCCAAGGGTGCATTTCGGCAATGCAGGGCGTTTTGGAAATCAACAGTCCACCTGGCCGCAATGCATGCACCAACGGCTTCAGTGCATCACCCAGATTGCTCGTCAGGTGCAGCACATTGAAGGCCAGCACCGCGTCATAGGTGGCTCGCCCAAAGTCGGTGGCCTCGGCATCGGCCAGGGCAAACGTGAGTTGCGGCGAGGGTTGTGCAGCTTGCCGCAGACAGGCAATGGCAATCATCTCCGCCGACACATCCGTGGCCATCAAACGCCGGGTGAAGGGAGCCAGGCGCAGCGCCGTATGGCCCGTTCCGCAACCAACTTCCAGCACATCTTGTTGGGGGGAAAGCAGCTCCTGCGCGCGGCGCAATGTGGTTTCATACCCCGCCATGTCGGCAATGGGGTCCGCTGCGTACTTGGGGGCGATGCGGTCCCAAAACCGTGCCTTGGACGCAGAAGCCGAACGGGATGCGGCCGAAGGTGAGGTGTCACGGACCGTGGTATTGGGAGGCAAGAGCATAGGGTGCAGACCGTAGGACATGCCGAAGTGGTGATCGCAGGCATTTGCAACGAGCAACCCCCAGATGCTATCCATGCAATGAAGCGTAGAAAATGGCTTTGAATTGCAGTGGATACATGCATTTATGTATGAATGACCTTGACTGGAATTGGCTGAAGGCCTTTCTGCACACCGCGCAGAGCGGCTCCCTGTCTGCTGCCGCTCGCAAGCTGGGCTTGACCCAGCCCACGCTGAGTCGGCAGGTGGCAGCCATCGAGCGGCAAATGGGGGTGACCCTGTTCGAGCGCGTGGGCAAGTCCATGGTGCCAACACCCACAGGGCTGGATCTGCTGGAGCACGCCCGTGCCATGGGCAACGCGGCAGAGGCCCTGGGCTTGGCCGCCAACGGCAGGTCGCAAGCGGTGGGCGGCGTGGTGACGGTGTCGGCCAGCGATGCCGTGGCGGCCCATCTCCTTCCTGTCATCGTGCGGCGCTTGCGAGCCCAGGAGCCGGGCATTGCGATCGAGGTGATTTCATCCAACGCCGTGAGCGACCTGCTGCGCCGCGAGGCCGACATCGCCATCCGCCACGTCAAGCCTGAACAGCCTGAGTTGATCGCCCGCCTGGTGCGCGAAGCCCAGGCGCTTTTTTATGCGTCTGAATCTTGGGTTCAGACGTACGGCCATCCCCGCACTGCAACGGACGCTGCCGGGCTGCCGTTTGTGGGGTCGGATCGCAATGGCCGGTATCTCGCATACCTGCGCGATCATGGGCTGAATCTGAGCGAAGACAGCTTCAGCTGCTACGCGGATCACAGTGTGACCCATTGGGCTTTGGTGCGCCAGGGCTTGGGCATCGGTGCGATGATGGACGAGATTGCCCGAGAGACCCCGGGCATGGTCCGGGTGCTGGACGATGTGGCGCCCGTAAGGTTCCCGATCTGGCTGGTGACGCATCGAGAGCTGCGCACATCCCGGCGCATTCGGGTGGTTTTTGAGGCGCTGGCAGAGGGACTGGCCAATGGTCACTGACGACGCCAATCCGAGTGGTGCGAGAGAAAACCACGCGCACCAAGGCGACGCTGAACAAGTCCCTGCGATGGCGCGCGCCCTTCGCCATGATTGAGGATGGATGGCAAGCTCCATCAGCCCACCCACAGCCATGGTGATGACGAGCAGTTGCAACACCGCAGACCTTTCACACCAGGGATGCGCGGCGCGAGAAGGACTGGTTCAGTGTCGCCCTAAGATGGGAACCATGAGCGACACCCCCACCCCCGCCCACCTGGCGCCCACGCCCGCCATCGACTGCGACCACCCGGCGGTGCAGGCCCTGGCGCGCCAGCACGCGCAAGGCGCCAGCGAGCGCCAGCGCGCCGTGGCGCTGACGCACGCCGTGCGCGACGGTTTCCGCTACGACCCCTACCGGATCGACCTGTCGCCCGCCGGCATGCGCGCCAGCACCGTGATCGCCCACGGCTACGGCTGGTGCGTGCCCAAGGCGGTGCTGCTGGCGGCGGCGGCGCGCGCCGCCGGCATCCCGGCGCGGCTGGGCTTTGCCGACGTGCGCAACCACCTGAGCACCGAGCGCATGCGCCAGAGCATGCAGACCGACCTGTTCGTCTGGCACGGCTACACCGAGCTGTGGCTGGACGGCGCCTGGCGCAAGGCCACGCCGGCGTTCAACCTCAGCCTGTGTCAGAAATTCAACCTGCTGCCGCTCGACTTCGACGGCGTGCACGACTCGATCTACCACCCGTTCGACGCCAGCGGCAACCGGCACATGGAATACGTCCGGCAGCGCGGCAGCTTCGACGACCTGCCGCTCGATCGCATCGTGGCCGACTTCGACCGCGTCTACGGCCCGTGGCTGCGCCGTGGCACCGACAGCGCGCTGGGCGAGGGCGACTTCCTGGCCGACGTGGCGCGCGAGACCGGCGCACCGTCCGAGCGCGCCTGATACCGTTTCACGCTAAAAACGTCCCATGACACCGGCTGCGCCGAACCCATCGGTCATCGAAGCGCAGCGAGCTCATCCGGCATGGGCCATTGGGAACGCGGGTGCGCGGGAAGTCCCTGACCGTTCTTGGTCAGATCAGGCTCCGGCGCTTGTCTGGCAAGCGCCAACAGCTATCAAAACAATAGTATGGCCGGCGCCCGCATCAGCTGGTGGCGGCCGTGCGGCGGCGGGTGCGGCGGTGCCACAGCGCCCCCAGCGCCAGCGCCCACAGGCCGGCGCCCCAGGCCGGACCGGTGGTGCCACCGCCTTCGTCCACGTCGCCGCCGAAGGTGCTGACGGTGACGTAGTTGTCGGCGGCGCGGCCCTCGGAATCGGTCACCAGCAGGCGGAACACCCAGTCGCCGCGCGCGTCGGGCAGGCTGACGCTGGCCACCGGCGCGCCGGCGTCGCGGATGCCGACCGGGCTACCCGAGACCTGGCTCCACTGGTAGCTGGCGATGCTGGCGCCGGCCACCGCCGCGCTGCCCCGGCCGTCCAGCGTGACGGTGCTGCCGGCCGGCACGCTGCCGATCGGCGCGATCACCGCCGACGGGCTGGTGGCCAGTTGCAGCGCGCGGTCGGCGTCCAGCAGGCCGGGACCGCAGGTCTCGCGCGTGCAGTTGCAGGCGCTGCTGGCCGGCATGCCGACGCGGCAGGTGGGGTAGGCCGCGCTGCTGGGGAACGGCCGCGCGCCCGACTGGATGCGCGAGATCAGCTGCGCCGGCGTCAGCGCGGGGTTGACCGACAGCATCAGCGCCGCCACGCCGGCCGCCAGCGGCGACGCAAAACTGGTGCCGTCCTTGCTGTCGTAGATGTGCTCGCCCGGCCCGCGCAGGCCGGCGTTGGAGGTGGAATACAGCCGCGGGCCGGTGTCGGCGGCGCCCGGGCCGCCCGGCGCCATGATGCCGACGTTGGGGCCGTAGCTGGAGTAGTAGGTCTTCAGCCCGTCCTGACGTGCCGCGCCCACCGCCAGCACGCCCGCACAGTCGGCCGGCCGCGTCAGGGCGCCGTTTTCGTTGCCGGCCGCCACCACCACCAGGCTGCCGGCGGCGCCGGCGTCGTCGATGGCCGTCTGGTAGGCCGAGTTGCAGCTGGAGCTGCCGCCAAAGCTGACGTTGATCACCCGTGCCGGCGTCGGGTTGGTGGGCACGCCGCTGACCGGCAGGCCGGCGGCCCAGCGAATGCCCTCCACCACGTCCGACAGCCAGGCGCCGCACTTGCCCGACACGCGCACCGGCTGCACCCGCGTGTCCCAGCCCACGCCGGCCACGCCCACACCGTTGTGGGTGGCGGCGGCGATCTCGCCGGCGATGAAGCTGCCGTGCCAGGAGCTGTCCTCGGCCGGGCACAGCGGATAGCGCCCGCTGCCGGCTTCGGACGACGTGATCCAGTCGCCCGGGTCGGAGGCGTCGGGGTCGCGCCCATCGCCGTCGTTGCTGGTGTCCAGGTCGCTGATCAGGTCGTAGCCGGGCAGCAGCTTGCCGGCCAGGTCCGGGTGGCCGTACAGCGCGCCCGAATCCACCACCGCCACCACTTGCTCCGCGCTGCCGCGCGTGCGCTCCCAGGCCGGCGGCAGGTTGAGGGCGGCGGCGCCGCCTTGGGCCGGCGTGCGCAGATGCCACTGGATGCCGTCGGTGTAGTACGGGTCGTTGGGCGTGGCCAGGCGCTTCAGGCGCACGTCCGGCTCGACGCTGGCCACCTGCGGGTTCAGGCGCACGCGGCGCTCGGCGTCCTGCACGGCGGTGCCGGTCAGCGGGGCGGCAAACGGCAGCAGGTGCGCCCCAGGTCCCACCGGCATCGGCGCCTGCGCGCCGCCCAGGCCGGCGTCGGCGGCCACGGCCCGCAGGCGCTCGCGCGTGGCCTGGGGCGATTCGCGCCCGCCGTCGGACGGTGCCTTCAGCGTGACGATCAGGCCGCGCGCCACGGTGGCGTCGGTGGCACGTGCGGGCAGGCTGGTCAGCAGGGCGGTGCCCAGGGCCAGGGCGGGGAGCAGGTGGGCGGTGAGGATGCGCATGGCGTGTTGTAGCATGAGCGCCGACCGCAGCCGCCGGATCTCTGTAACGCGCGCGGCGCCGCACCACACCGGAGCGCCCACGCGGCGATCCCTCCCAACCTTGCCGCGACTGGGTGGCCAGCCGCGTGATTCACGTGCTGCAGCCGGTGCGAGGGCGCGCGACGGACATGAAAAACGCGCCCCAGGGCGCGTTTTTCGTTGCAGCCGCCGGCGGCTTACTTCTGGCTCATCACCCGTGCCATGTCCAGGCAGCGGTTGGAATAGCCCCACTCGTTGTCGTACCAGCTCACCAGCTTGACGAAGGTGGCATCCAGCGCGATGCCGGCGTCGGCGTCGAAGATCGAGGAGCGCGCGTCGTGGCGGAAGTCGGTGGCCACCACCTTGTCTTCGGTGTAGCCCAGGATGCCCTTGAGCTTGCCTTCGCTCTGGGCCTTCATCTCGGCGCAGATCTCGGCGTAGCTGGCGGGCTTGTCCAGCTCCACCGTCAGATCGACCACCGAGACGTCGGAGGTCGGCACGCGGAAGCTCATGCCGGTCAGCTTGCCCTTGAGCGCGGGCAGCACCACGCCCACCGCCTTGGCGGCGCCGGTGCTGGACGGGATGATGTTTTCCAGGATGCCGCGGCCGCCGCGCCAGTCCTTGTTGCTGGGGCCGTCCACGGTTTTCTGGGTGGCGGTGGCGGCGTGCACGGTGGTCATCAGGCCGCGCTTGATGCCCCACTTGTCGTTGAGCACCTTGGCCACCGGGGCCAGGCAGTTGGTGGTGCAGCTGGCGTTGGAGATGATGGCCTGGCCGGCGTAGGTGTCGTGGTTGACGCCGAACACGAACATCGGCGTGTCGTCTTTGCTGGGCGCGCTCATCATCACCTTGCGGGCGCCGGCGTCCAGGTGCTTCTGCGCCGCTTCCTTGGTCAGGAACAGGCCGGTGGCTTCGATCACCACGTCGGCGCCGACCTCGCCCCACTTCAGGTTGGCGGGGTCGCGCTCGGCCGTCAGGCGGATCTTCTTGCCGTTCACCACCAGGGTGTTGCCCTCGACCGCGATGTCGCCCGCAAACACGCCGTGCACGCTGTCGTACTTGAGCATGTAGGCCAGGTAGTCGGGCTCCAGCAGGTCGTTGATGCCGACGACCTCGATGTCCTTGTAGTTGGCGACGGCCGCGCGAAACACCATGCGCCCGATGCGCCCGAAGCCGTTGATACCGATCTTGATGGTCATGACAGTTTCCTTGGTTGCTAGTAAATCGATAGCTGGTTGCGCTTATCCATCAAGCGCTGCGAGGCCATTTGTTATCAAACATCAAACACCCGTACGCAGAGCGCGCAGAGATTGCGCAAAAGGCGCAGAAGGGAAACGAAACATCATCTGCGTTGTCTGCGTTGTCTGCGTAGGGAGGCTCCGGCATGCTCAGCGCCGGCGCAGCGCCGCACGCACGGTGTCGGCCACGTTCTCGGGCGTGAAGCCGAAGTGCTCGAACAGCACCGGCGCCGGCGCCGACTCGCCGAAGCGGTCAAGGCCCACCACCGCGGCGCAGCCGTACTTCCACCAGCCGTCGGTGGCACCCATCTCGACGGCGATGCGCGGCAGGCCGGCGGGCAGCACGGCCTTTTGGTACTTGAGCTCCTGGCGGTCGAAGGTGGTGGTCGAGGGCATCGACACCACGCGCACCGCGATGCGGTGCTCGCGGGCCAGCAGCTCCTGCGCCTTCAGCGCCAGCTGCACCTCGGAGCCGGTGGCGATCAGCACGGCCTGCGCCTTGCGCTTGAGGCCCAGGTCGGACGGCTCGCTCAGCACATAGGCGCCGCGCGAGATGTCGCCCAGGTCGCGCCTGGGGCAGTAGGGCAGGTTCTGGCGCGACAGCAGCAGCGCCGTCGGCAGGGTGCGCTGCTGCAGCGCCACCGCCCAGGCGACCACGGTCTCGGCGGTATCGGCCGGACGCCACACGTCCAGCCCCGGAATCAGGCGCAGGCTGGCGGCGTGCTCGACCGCCTGGTGTGTGGGGCCGTCCTCGCCCAGGCCGATGGAGTCGTGCGTGAAGACGTGGATCACGCGCTGCTTCATCAGCGCCGCCATGCGGATGGCGTTGCGGCTGTAGTCGCTGAAGGTCAGGAAGGTGCCGCCGTAGGGGATGAAGCCGCCATGCAGCGCCACCCCGTTCATGATGG
>JADLIA010000159.1 GCA_020848515.1 Rubrivivax sp. | reverse complement strand
GTGATGGGCTCGCCGGTGATGCACAGCTCGGTCAGGGCGCGCGGCCCGATCAGGCCGCTGAGCACCGACAGCACCTGGGCCGGAAACACACCCACCTTGACCTCGGGCAGGCCAAACACGGCGTGCGGCGCCGCCACCGCCATGTCGCACATCGCCATCAGGCCCATGCCGCCGGCCATGCAGGCGCCATTGACGCGCGCGATCAGCGGCACGTTGAGCTGGCGCGTCAGCCGAAACAGGTTGGCCATGCCCTGCGTGGGCTCGGAGTAGTCGAACTTGAAGGACTGGCCGGTCTGCAGGTCGGCGCCGGCGCAAAAGGCCTTGTCGCCCACGCCGGTGAGCACGATGGCGCGCACCTCGCGATCCTGGTTGGCGCGGCCCAGCGCTTCGCTCAGGCCGGCCAGCACGGCGGGGCTGATGGCGTTGCGGCGCTCGGGCCGGTTGATGGTGAGCCACAGCACGCCGTCGTGCTGGCGGCTGAGCAGCTCGGGCTCGGGGGAAGAAGTCATGGGGGTATCGCTCCGATCGATCAGACAGTGGAACTGGGGGGCTTGGCCGCGCGCGCCGCGCCGCTGGCCAGCAGGGCGTCGATGTCGGCCGGCGCAAAGCCGGCCTCGCGCAGCACCTCGGTGGTGTGCTGGCCCAGCGCCGGCACTGGCCGCTGGTGGCGAGGCACGGTGTCGGACCATTCGCTGGGCACGGCGGTTTCCAGCACGGCGCCGACCACCGGGTGTTCGGTGTGCTGGAAGAAGCCGGTCTGCTGCAGGTGTTCGTCGTGCAGCAGCGATTCGAAGGTGTGCATGGGGAAGATCGGAATTTCCGACTCCGGCAGCAGCGCGCGCCATTCGGCCGTGCTGCGCTGGGCCAGCTCGTCGGCCACCAGCTGGTACAGCGCATCGATGGCCTGGGTGCGGGTGCGGATGTTGGCCAGGCGCGGGTCGGTCTTGAGCAGCTCGCCCTTGCCGATGGCGTTCAAGAACAGCTCCCAGTGCCGGTCGGTGTAGATCAGGCAGCAGACGTAGCCGTCGCGCGTCTTGTAGGGCCGGCGGTTGGGGCTCATCAGGCGCGGGTAGCTGAAGTCGCCCCGGGCCGGCTCGAAGGTGCGGCCGTACAGGTGGTCGCCCAGCACGTAGGGGATCATGGTTTCGAACATCGGGATCTCGACGCTCTGGCCCCGGCCGGTGCGCTCGCGCGCATACAGCGCCGCGCTGATGACGCCAAAGGCATACAGCCCCACCGAGCGGTCGGCGATGGTGATCGGCAGGTAGCGCGGCACCTCGCCGGCGGCCTCGCCGACCACGGCGGCCAGCCCGGTGGCGGCCTGGATCATGTCGTCGAACGCCGCCTTGGCCGCGTACGGCCCGCGCTGCGAAAAGCCCACCATGCTGGCGTAGATCAGGCGCGGGTTGGCCGCCAGCAGCACATCGGACCCCAGCCCCAGGCGGCGCATCGCCGCCGGCCGCACGTTGGTGGCGAACACGTCCGCATCGCGCGCCAGCTGCAGCAGCGCGGCCACCGCGGCCGGCTGCTTCAGATCCAGCACCACGCTGCGCTTGTTGCGGTTCAGGCCCAGGAACAGCGGCCCCAGGCCGATATCGCCGCAGGGCCCGATGCTGCGCGTGGAATCGCCCGACGGCGCCTCGATCTTGACCACGTCGGCGCCCAGATCCCCCAGCAACTGGGTACACGAGGGGCCCATGAACACCGTGGTCAGGTCGAGCACGCGCACACCAGCCAGCGGGCCGGCGGGCTGGGTGGGGCTTGCCGCTTGTGGCGTCATTGCGCCTCGATGCCCGCCGCGCGGATCACCTCGCCCCATTTTTTCGATTCCGCGGCCTGGAACTGGGCCAGGCCTTCCGGGGTGCCGAGCGCCAGCACGCCGCTGGTGCGCGCCAGGCTGGCCTTGACTTCCTCGGTGGCCGAGGCCTTGGCAAACATCTGGTTGAGCTTGGCGATGACGGCCGGCGGCGTGCCGGCCGGTGCATAGGCGGCAAACCAGTACGACATGTCGTAGCCCTTGACGCCGGCCTCGGCCACCGTGGGCACATCAGGCAGGCTGGCCAGCCGCTTGCCGCTGCTGGCCGCCAGCGCGCGCAGCTTGCCGCCCTGCACCTGGGGCAGGGCGGTGGGGGCGTCGGCGAACATGAAGGCAAAGCGCCCGCCGATCAGGTCGGTGATGGCCTGCGGGTTGCTTCTGTAAGGCACGTTCAGCATGTCCACGTGGGCCATCTGCTGCAGCAGATAGCCGGCGACCTGGCTGGACGAGGAGCCGCTGCCGAAGTCGATCTTGCCGGGCGCCTTCTTGGCGGCGGCCAGCAGATCGGCCAACGACTTGTAGGGCGAGTCGGGCCTGACCAGCAACAGCATCTGCCCGGTGGAGAGCAGGCCGATGGGGGCGAAATCCTTGACCGGGTCGTACGGCAGCTTCTTGAACAGGTGTTCGTTGGCCGCGTGCGTGGTGTTGGTGGTCATCATCAGCGTGTAGCCGTCGGGCGCCGCCTTGGCCACGTGCTGCGCGGCGATGAAACCGCTGGCGCCGCCTTTGTTGTCGACCACCACGGACACCTTGGCTTCGTCGCCCAGCGCCTTGGCGTACAGGCGTGCCATCTGGTCGGTGCCGCTGCCGGGGCCAAACGGCACCACCAGCGTGATCGGCTTGCTGGGAAAGTCCTGGGCTGCGGCCGGTTGCGCCAGCAGCGTGGTCGCCGCTGCGGTCAGCGCGAGCAGGGTGTGGATGGGTCGAAAGCTCATGGTGTCTCCTGTAGGTTCTGGGTGAAAGGCGTGACGGTCGCCGGCGGCAGGCCGTGCGCTGCGTTGTCCGCGCCCAGGCGCGGCGCTGCCGAGCGCGGCAGGGGGCGCGCGCCGTCGATGGAAAACGGCAGCGCGGTGAGCGCGAAATCCTCGCCCGGCAGCGGCGCCAGGATGCCAAGCGCCTGCACCTGCGGATGCGCCAGCGCCTCGGGCACGCTGTGGATGGGCGCGCAGGGCACGCCCGCGGCCTCGAAGCGCGCGGCCCATTCGGCGCGGGGTCGCGCGCGCAGCAGCGGCTGCAGCTGCGCCAGCAGCTCGGCCTTGTGCGCCAGCCGCGCGCGATTGCTGGCAAAACGTTCGTCGGCCAGCCAGTCGGGCCGACCCAGCTCGGTCGCCAGCTTGGCAAACAGGCGGTCGTTGCCGCAGCAGATCAAAAGCGGTGCGTCCTGGGTGTCGAACGCCTCGTAGGGCACGAAGCCGGGGTGGCCCGAACGGTCGCGCAGCGGCAGGCGACCTTCGTTGACGTAGGCATCGGCCTTCTGGCCGTTCCAGACCAGGGCGGTTTCGAGCAGCGAGGTCTGCAAGATGCCGCCGCGCCCGGTCTGCTGGCGCCGCTGCAGCAAGGCCAGCGCGCCGATCACGGCCCACATGCCCGAGCCCTGGTCGCACATCGACGCGCCCGAGCGCATGGGCGGGTCATCCGGGCCGCCGTTGATGCTGGACAGGCCGCTGAAGGCCTGCACGAGGGGTTCGTAGCCCGGCTGCATGGCCATCGGGCCGGTGCTGCCGAAGGCCGAGATCTCGCAGTAGATCAGGCGCGGGTGGCGCGCGCACAGGCTGGCCCCGTCAATGCCCAGCTTGGCCGGCACGCCGGGGCGCAGGTTGTGGATGAAGATGTCGGCCTCGCCCACCAGGCGCTCGAACGCGGCCAGCCCGTCGGCGCTTTTCAGGTCCAGCGCCACCGACTGTTTGCCGCGATTGAAGATGTGGAAGTTGAGCGCGTCGCCATGCCGGAACGCCGGTCCCATGGCGCGCGCGTCGTCGCCGCCTTCGACGCGCTCGACCTTGACCACTTCGGCGCCCAGGTCGGCGAAGATCGCGCCGGCAAACGGCCCGGCCAGCACCTGGCCCAGCTCCAGCACGCGCACACCCGCCAGCACGCCCATCGCGGTCGCATCACTCACGCTTGTCTCCTTTGGATGAAAGGCAGTCTAGGCTCGCACGTCTGATATGGGAATAGCTATATTTCTATATCTGTGATAACGATTGGGGATCAATGCCATGCGCCTTGACCTGAGCCTCCGGCAGCTCGAAGCCTTCGTACAGGTGGCCGACAGCGGCAGCTTTCGGCGCGCGGCGGCGCGGCTGGGGCAGGCGCAACCGGTGCTCAGCCGCCTGATTGGCCAGGCCGAGCAGACGCTGGGCGCGCGCCTGTTCGACCGCGACACGCGCCGGGTCGAGATCACGCCGGCCGGGCGCGAGCTGCTGCCGCTGGCCCAGCGCCTGCTGCGCGACTTCGACGACACGCTGGGCGACTTTGGCGCCTTCATGGCCGGGCGCAGCGGCCGCGTGTCGATGGTGGTGCTGCCCTCGGTCAGTGTGGCCTGGGTGCCGCGCGCCATGGCCGCGTTTGCGCGCACGCATCCGCAGGTGAACTTTGCCCTCGCCGAGGCGCCGGCCGACACCCTGCTGGCGCTGCTGGAGGCCGGGCGCGCCGATTTCGGCATCAGCGTGCGGCCGGCGCCGCAGCAGCGCCTGCACTACCGTCACCTGCAGGACGACCCCTTCGTGCTGGTGTGCCGGCGCGACGATCCACTGGCGGCGCGCGCGGCCGTGCCCTGGTCGGTGTTCGGCACGCGCGATTGCATCAAGAGCGCGGCGCACAGCAGCATCCGCCAGGTGACGGACGCGGTGTTTCTGCGCCAGCGCACGCCGCCCAGCCCGGTGCTGGAATACCCCAGCGTGGCGGCGGCCGGCGCGCTGGTCGCGGCCGGCCTGGGCATCACGGCGCTGCCGGTGCTGGCGCTTCAGCTGGTGGACATGCGCGAGCTGGTGGCGGTGCCGCTGGTGCGCCCGGCCATGGCGCGCCCGATCGGCATCGTCACGCGCATCGGGCGTTCGCTGTCGCCTGCCACTCAGGCGTTCATGGCGTCGCTGCAGGCGGCGCCGGCGGGGGCGCCCGACGCGCCGTGAGGTCAAAGCGCAGCAGCCGGCACTCGATCGGGCCGTTCCACAGCGGCACGCGGCGCGATTCCTTCAGGCGCAGGCGGCCGGGCAGCTTGCTGTCGGGCGTCAGCAGCCAGGCGCTCCAGCCGGCGTAGTGGCTCTTCCAGTGCGCGGCCAGGCGGGCGAAGAATTCGTCGCCGGCGTTGACATCGTCGGCAGGCGCCGCACCCCCCGCGCGCTGGCGCGCCAGCGTGCCGGACTGAAAGGCCTCGCGCCCGCCGCGCGCGCCGGCCACGCCGGCGGCGGCGATGCGCTCACCATAGGGCGGATTGAGCAGCAGCACGCCCGGCTCCGCGCAGGGCGGCAGGCGCTGCAGCGCGTCGCCGCCGCGCAGCTGCAGGGCGGCCGCCACGCCGGCGCGCCGGGCGTTGCGCTGGGCGAAGTCGACCATGCGGTGGGCGACGTCGCTGCCGAAGATGCGCACCGCCGGGGTTTGGGCATCATTTTGGCCTCCGGCGCTTGTGGGGCAAGCGCCAGAAGCTTCGGTTTTGATAGCGTTCCAGCCTACCGGATCGTGCGGCCGCAGCTGCTCGAAGGCAAAGCGCCGCTGGCCGCCGGCGGGCAGGCCGAGCAGCAGTTGCGCCGCCTCGATGACGATGGTGCCCGAGCCGCAGCAGGGGTCGTACAGCGGCAGCGGCGACACGCTTCGCGTGGCCGGCTGCCACCAGCCGCAGGCCGCCAGCATGGCGGCGGCCAGGGTTTCCTTCAGCGGCGCGTCGCCCTTGTCCTGGCGCCAGCCGCGCTTGAACAGCGGCTCGCCGCTGGTGTCGATGTAGAGCTGCGCGTGCGTGGCCGTCAGGTGGGCCTGCACCCGCACGTCGGGGCGCTGGGTGTCGATGCTGGGGCGCAGGCCGCCGGCCTGGGCGCGAAAACGGTCGGCCACCGCGTCCTTGATGCGCAGGGTGGCGAAGTTCAGGCTTTTCAGCGGGCTGGCCTGCGCCGTCAGATCGACGCGAAAGCGCTGGCGCGGGGTGAACCACTGTTCCCACGGCACGCCGGCGGCCAGTGCGTACAGGTCCTGCTCGCTCTGGTAGGGGCCGTGGGCCAGCTCGATCAGCACGCGCTGGGCCAGGCGACTGTGGAGGTTCAGGCGCTGCATCAGCGCCCAGTCGCCGCGCACGCGCACGCCGCCGCGCAGGCTCAAGAGGTCTTCGCCCACCAGGCCTGAGAGGCCATGCACCTCGTCGGCCAGAAAATCCTCCACGCCGCCGGCGCAGGGCAGAAACAGGGTCAGCGCGTTCATGGCGTCGCTGCCGCGGCGCAGGCCAGCAGCTTGCCCTGAATCGGCGCCGGGATGGGGGTGACGCGGCGCGAGACGGGGTCGATGAACACGATGCCGGTCTTGCCGCGCGCCACCTCGCGGCCCTGGCTGACTTCGGTCATGCGAAACACCAGATCGAAGCCGTAGCGGTTGAAGTCGGCCGGCTGCATCTGCACGCGCAGCGTTTCGCCGTGAAAGGCCTCGGACTTGTACTGCGCCAGCATGTCGCCCACCACGATGGCGGCGCCGTCCACATGGCCTTCGCGGTAGCCCAGGGCGTGGAAAAAGCGCAGCCGCGCCTCGGACACCAGCGCCAGCAGCTGGGCGTTGTCCAGGTGCCCGCCCTGGTTGACGTGGCTGATGTAGATCTGCAGCTCGGTGGCAAAGCCGAACTGCGCGGGAAGGTCGAAGACGAGACGGGCCATGGTGAAACGGGGGCTCAGTGGCTCTTGCGCAAAGAGGCGGTGGGCAGGCGCAGGGCCTCGCGGTACTTGGCCACGGTGCGGCGCGCGCAGTCGATGCCCTGGGCCTTCAGCTGCTCGGCGATCTGGGCGTCCGACAGCGGGCGCGCGCGGTCTTCGGCCTCGATCAGCTGCCGGATCAGTGCGCGCACCGCGGTGCTGCTGGCGTGGCTGCCCGATTCGGTGCCCAGCGCCGAGCCAAAGAAGTACTTCAGCTCGAAGGTGCCGCGCGGTGTGGCCATGTACTTGGCGGTGGTGACGCGCGAGATGGTCGATTCGTGCACCCCCAGCTCGTCGGCCAGCTCGCGCTGGATCAGCGGGCGCATGGCCAGCTCGCCGTGGATGAAGAAGTCGCGCTGGCGCAGCACGATGGCGTTGGCCACGCGCAGGATGGTGTCGAAGCGCTGCTGGATGTTGCGGATGAACCAGCGCGCTTCCTGCAGGCGTTCGCTGAGCGCCGGGTGCTTGTCGCTGCCACGCAGGGCGCTGGCGTACTGCTCGTGCACGCGCAGCCGCGGCACCACGTCGGGGTTGAGCGCCACGCGAAAGCGCGGCCGCTCGGCCGTGCCGACGGCGCTGACGATGACGTCGGGCACGACGATCTGGCGCTCGACGTCGGCAAAGCGGCGCCCCGGCTTGGGATCGAGCCGCCCGATCAGGGTCATGGCGGCGCGCACCGCGTCCTCGCTCTCGCCGACGAGCTGCGCCAGCTTGCGGCTGTCGCGCCGCGCCAGCAGCTCGACGGCGTCGTGGCGGGCGCAGATGCGCAGCGCGGTGGCGATGCGGGCCTGCTCCTGCGGCGCCAGCGCGCGTTCGGCCTGGCGGCTGCGCAACTGCAGCGTCAGACATTCGGCCAGGTGGCGCGCGCCCACGCCGGCCGGCTC
The DNA here is from genome assembly GCA_020848515.1 of Rubrivivax sp. Classification (GTDB taxonomy): domain Bacteria; phylum Pseudomonadota; class Gammaproteobacteria; order Burkholderiales; family Burkholderiaceae_C; genus Ottowia. The sequence continues at coordinate 21,446 of JADLIA010000159.1, read as the reverse complement.
CAGCGACTGCAGCAGCTTGAGCGCCAGCGTCAGGCGGTGCACCAGCTCCTGCATCTGCTCCAGTTCGTCGCCGTCCTCGGTCAGGCTGGCGGCCAGCTGCGCCAGCGAGTCTTCCAGGTAGCCGTCGTCGTTCAGCGAGCCGATCAGAAAGCGCAGCGCCGCCGCGTCCTCGGGCGCCAGGCGCAGCGTCAGCGCCTGGCGCAGCAGGTGCTCGGCCAGCGATTCCTGGCCGCCGACGCGCTCGCCCGGGTCGGTGTCGTCGTCGCCCGCCTCGCGCTGGCGCGCCGGTGCCTCGCCGCCCCATTCGGCGTCGTCCGGGGCGATGTCCACGCTGCCGTCGCCGTCCCAGTCGTCGGGGGTCAGGGGTTCGGCATCAAAATCGGCTTCGGCGCTTGTGGAGTCTGCGCCAGCAGCTCCTGAATCAATAGCGTTTTCGTCGGTGCGTTCGCCCCGGTCGGCCGGCGTCGGCGCGGCTGCGTCGCCGCCCTCGTCGTCGCGCTCCAGAAACGGGTTGTCGGCCAGCATCTGCTCGACTTCGCCGCTCAGCTCCAGCGTCGACAGTTGCAGCAACCGGATCGACTGCTGCAGCTGGGGCGTCAGCGCCAGCTGCTGCGCCACGCGCAGCGAAAGCCCGGGTTTCACAGCCGGAAATGCTCGCCCAGATAGACGCGCCGCACCTCGGGGTTGGCCACGATGTCGGCCGGCGTGCCGGTGGCCAGCACGCGACCTTCGCTGATGATGACGGCGTGGTCGCAGATGCCCAGGGTTTCGCGCACGTTGTGGTCGGTGATCAGCACACCGATGCCCTGGCTCTTGAGGAAGGCGATGATGCGCTGGATCTCGATCACCGCGATCGGGTCGATGCCGGCGAACGGCTCGTCCAGCAGGATGAAGCGCGGCTGCGTCGCCAGCGCGCGCGCGATCTCCACCCGCCGGCGTTCGCCGCCCGACAGCGCCGGCGCCGGCGAATCGCGCAGCGGCTCGACATGCAGCTGCTGCAGCAGCTCGTTCAGGCGCTGCTCGATGGCGTCGCGCCCCAGGGGCCGACCCTGGGCGTCCACCTGCAGCTCCAGCACCGCGCGCACGTTTTCGGCCACCGTCAGCTTGCGGAAGATCGAGGCCTCCTGCGGCAGGTAGGACAGGCCCAGGCGCGAGCGCCGGTGGATCGGCATGTGCTCGATCGGCTGGTCGTCGATGGCGATGCTGCCGGCGTCGGCACGCACCAGGCCGACGATCATGTAGAAGGAGGTGGTCTTGCCGGCGCCGTTGGGGCCCAGCAGGCCGACCACCTCGCCGTTGACCACGTCCAGCGACACGTCGTGCACCACCCGGCGTGCGCCGTAGTTCTTGCGCAGGCCGCGCACCTGCAGCCGGCTCTGGCCGTGCGCGCGCGGCGCGTCGGCGGCGGCGGGGGCGTCAAAGCGCGACGCCAGCGCCTCCAGCGCCGGTTCGTGCACGGGCGTGTTCACTGTCCGCTTCCTTCGGGCAGCGCAGCGGCCGGGCGCAGCTGCAGCGCCGGTGCAGAAGCCGCGGACGCGGCGCTGGCGGCCTGGCGCGGCGCCAGCGTGGCGCGCACGCGCCCGCCCGGCGCCGCCGAGGGTGCGCCGGCCGCGGGTGCGCCGTCCACCGTGTACACCTCGGTGCGGTTGTTGTAGACGATCAGGCTGCCCAGCACCTGGTCCAGCTGGGTGGCGCCCTCCAGGCGCCGCATCTCGGCGCGGCGGATCAGGCGCACGGTGTCGGTCTTGCCGTCGTATTCGATGGTTTCGCCTTCGCCTTCGATGAACTCGTTCACGCCCTCGCGCTTCTGACGGAAGAAGGCGCGCTTGCCCGGCTCGCCCGACAGGGTGCCGAACTGGTTGCCGGCGCTGTCCTGGCGCACTTCCAGGCGGGCGCCGCGCATCACGATGGTGCCCTTGGTCACCAGCACCTTGCCGGTGAAGGTGGACTGCTGCTTCTGCTCCTCGTAGCGCAGCGCGTCGGCCTCGATGTTCATGGGCTTGTCGCGGTCGGCGCGCTCGGCCCAGGCCGGCGCGGCCAGGCCGAGCAGCAGGGTGGCGCACAGCAGGCGCAGGCGGGGAGCGAACGGCGGTACGGACGACTTCATCGCGAAGGCACGGTTTTTGCTTTCAGTATGAAACATTCTAAGCGGCCGCCATGCGTGCCGCAGCGGTGCGGCGCATCAAAAAAGCCCGCCAAGGCGGGCTGCTGCGTGCGTCGCCCGAGCGGCGCGTCACTTCTTGCGTTCCTGGGCGATCAGGTTGTTGGCGATCTGGATCATGCGCTCGAAGCCGCCGGCCATCGAGCCGTCGGTGTAGTAGCGCCCGGCAATGCCCAGCGCCGGCGTGCCCTCGACGTGGTAGGCCTCCTGCAACTGCACCGCGCGGCGCAGCTTGTTGGCGATGCCGAACGACTTGTAGGCGGCCTCGAACTTGGCCCGGTCCACCCCCTGCTCGGCGATCCAGGGCAGCAGCACGTCCGGCTTGTCCAGGCGCTTGCGCTCGGTCTGCAGGGCCTGGAACACCTTCATGTGCACCGGCTGCTCGGTCAGGCCCAGGGCGTCGAGCGCGTAATAGATGCGCTGCAGCGGCTCGAAGCTGCTCTGGAAGCCGACATGTTCGCGCCGCACCGTCACGTCCTTGGGGGCGGCCTTCTTCCAGGCCTCGAACACCGGCTCGAAGTTCTTGCAGTGCGAGCAGCCGTAGGAGAAGAATTCGATCACCTCGATCTGGCCGGCCGGCGCGTCGACCGGCGCGCGGTCCTTGAGCGTGGCGTAGCCGGGGCCCGACTGGGCGCGCGCCGGCAGTGCCAGCAGGCCGGGCAGGGCCAGCGCGCCAGCGAGGGTGAATTCACGACGATTCATGGAAACGGACTCCTTGTCTATGGACTGGGTTCAGAGCGTCGCCGTCGGGCGGAGTTCCCGCGCCGCGGTCATTTCTGCACCCGCACCAGCGCGGCGTCGAAGCCCTCGCCGTCCAGCCGCTGCTTGACGCGGTCGGCCGCATCGCGGTTCTGGAACGGGCCCACGCGCACCCGGTAGACGGTGCGACCGGCCTGTTCGCGCTCGCTCACGCGCGCTTCCACGCCCATCAGCGACAGGCGGGCGCGCTGGGCATCGGCGTCTTCCGGGGTGCGGAAGGCGCCCGCCTGCACGAAGTAGGCGAAGGGGTCGGCGGCGGCCGCCGCGGCAGGCGCCGCCGGCGCAGCGCCGCTGCGCGCCGCGGCCAGATCGCCCAGCGGATCGCTGGACGGGCGGGCCGGCGCCGGCCGCGCGGTCACCGCGGGGGGTGCCGGCTCGGTCGTCTTGTCGGTGCCGCGCGCCGGGGCGCGCGCGTCGGCCGGCTTGCTGTCGGGGGCCGGGCGGGCCACTTCGGTCGGTGCCGGGATGGGCGCCGGCGCCGGTGCCGGCACCACGCTGCCGCTGGCGGCGGGGCCCGGGCCGGCCGGGCGGGTGCCGTTTTTGCCACGCAGCGCGGCGTTCGGGTCCCAGTCCTTGTTCTTTTCGGCCTCGGCCGCGTCCTGGCCGTTGGTGCGGGTGGCGTTCTTGCTGACCAGCGGCACCGGCACCTTGGCCACGTAGATGGCCACCGCCAGCGCCGCCGCCAGGCCCACCAGCACCCCGAGCAGCAGACCCAGGAAGGTGCCGCCGCGTTGCTTGCAGATCATCATCGTTGGAGCCATGCCATCACATCCGGGTGGGCGCCGTGACGCCCAGCACCGTCAGGCCATTGTGCAACACCTGGGCGGTGGCGGCGACCAGGGCCAGGCGCGCGGTCTTCACCGCGGGGTCGTCCACCAGGATGCGCTCGGCGTCGTAGTAGCTGTGGTAGGCGGCGGCCAGCTCGCGCAGGTAAAAAGTGACGTCGTGCGGCGCGAAGTCCTGCGCGGCGGCGCTCAGCATGTCGGGGTAGCGGGCCAGCTGCAGCATCAGCGCCTGCGCCGCCGGCGTGTCCAGCGGCGTCAGGTCGGCGTCGGCCAGCGTGGCCGCGTCGCCGCCCCAGGCCTGCAGCACCGAGCAGATGCGCGCGTGGGCGTACTGCACGTAGTAGACCGGGTTGTCGTTGTTCTGCTGTACGGCCAGATCGACGTCGAAGGTGTATTCGGTGTCGGGCTTGCGCGACAGCAGGAAAAAGCGCACCGCGTCGGCGCTGGTCCAGTCGATCAGGTCGCGCAGCGTGACGTAGCTGCCGGCGCGCTTGCTGATCTTGACCTCCTGGCCGCCGCGCACCACGCGCACCATGGTGTGCAGCACGTAGTCGGGGTAGCCGGCCGGAATGCCGACGCCGGCGGCCTGCAGGCCGGCGCGCACGCGCGCGATGGTGCCGTGGTGGTCGGTGCCCTGGATGTTGATGGCTTTCCTGAAGCCGCGTTCCCACTTGGTGATGTGGTAGGCCACGTCGGGCACGAAATAGGTGTAGCCGCCGTCGGACTTGCGCATCACGCGGTCCTTGTCGTCACCGTAGTCGGTGCTGCGCAGCCACAGCGCGCCGCCTTCCTCGTAGGTCTTGCCGGCGTCGATCAGGCGCTGCACGGTGGCTTCGACGCGCCCTTCGGCGTACAGGCTGGACTCCAGGTAGTAGCGGTCGAACTTGAGGCGAAAGGCCTGCAGGTCCTTGTCCTGCTCGTGGCGCAGGTAGGCGACGGCGAACTGGCGCATGCCGTCCAGGTCGTCCACGCTGCCGCTGGCGGTGAACTGGCGGTCGTCGGCGTGCACCGTGCGGCGGGCCAGAAAATCGTCCGCGATGTCCTGGATGTAGTCGCCGTTGTAGGCCGCCTCGGGCCAGTCGGCGTCGCCCGGTTTCAGGCCGCGGGCGCGGCATTGCACCGAGGTCGCCAGGGTGTCGATCTGCACCCCGGCGTCGTTGTAATAAAACTCGCGTTGCACCTGCCAGCCCTGGCTGGTGAACAGGTGGCAGATGGCGTCGCCCAGCGCCGCCTGGCGGCCGTGGCCGACGTGCAGCGGGCCGGTGGGGTTGGCGCTGACGAACTCGACCAGCATCTTCTCGCCGCGCGCCGGGCGGCTGCCGTAGCGCGCGCCTTGGCTCAGCACCTCGCGCACCACCTGCTGCTTGGCGGCGGGCTGCAGGCGGATGTTCAGAAAGCCGGGGCCGGCCAGCTCGATCGCCGACACCCAGCGCTGAAAGGCCGGCGCGGCCTGCAACGCTTGCTGAAGCTGCTCGCCCAGCGCGCGCGGGTTGGCCTTGAGCGGCTTGGCCAGCTGCATGGCGGCGGTGCAGGCGAAGTCGCCATGCGCGGCCTGACGGGGCGATTCAAAGGCGGCTTTCGACCCGCTGCCGGGCCACAGCCGCTCCAGCTCGGCCGCCAGCGCGGCGAGCAGTTCGGTCTTCACGGATTGCATCGGCGGATTTTACGGGGCGGGCGCCGGGCCCCGGGGTGTGCCGCCCAGGCCCCTGGGTGATGCATCGAATCGGGCTCTGGCGCTCATCCAGCAAGCGTCACAAGCTATGATAAAAATAGCAAATGCCGGCTTCACGCGCCGTAACCACGGGCCAGGAACACCGCCGCCAGCGGAATCACCGCCACCAGGTGGGTCTCGATCATCACCAGGCGGCGCACGCCCAGCACCTCGTGCGCTGCCGGCAGGCTGGCGTCGGCCGCCAGCGCCCGCTGCCAGCGTGCGATGCGCCGCGTCGGCCCCAGCATCAGCACGGCGGCGACCAGGAACAGCGTCAGCTTCAGGTGCAGCAGCGGGTTGCTCCAGTACCAGGCGGCGCCCTTGGCGCCCCAGCAGATGCGTGCCAGTCCGGACAGCAGCACGGCGGCGGTGGCGATCCACAGAATGCGGTCCAGCCGCGCCAGCCGCTGGACCACGGTAGCGTTGAGCCATTCGGCGCGGCAGATCGCCGCCTGCGCGGACGCGAACACCACCCAGCCGATCACGGCGCTGATGTGAAAGAAGGCAAGCCAGGCTTCGAGCATGGCCCGGATCGTACCCGGGCCGCCCAGGCGTCAGCCCGGCCGGCGCCAGAAGGCCGGATCGCCGTAGCGTTGGCGCAGGTGATCGACCCACAGCCGCACGCGCAGCGGCAGGTGGCGCGTGGGGTGCGGCACGATGGCGTAGATGCCGTTGGGCGGCGCCGCGAACGCCTCCAGCACCGGCACCAGCCGGCCGCTGGCGATGGCGTGCTCGACTTCCCAGGTCGAGCGCCAGGCGATGCCGTGGCCGGCCAGGCACCAGTCGTGCAGCACCTGGCCGTCGGTGCAGTCCAGCCGACCTTCGGGGCGCAGGTGGATGACGTCGTACTCGACGTCGCTGCGCTGGATCGGCACGCCCGCCCCCGCACGGGGGCGTTCGTCATTCTGCCCGTGGGCCTGGCGCGGCACGCGAAAGGCCCAGCCGCGCGACTGCGAGGCGTCGGACGACAGCATCAGACAGTCGTGCTGGGCCAGCTCGCGCGGGTGGCGTGGCCGGCCGCGCCGCGCCAGGTAGGCGGGCGCGGCCACGCACAGGCGCTGGTTGTCGGCCAGGCGGATGCTGATGAGCGACGAGTCCGGCAGATCGCCCACGCGCACCGCGCAGTCGTAGCCTTCGGCCGCCAGATCCACCACCCGGTCCGACAGGTTGAGCGAAATGCGCAGGCGCGGGTGCAGGGCGTGGAACTCGGGCACCAGCGGCGCCACATGGCGGCGCCCGAAGCCGGCCGGTGCCGTCACGCGCAGGTGACCGCTGGCCTGCACGCCGCCGGCCGACACGCTGGCCTCGGCCCCCGCCACCTCGGCCAGGATGCGCTGGCAGTCGTCCAGAAAGGCCGTGCCTTCATGCGTCAGCGCGATGCGGCGCGTGGTGCGCACCAGCAGCTTGACGCCCAGGTGCTCCTCCAGCGCGTCCAGGCGCCGGCTGACCACCGCCGGGGCCACGCCCTCGGCGCGCGCGGCGGCGCTCAGGCTGCCGCGCGTGGCCACCGAGGCGAAGGTCTCGAAGGCCTTGAGCTTGTCCATGCGCGGCAATTATGCGCAGCCGCGCCCATCGGTTGCGGCCGGCGCGCCACAGGCCGCTGCGCCATGCGGGCGTGACGTGCGATCATGCGCGCTCACATCTGCCTGCACCCATGCGAGCCGAATCCGCCCCGCCGATCGACAGGCGCCACATCGATGTGCGCACGATGAGCCTGGCGCAGCTGCAGAAGCTGGCCGAGCGCGGCAGCCGGCGCGCCCGCGCCGAACTGGAGGCGCGCATGCGGGCGCCCGGCCCCGTCCTGCTGCCGGCGTCCGTGCCGGCCGACCGCACGGCACCATCCGCGCCGAACCGGCACCCGCCGACGCTGACCGCGCGCGCCGATCCGCCGCCGCAGGCCACCGCCGCCGGAGCGGCAGCGCCCGCGCCCGGCGCGGTGCCGGCTGGGCAGGGGGTGCCGGTGTCGGCCGACGCGCTGGCGCAGCAACTGCACCTGATCGCCCGGCAGGACGAGGCGCACGCCCGCGCCGCCGGGCCGCCGCGCCTGGTCGGCCTGGTGCTGACGGCCTGGGGCGTGCTGCTGCTGCTGGGAGGGCTGCTGATGCTCGGGCGCGGTGGCGCGGCGCTGTACTACCTGTTCTGCGGCCTGGGCGCGGCCGCCGTCGGCGCGCTGCTGATGCGGCGCAGCCGCTGGGCCCTGGCCCTGCATGGCGCCCTGCTGCCGCTGGCGCTGGGCTGGGCCTGGGCCGGTGCGGGGCGCCACAGCCTGCCCCTGAGCGTGGTGCAGGCGGCGCCCTTGCTGATCCCGGCGCTGTGGATGGCGCTGCGCCAGGTGCGCGAGGCGCTGGAATGATATGGATTGAATCTAGGTTAAAAGTGCCTCCGGCGCTTGATGGGCAAGCGCCGGCAGCTATCGTATTCATAGTGAACTGAGGGTTCCGATCCGACCCGGGGGGGCGCCGTGCGGGCGTTGGCTGGCCGATCTTTGCTTCAGACGCAAAGGTTTTTTGGTTTTTCACCTGTTTGATGCCCAAAACAAATCGAATAAAGTGCCCACACCGGGCGCCAGGCGCCTGTTTTTTTCTTTGTTTCTTCCACAAGGCCACCCCATGACCGCACGCACCCGCATTCACGACCTGCACGTTGCCGACACGCTGTACGAGTTCATCAACCGTGAGGTTCTGCCCGACGTCGGCGTGGACGCGGCGCGCTTCTGGCAGGGTTTTTCGGCCATCGTGACCGAGCTGGCACCCAAGAACATCGCCCTGCTGGCCGAGCGCGACCGCCTGCAGAAGGAGCTCGACACCTGGCACCAGGCCAACCCCGGCCCGATCAAGGACATGCGCGCCTACCGCGCCTTTCTGGAGCGCATCGGCTACCTGGTGCCGCAGCCGGCCAAGGTGAAGGTGACCACCAAGCGGGTCGATGCCGAGCTGGCCGTGCAGGCCGGCCCCCAGCTGGTGGTGCCGATCCTCAACGCCCGCTATGCGCTCAACGCCGCCAACGCGCGCTGGGGCAGCCTGTACGACGCGCTGTACGGCACCGACGTGATTGCCGAAACCAGGGGCCTGGAAAAGGGCGCCAAGTACAACCCGCGGCGCGGTGCCAAGGTGATCGAGTGGGCGCGCCACGTGCTCGACCGCACGGCGCCGCTGAAGAAGGGCTCGCACGTCGATTCGGTCGCCTACCTGGTGCGCGACGGCGAGCTGGTGGTCAAGCTCAAGGACGGCAAGAGCAGCAAGCTGGCCGACCCGGCGCAGTTCATCGGCTACCAGGGCGAGCCCAAGGCGCCGTCGTCCATCCTACTGCTGCACCACGGCCTGCACCTGGACATCCGCATCGACCCGGCGTCGCCCATCGGCCGCAACGACCCGGCCGGCGTGGCCGACCTGGTGGTGGAGGCGGCGGTCTCCACCATCCTGGATCTGGAGGACTCCATCGCCGCCGTCGATGCCGAGGACAAGGTGCTGGGCTACCGCAACTGGCTGGGCATCCTGCGCGGCACGCTGACCGAGTCGTTCGACAAGGGCGGCAAGACCCTGACGCGCGGCCTCAACCCCGACCGCCTCTACACCGCCGCCAGCGGCAAGGGCCAGGTGCGGCTGCACGGGCGCTCGCTGATGTTCGTGCGCAACGTCGGCCACCTGATGACCAACCCGGCCATCCTGTATCGGGCGGCCGACGGCAGCCAGCGCGAGATCCCCGAAGGCATCATGGACGCCGTGGTCACCACCACCATCGCGCTGCACGACCTGCAGCGCAAGGGCGCGAACGGCATCCGCAACTCGCGCACCGGCAGCGTCTACATCGTCAAGCCCAAGATGCATGGCCCGGCCGAGGTGGCGTTCGCCGCCGAGCTGTTTGGCCGCGTCGAGCAACTGCTGGGCCTTGCGGACAGCACCGTCAAGCTGGGCATCATGGACGAGGAGCGCCGCACCAGCGTCAACCTCAAGGCCTGCATTGCCGCCGCCAAGAGCCGCGTGGCCTTCATCAACACGGGCTTTCTGGACCGCACCGGCGACGAGATGCACAGCTGCATGCGCGCCGGCCCGGTCTACCGCAAGAGCGACATGAAGACCAGCGCCTGGATCCAGGCGTATGAGCGCAACAACGTGCTGGTCGGTCTGGCCTGCGGCCTGCGTGGCAAGGCGCAGATCGGCAAGGGCATGTGGGCCATGCCCGACCTCATGAAGGCGATGCTGGAGCAGAAGATCGCCCACCCCAGGGCCGGCGCCAACACCGCCTGGGTGCCCAGCCCCACCGGCGCCACCCTGCACGCCATGCACTACCACCAGGTGCTGGTGAGCGAGGTGCAGCAGCGCCTGGAGGCCGAGCTGGCCCAGGCCGACCCGGCGGCGCTGCGCGACGAGCTGTTGACCGGCCTGCTGACCATCCCGGTGGTGAGCGAAGACAAGTGGACCGCCGCCGAGAAGCAGCAGGAGCTGGACAACAACGCCCAGGGCATTCTGGGCTACGTGGTGCGCTGGGTCGATCAGGGGGTGGGCTGCTCCAAGGTGCCCGACATCCACAACGTCGGCCTGATGGAAGACCGCGCCACGCTGCGCATCAGCAGCCAGCACATGGCCAACTGGCTGCTGCACGGCGTGGTCAGCGAAGGTCAGGTGCGCGCCACGCTGCAGCGCATGGCGGCGCTGGTGGACCAGCAGAACGGCGGCGACCCGCTGTACCGCCGCATGCACGACCACTTCGAGCAGTCCGCCGCCTTCCAGGCCGCCTGCGACCTGGTGTTCAAGGGGGTGCAGCAACCCAGCGGCTACACCGAGCCACTGCTGCACGCCTGGCGCCAGAAGGTCAAGGCCGGCGCTTGAAAAAGCATAGCTTGCGGCGCCCGAAAGGCGGGCGCCGCAAGCTGTTCAGACCATGACAAAGGGCGCCGCGGCGCCCTTGGTTCTGTGCCGTCGCGGTCAGCAGGTGGTTGCGCCCGCTCAGGCGCGGGCCAGGCCCTGCTTGTGCTCCCAGGCCGACTTGCAGGCCACGCAGTGCTGCGTCATGGGTTCGATCTGCAGGCGCTCGAAGGGAATCTGGCAGCCGCATTCGTCGCAGCGGCCGTAATCGCCGGCGTCCATGGCTTCCAGCGCGCGGTCGATGCGCGCCAGCTCTTCGGCGTCCAGCGCGGTCAGGCGCGTGTCCACCTCGCGCGTCTGGTTGGCCAGGCGGGCGTTTTCGTCCTGCGACACGCTGCCGGCGGTGTTTTCGGCCGGCGCCAGGTTGGCGCGGTTCTGCTGCATCTGCGCGTACAGCTCCTGGCGGCGGGCCAGCAGCCGCTGTTTCAGCTGTTCGAGCTGGGCGGGGGTCAGGGTTTGGCTCATGCTCCATCTTTCCTGCAAAGTCGCGGATCACCATGCCGCGCGGCGGCGCGGCGCTTCATCCCGCAGAATACCACCCACATGCCGCTGTCCGCGCCACCGATCGACCCCACGCGCTGCCCCCTGTGCGGGCAGCCGAACCGGTGCGCGCAGCAGGCGCGTCCTGCCGGTGCGCCGGCGGCGCCGCACTGCTGGTGCATGGAGCGGCGCGTGGCCCCGGACGCGCTGGCGCGCGTGCCGGCGCAGGCGCGCGGGCGCGCCTGTCTGTGCCCGGCCTGCGCCACCCCGAGGGCGTGAACGCGCAGCCGCCGATGCACGATCCGCCCCCGTCCAGTTCGGCCGAGGCGCTGCGCGCGCGCCATGGCGCGCGCTGGCGCTGGCTGCTGCTGCTGACGGTGATGGTGGGCACCATGGCCTCGATCATGTCCTCCACCGTGGTCAACGTGGCGATTCCCGGGCTGTCGCAGCAGTTCACCCTGGGGCAGGCGCGCGCACAGTGGGTCAGCAGCGGCTTCATGGTGGCGATGACGGTGTCGATGCTGACCACGCCCTGGCTGCTGGCGCGCTTCGGCTACCGCGCCACCTACAACGGCTGCATGCTGCTGCTGCTGGCCGGCGGCGTGCTGGGCGGCGTGGCGCAGAGCTACCCGCTGGTGCTGGCCGCGCGCGTGGCCGAAGGGCTGGCGGCGGGGGTGGTGCAGCCGATCCCGGCGGTGATCATCATGCGCGCCTTCGAGCCCAACGAGCAGGGCCGCGCCAGCGGCCTGTTCGGCATGGGGGTGGTGCTGGCGCCGGCGCTGGGGCCGTCGATCGGCGGCGTGCTGGTGGACTGGTTCGGCTGGCGCTCGATCTTCTTCATGGTGGCGCCGTTCTGCCTGCTGGCGCTGTGGCTGGCGCGCCGCTACGTGCCGACCACGGCACCCGGCGGCGCCGCCACCCGGCGCGACGAGACGCTCGACGGCGTCGGCCTGCTGCTGGGCAGCGCCGGCACGCTGTGCCTGCTCAACGGGCTGGTGGCACTGCGCGCCGGGCCGGCGGTCGAAGCGGCGGCGCTGCTGGCGCTGGCGGCGATCTGCCTGGCCGGCTTCATCGGCTGGCAGCGCCGCTGCGTGCGCCTCGGGCGCGCGCCGCTGATCAACCTGGCGCTGTTCGCCTGGCGACCGTTTGCCATGGGGGTGTTGGTGGCGCTGATCTACGGCACGGCGCTGTTCGGCTCCACCTACCTGCTGCCGGTCTACATGCAGATGGGGCTGGGGTTGTCGGCCTCCAGCGTGGGCGCCATCCTGCTGCCGGCCGGCCTGGTGCTGGCGGCCACCATCCCGCTGGTGGCGCGCTGGGCCGACCGGCTGCCGGCCAGCGGCCTGGTGAACACCGGGCTGGCGCTGCTGGCACTGTCGTTCGCGGCCATGGTGACGGTGGGGCTGGCGCCCGGGCTGTGGCACCTGACTGCGCTGGGCATCGTCGGGCGCATCGGGCTGGGCTTCATCCTGCCCTCACTCAACCTGGGCGCCATGCGCGGGCTGGCGCTGCCGCTGATCCCGCAGGGCTCCAGCGTCATCAATTTCGCGCGCACCCTGGGCGGGGCGGCCGGCATCAGCCTGTGCGGCATCGCACTGGAATGGCGGCTGGCGGCGCATGGCACCTCGCTGACCGAAGGTGCGCCCAGCGCGGCGCGGCTGGCGGCGTTCGACGAAGTGTTCCTGATGCTGGCCGCGCTGTGCGGCATGGCCATGCTGGCGGCGCGCCACCTGAGCACGCCGGCCGCGGGTGCCGACCGATAAACTGCCCGCCATGTGCCAGCTGCTGGGAATGAACTGCAACACGCCGACCGACGTGAGCTTCAGCTTTTCCGGCTTCGCGCAGCGCGGCGGGCGCACCGACCACCATGCCGACGGCTGGGGCATCGCCTTTTTCGAAGGGCGTGGCGCGCGCGTCTTCCTCGACCCCGGGGCCGCCGCCGATTCGCCGGTGGCGGCGCTGATCCGCAGCTACCCGATCAAGAGCCGCAACGTGATCTCGCACATCCGCAAGGCCACGGTGGGCGCGGTGACGCTGGAGAACTGCCACCCCTTCGTGCGCGAGCTGTGGGGCCGCTACTGGGTGTTCGCCCACAACGGCGACCTGAAGGACTACGCGCCGCGCCTGCACGGCCACTTTCATCCGGTGGGCAGCACCGACAGCGAACACGCCTTCTGCTGGCTGCTGCAGGAGCTGGCCAAGGCGCACGCCGACGTGCCGCCGGTGGCCGAGCTGACCCGCACCCTGCGCGAGCTGCTGCCCCAGGTGGCGCGCCACGGCAGCTTCAACCTGCTGCTGTCCAACGGCGAGGCGCTGTGGGCGCACGCCAGCACGCACCTGTCCTACATCGAACGGCGCCACCCGTTTGCCAGCGCCCGGCTGGCCGACGAGGATCTGAGCATCAACTTCGCCGACTGCACCACACCGAGCGACCGCGTGGCCGTGATCGCCACCCAGCCGCTGACCTGCGACGAGCGCTGGACGGCCTTCGAGCCGGGCAGCCTGAAGGTGTTCGTGGACGGGGCATTGCAGAATCTGTGAGCCCGGTTGGGCTCCAGAAAGCTATTAAAACGATAGCTGCTGGCGCAGGTCGTTGCTGCGCCAGAGCTGAATTTCTATGTTGATGGGCGCTCGCCGCGCACCGTGCTTTCGCGCACTGCGCGCCGGACGATGGGCGGCTGCCCGCCGATGTGAAAGGCCAGCTTGCGCTCGCGCAGCGCGGCGTCCTGCACGCTGACGCGCTCGAAACGGCGCAGGTGCTCGGTCCAGGAGGCGTCCTCGATCACCTCGATGAAACGGCCCGGGTCGTTGATATCCGACAGCAGCTCCCAGCCCACCGCGCCCACGCGCAGGCGCGAGCGGCGGCTTTCTTCCATCAGGGCGCGGAAGGCCGGCGCCTGGGCCGGGTCGATCTGGTATTCGACGGTGACGATCACGTGGCCATGGGGCGGCGGCGCCTCGGCCTGCGGCAGGGGCCAGGGGCCGGCCGGCGTGGGGTCGTCGATGCTGCCGCGGTCGGGCCAGCGCCAGGTCGCCAGCGCCATGCTGGCGATGCCGCTGGCGGCACCGATGCCCAGCGTGACGGGCACGCTGCTCCAGGTCGCCACCTGGCCCCACACGGCGGCGCCGACGGCGGTGGCGCCCATGATGGCCATCTGGTACATCGACATGCCGCGCGCGCGCACCCAGTCGGGCAGGCTGATCTGCGCCGACACGCTGAGCGAGTTGGCGGTGGTCAGCCAGGCCACGCCGCACAGCAGCATGGCCGGCACCGCCAGCCACAGGCTGTGGGTGAACGCCATCAGCGCCATCATCAGCGCCTGCGTGCAGGCGCCGGCCAGCACCAGCCGGTCGCGCGTGAACATCTGGCGCCACCGCGGCAGCACGAAGGTCGAGCCGATGGCGCCGGCGCCCATGGCGGCCAGCAGCACGGTGAAGGTGCCGGCGTGGCCGCCCTCGATCTGGCGCGCCACCAGCGGCAGCAGCGCGATCAGCGCTGTGGAGTGAAAGAAGAACAGCGCCACGCGCAGCAGCACCCCCTTGAGGTGGTAGGACTGCATCACATACTGCAGGCCCACGCGCATGGCACCGCGCAGGCTCTCGCGCCCCAGCGGGTGCGGCCGGTGCGGGCGCCGCCAGCGCGAAATCACGATCGCTGCCGCCACCGACAGCACGGCGTTGAGCCCGAACACCCAGGCGCTGCCCAGGCTGGCGATCAGGGCGCCGGCCGCCAGCGGACCCAGGATGCGGGCGGCGTTCATCGACGCGCCATTGAGTGCCAGCGCCGCCGGCAGCTGGGCGCGCGGCACCAGCTCGGGCACGATGGCGGCAAACACCGGCCAGCGCAGCGCCAGCCCCACGCCGTTGGCAAACAGCAGCAGCAGCAGCAGCGGCGGCGTGATCACGCCGGCAAAGGCCACCAGCGCCAGCAGCGCCCCCACCAGCGCCACCCACAGCTGGGTGAACAGCAGGAAGTGCTTGCGGTTGAGGATGTCGGCCAGCGCACCCGAAGGCAGGCCGAGCAGAAACACCGGCAGCGTGGCGGCGGTCTGCACCAGCGCCACCCAGTTGGGCCGGTCGGTCAGCGTGGTCATCAGCCAGGCGGCGGCCACGTCGTTCATCCACATGCACAGGTTGGCGATCAGCCAGGTGCTCCACAGCAGGGAGAACACACGGTGGCGAAACGGCGCCAGCGCGCCAAGGTCGTCGGCCGGCGGGGCGCGGTCGGCGGCGGCCGGGGGGTCGGTGTCAGGCATGGGCGGTGGCCGATCCGGCCGTCGGCCGCCGGGCGCCTGCGCGCCAGGTGGGCGCCGCAGGCGCGGGGGGGCGGGCGGGCTCCCTGGCCCTGATCGGCGGGTCGATCACGCTATCGGGGGCGTCCGGCCACCACGTTTTCGACCGCGTCCAGAAACAGCGCCGGCACGTCGCAGCCGGTCTGGTCGAGGATTTCGCGAAAGCCGGTGGGGCTGGTGACGTTGATCTCGGTCACCCGGGTGCCGATGATGTCCAGCCCGATCAGCAGCAGCCCGCGCGGCGCCAGCACCCGGCCGATGGCGCGCGCGGTGGCGCGATCGCTGTCGGTGATGGGCTGGGCCACGCCCTTGCCGCCGGCCGCCAGGTTGCCGCGGATTTCGCTGCCCTGCGGAATGCGCGCCAGCACGAAGGGTGCCGGCTCGCCGTCGATGATCAGCACGCGCTTGTCGCCGGCGGCGATCTCGGGCAGGAACTTCTGCACCATCAGGGTGGTGGCGCCGTGGTGGTTCAGCGTTTCGGTGATCGAGCCCAGGTTCAGCCCGTCCGGGCCGACGCGGAAGATGCCCATGCCGCCCATGCCGTCCAGCGGCTTGAGGATGATCTCGCCATGTTCGGCGTGAAAGCGCCGCACCGCCTCGGGCTCGCGCGTCACCAGCGTCGGGCCGATGAACTGCGGCCACTCCATGATGGCCAGCTTTTCCGGGTGGTTGCGCAGCGCCGCCGGCCGGTTGATGACGCGCGCGCCGTCGCGTTCGGCCTGCTCCAGCAGGTGGGTGGCGTAGGTGAATTCGGCGTCGAACGGCGGGTCCTTGCGCATCAGCACGGCGTCGAACTCGCGCAGCGCCGCCACGCGCCGGCCGCGCTCGGCGAACCAGGGGCCGTCCTCGCCCGTGAGCGCGATCTCGCGCAGCTCGGCCTGCACCGGCTGGCCGGTCTGCCAGCGCAGCTGGCGCGGCTCGCAGGCGGCCAGCGTGTGGCCGCGCCGGGCGGCTTCGCGCATCATGGTGAAGGTGGTGTCCTTGTAGGTCTTGAAGGACTCGATCGGGTCGGCGACGAACAGCAGCTTCATGGCGGCGGCGGCGGGCGGCGGTGAAAGGGCCATACTGTTGCACAAACCACCGCGCGGCGTCGGCCGCGCCCCGATCTGACGAGGTCCGCATGCAAGCAGTTTCCCCCGCCGCCCTGGCCGGCGTGCGCGTGATCGAGATGGGCCAGCTGATCGCCGGGCCGTTTGCCGGCAAGACGCTGGGCGACTTCGGCGCCGAGGTGATCAAGATCGAGCCGCCCGGCCGGGGCGATCCGCTGCGCGGCTGGCGCCTGCTCAAGGCAGGCACCTCGGTGTGGTGGCAGGTGCAGTCGCGCAACAAGCGTTCGCTGGCGCTGGACCTGCGCCAGCCCGAGGGGCAGGCGCTGGCGCGCCAGCTGATCGCCGAGGCCGACGTGCTGATCGAGAACTTCCGCCCCGGCACGCTGGAAGGCTGGGACATGGCCCCGGCGCAGCTGCACGCGCTCAACCCGGGGCTGGTGATCCTGCGCGTGTCGGGCTACGGCCAGAGCGGGCCGTACCGCGATCTGCCGGGCTTTGGTGTGGTGGGCGAGGCCATGGGCGGGCTGCGCCATCTGACGGCCGAGCCTGGCCGCGTGCCGGTGCGCGTGGGGGTGTCGATCGGCGACACGCTGGCGGCGCTGCACGGCGTCATCGGGGTGCTGCTGGCGCTCTACCACCGCAAGGCGCACGGCGGGCCGGGGCAGGTGATCGACGTCGCCCTGCACGAAGCGGTGTTCAACTGCATGGAAAGCCTGATCCCCGAGTACAGCGCCTTCGGCGCCGTGCGCCAGCCGGCCGGCAGCGCGCTGCCGGGCATCGCGCCGTCCAACGCCTACCCCTGCCAGGACGGCTGGGTGCTGGTGGCCGGCAATGGCGACAGCATCTTCAAGCGCCTGATGCAGGCCATCGGCCGCGCCGACCTGGCCGCTGCGCCCGACCTGGCCGACAACGCCGGCCGGGTGGCGCGCGTGGACGAGATCGACGCCGCCATCGGCGCCTGGACCGAGCCGCGCACCGTGCAGGCGGTGCTGGACGCGCTGGCGGCGGCGCGTGTGCCGGCCGGCAAGGTGTACACCGCGCGCGACATCGCCGAAGACCCGCACTACCGCGCGCGCGAGATGATCGTGGCGCAGCGCACGCGCGACGGCGACGTGGTCGAGGTGCCCGGCGTGGTGCCCAAGCTGTCGGTCACGCCCGGCACCCTGCGCCGCAGCGCCCCCCACCTGGGCGACGACACCGACGCCGTGCTGCGCGAGCTGGGCCTGGACGCGGCGCAGATCGCGGCGCTGCGCCAGCGCGGCATCGTGCAGTGAACCGGGACACCGCGGCTCCCGGAATACTATATAAATAATAGCTTTTGGCGCTTGTCTGGCAAGCGCTGGAGCTCGTTTTGGCTCAGATTTCGACCTTGCTGCCCAGTTCCACCACGGCGTTGCTGGGCAGGTTCAGGTATTCGGCCGCCGCCGAGGCGCCGTGGTGCATGGCGGCGAACAGTTTTTCGCGCCAGAACGCCATGCCCGAGCCGAGCGTCGGCGTGACGATGTCGCGCGACAGGAAGTAGCTGGTGGTCATGGGGTTGAGGTCGATGCCGCGGCCGGCCAGCAGCTCCAGCGCCTTGGGCAGGTCGGGCTCGTTCTTGAAGCCGTAGTGCACCACCACCTGCCAGCAGTCGCTGCCCAGCGCCTGCACTTCCAGCCGCTTGTCCAGGCCGATCCAGGGCACTTCGTGGGCGCGCCGGGTGACGAACAGGTTCTGCGCGTGCAGCACCTTGTTGTGCTTGAGGTTGTGCATCAGCGCGTTGGGCACGATGCCCGGCTCGGCGCTCAGGAACACCGCCGTGCCGGGCACGCGCGTGGGCGGGCTGAGGAACACCGATTCGAGGAACGACGTCAGGTCGATCGAGCTGTCGCGCAGGCTGCGGCTGAGCAGTTCGCGGCCGTCCTTCCAGGTCACCATCAGGGTGAACACCGCGCCACCGATCAGGATCGGGAACCAGCCGCCTTCGGCCAGCTTGAGCAGGTTGGAGCTGAAGAACGCTAGGTCGATGGCGAAGAAGAAGCCGGTCGCCGCCACGCACAGCGCCAGCGGGTAACCCCAGCCGTAGCGGATGACGAAGAAGGTCAGCACGGTGGTGATGGTCATGTCCAGCGTCACCGCGATGCCGTAGGCCGCCGCTAGGTGGCTGGAGGAGCGGAACAGCACCACCGCCAGCACGATCATCACGAACAGGCTCCAGTTGACGAAGGGCATGTAGATCTGGCCGGTGTCGCGCGTGCTGGTGTGCTGGATCTGCAGGCGCGGCAGGTAGCCCAGCTGGATCACCTGCTTGGTGACGCTGAAGGCGCCCGAAATCAGCGCCTGCGAGGCGATCACCGCCGCCATGGTGGCCAGCCCGACCAGCGGCAGGGTCAGCCAGTCGGGCGCCATGTGGAAGAACGGGTTGCTGACGGCCTGCGGCTCCGACAGCAGCAGCGCGCCCTGGCCGAAGTAGTTCAGCGTCAGGCAGGGCATGACGATGGAGAACCAGGCCACGCGGATCGGCCGCTTGCCGAAATGCCCCATGTCGGCGTACAGCGCCTCGCCGCCGGTGACGCACAGCACCACCGCGCCCAGGATGATGAAGCTGGTGCCCGGCTGTCGCACGATGAAGCCAATGGCGTGGTGCGGGCTGAGCGCGGCCAGGATCTCCGGGTGGCCGGCGATGTGATGCACGCCCAGCGCCGCGACGGCCAGGAACCACAGCACCATGATCGGCCCGAAAAAGCGCCCGATGCCGGCCGTGCCGCGCTTTTGCACCCAGAACAGCGCCAGCAGGATCAGCAGCGTCAGCGGGATCACCGCCTTGCGGAACGCCGGCGACACCACGTCCAGCCCCTCGACCGCCGACAGCACCGTGATGGCCGGGGTGATGACGCCGTCGCCGTAGAACAGGCAGGTGCCGAAGATGCCGATCAGCAGCATCCACTTGCGCAGCGCCGGCGCCTTGTCCTTCACCGACTGCGAGGCCAGCGCCAGCATGGCCACCAGGCCGCCTTCGCCGTGGTTGTCGGCGCGCAGCACCAGGGTGACGTACTTCAGCGAGACGATCACCGTCAGCGTCCAGAACACGATCGACAGCACGCCGTAGACGTTGTCGGTCGTGAACGGCACGTGGCCGCTGCCGAACACTTCTTTCAGCGTGTACAGCACGCTGGTGCCGATGTCGCCATACACCACGCCGATGGCGCCCAGCGTCAGGCTGGCGAGGGAAGACTTGGAAGCCGACATGGCGTAGGGATGTTCTTGCGGGAGCGCGATGGTGCGTCCGCCGCGGTGGTGCGGTCCGCCTCAGGCCAGGGCCTGCAGCTCCGGGTCGGTGGCTTCCAGCTCGTAGCTGGCCGCCACCATGGCCAGGCGGGCGATCACGCCGTACATGTAGAAGCGGTTGGGCGGGCGCGCCTCGCCCTTGGCGCCCGGGCGCGGCAGGTGGGCGTTGCCGGCAAACGGCAGCGGTACGAAGCGCGCGCCGGGGGCGTTGAGGTTCTCGTCCACGCCGCGCTCGGCGTGGATGCGGTAGAAGCCCCCCACCACGTAGCGATCGATCAGGTACACCACCGGCTCGGCCACCGCGTCGTGGACGCGCTCGTTGGTCAGCACGCCCTCCTGGATGATGACTTCGCCGCGCGGCAGCTCCGGCGCCGGCCGGCCGGGGCGGTCGAGCCCGGCCAGATCCTTGAGGTCGCGCACCGTCATGATGCCCATGCCGCGCGTGCCCTGGTCGGCCTTGACGACCACGAACGGCTTTTCGGCGATGCCGTATTCCTTGTACTTGCGGCGGATCTTGGTCAGCAGCGCATCGACGTGGTTGCGCAGGCACTCGCCGCCGTCGGTGGCGTGGATGTCGATCTCGCCGCAGGTGGCGAACAGCGGGTTGATGAGCCAGGGGTCGACCCCCAGCAGCTTGCCGAAGCGCTTGCTCACTTCGTCGTAGCTTTGAAAGTGGCGGCTCTTGCGGCGCACGCTCCAGCCGGCCTGCAGCGGCGGCAGCAGGTATTGCTCGGGCAGGTCTTCCAGGATGCCCGGGGCGCCGGCCGCAAGGTCGTTGTTGAGCAGGATGGTGCAGGGGTCGAAGTGCTTCAGCCCCAGGCGAAAGCGCGTGCGCTGGGCCGGCTCCAGCGTCAGCTTGTCGCCGTCGGGCAGGGTCAGGGTGGTGCTGCGCTTGAGCGCCGGGTCGATCGAGCCCAGGCGCACGTTCAGCCCCGCCATGCGGAAGATCTCCTGCAACCGCTGCAGGCTGGCCAGGTAGAAGCTGGAGGGTTTGCCGTTTTCCGGCACGATCAGCAGGTTGCGCGCCTCGGGGCAGATCTTCTCGATCGCCGCCTGCGCCGCCTGCACCGCCAGCGGCAGGGTGTCGGGCGACAGGTTGTGCCAGCCGTCGGGGTACAGGTTGGTGTCCACCGGCGCCAGCTTGAAGCCGGCGTTGCGGATGTCGACCGCGCAATACAGCGGCGGCGTGTGCTCCATCCACTCCAGCCGGAACCAGCGCTCGATCACCGGCGTGGCGTCGAGGATGCGCTGCTCCAGCTCGTTGATGGGGCCGGTCAGGGCGGTGACGAGGTGGGGAACCATGGTTGAGAGGGCGTGCGGATAGCCGCAGTGTAAGGGCGTTGCGGCGCCCGCCGACGCCCTGCGCCGCCTGGACTTGTACAAAAAGAACTATCGATTCAATAGCTGCTGGCGCTGGTTCACCGGGCGCAAAACCCCTGTTCGAGCACCAAAACCGCACCCGGGGCGGGCGGGGCGGCCAGCGTCAGGGCGGCGCGCCCACCGCGCCGCCCGCCGGCAGCGCCAGGCGCACCAGGGTGCCGCCATGCGCGCCGGGGCCGACGTTCAGCTCGGCGCCGATGGCCTGGGCGCGCGCCTGCATGCTGCTCAGCCCCTGGCCGCCAGCCGGCGCGGTGGCGCCGCCATCGTCGGGCAGGCCGCGGCCGTCGTCCTCCACGCTCAGCACCAGGCGCGCGGGCGGGCCGTGGTCCAGCCAGGCGCGCACCCACAGGCGGCTGGCCCGGGCGTGGCGCAGGGCGTTGGTGAAGGCCTCCTGCAGCACGCGCTGCAGTTGCAGCACCGTGGTCGGCGTCAGGCCTTCGATGGGTGGCAGCTCGTCCACCTGCCAGTCGATGGCGATGCCGGCCGCCTGCAGGCGCGGTTGCAGGCGGTAGCGCAGCGTGGCCAGCACCGTCGTCAGGTCACCGTGCGTGGGTTGCAGCGCGTCCACCGCCATGCGCAGCTCGTCCAGCGCCGTGCCCAGCTGCTGGCGCAGCAGCTCGCGCGGCGTCGCCTCGTGGTCCAGCAGGTCGAGCAGGCCCACCAGTTGCACGCCGACGCCGTCATGGATGTCGCGCAT
>JADLIA010000158.1 GCA_020848515.1 Rubrivivax sp. | reverse complement strand
TCTTGCCGGCGCGCATGTCGGCCACCGCCGGGGTCGGCGCGCCGGCCGGCCGGGCGGCCTGCTGCAGGCTGCGCCAGTAGAAGTTGCTGGCGTCGGCCCAGATCAGGTTGTCCATCACGTCGGAGGCTGGTTCGGCCGCCGACGAATCGGCGACCTCCAGCGCAATGCCGTCGCGCAGCGCGGTCGAGGTGAAGGCGGCAATCCAGCGCGCCGTGTCCTGCACCTGGGTGTCGTTGGCGGGCGGATCGGCCTGGTAGTCGTCGATCTTGGCGGCGGCAATGCCCAGCTGGGCCGCCACGTTGCTGCGCGCCTGCGCTTCGCTCATGCCGGCGGCCACACCGGCCTGCACCAGGGTGGTGAGCGGGTTGATGCCGCCAGCCGAGCCGGCCGGGCGCTTGAGCACGTAGTCGGTCGTGGTGGTCACCGGCTGGGCCGGCTTGTTGGCGTCGACCGTCACATTGGCCTTGACCACGGCGATCAGGCGCGCGGCGGCCGCCTGAGCCGGCAAAGCCGTGAGTGAGTACTGACCGTTCGCATCGGTGAGCGCCGAGACCGGCTCGCCGGCGTCGCAGGTGTCGTTGCCGTTGAGGTCCAGGCAGACCGTGGCGTCCTTCAGCGCGGCGTTGCGCGTGACCTGGCCTTGCAACGTCACGGGGGATGGCGGCGGTGGCGGTGGCGGTGGCGGTGGCGGCGGTGGTGGTGGCGGCGGTGGTGGTGGCGGTGGTGGTGGTGGTGGCGGTGCTGGCGGCTCCGGGCTGGGTGCGGGCGCCGGCGACGGCGCGGGACTCGGTGCCGGTGATGGCGCAGGACTGGGGGCGGGGCTCGGTGCCGGTGATGGCGCAGGACTGGGGGCGGGGCTCGGTGCCGGCGTGGGCTCCGGCGCTGGATCATCGCTGCCACCGCAGGCCGACAGGGTCAGCAGCGCGGCGGCGCACAGTGCGTTGAGCACCAGCATCTTGTTGGGGTGGGCCATGACGGGGTTCCTCCTCGGAGATTCGGGCGGTGACGGGGTGCCGCATGCCAACCTTCGGCACACGGCGGGGCCCGTCCACTATCGCGACTGCCCGGGCCGCCGGCATGCCGTGAACATGGGATGTCGGCCTGCTTGTGCATGCCGATCAACCGGCATAGGCTTGCATGTCCGGCGGCCGAGTCAAGCCGCGTCCCTCCGCCATGACCCACCTTGTCCCGCCTTGCCCGATCCTGCGATGCGGCCGCGCCACGACCAGTCACCGGCACGGGCGCTCGCCGTCCTGCACGCGCAGGTGTGCCCATGTGGGCTGAGCCCCCCATTTCGGTGGCCCTGGTCGAGGACGACGCGGCCACGCGCGCACGCCTGAGCCATGTGCTGGCGGCGGCGCCGGGCATCGCCCTGGTGCACACGGCGGCCAGCGCCCGCGAGATGCTGGACTGGCTGGCCGGCAACAGCGTCAACGTGCTGCTGGTGGACCTGGGCCTGCCCGACCGCTCGGGGCTGGAAGTGATCCGCTGGTGCAGCACCCACCAGCCGGCCACCAACGTGATGGTGGTCACCCTGTTCGGTGACGAAGCCCACATGATCGGCGCCTTCGAGGCCGGCGCGCGCGGCTACCTGCTCAAGGACGGTACCGAGGACGAGCTGGCGCGCCACGTGCTCAGCCTGCATTCGGGCGGCTCGCCCATGACGCCGCTGATCGCGCGCCAGCTGCTGGCGCGCCTGACCAGCCCGGCCCGCCCGCCGGCGCCGGCGTCGCAGCCGATCTCGGCGCGCGAGAAGGACATCCTGCAGGCGCTGTCGCGCGGCTACACCTACGACGAAGCCGCGCGCCTGCTGGGCATCGCGCCCTCGACCGTGCAGTCGCACGTGAAGAACATCTACAGCAAGCTGGCCGTGCATTCCAAGACCGAGGCGATCTTCGAGGCGCGCCAGCTGGGCCTGCTCTGATAGGCTGGCGGGCACCGACCCCCAGCCAGCCGCGCCCCGCCCATGCCCGCCACCCTGCCCTTCTGGTTGCGTCTGCTGCTGGCCGCCGCGCTCAGCCTGACCGGGCTGGCGGTGGCCGCGGCGCCCCAGCGCGTGACGCAGGTCATGGCCACGCTGACACCGGACGGCGGCCCGCCGCAGACGCTGGAGATCACGCTGCCGCACCGCTGGGACGACAGCTTTCCCGGCCGGGGCGGGCGCGCCAGCTACCAGTTCGAGCTGCCCGCCACGCCCGACCCCAGCCCGCGCGCGCTGTACCTGCCGCGCGCGGGCAATCAGATCGAGGTATGGCTGAACGATCGGCTGATTCATCGCGTCGGCCGCTTGGGCGACCAGCGCACCGATGCGGCCAAGGCCCCGCACTGGATACCCCTGCCCGAGGTCGCACACGCCTCCGGCCAGCCGGCGGCGCGCGTGCAGGTGCGGCTGAGCGCGCAGGCGGCGCGCTGGGGCGGGCTGTCGGCACCCTGGGTGGGGCCGCGCGACGAGCTGTACGCGCGCTACCGCGAACACTATCGGCTGCGTCAGTACGGTGGTCTGATCGTCTGCGCGGTGCTGGGCCTGATGGCGCTGATGGCGGCCGGCTTCTGGTGGGTGCAGCGCGACCGTCTGTACCTGATTTTCTGCCTGGCGTCCGCGGCCGGCGTGCTGCGCATCGCTGACCGGCTGATCGAACACCCTCCTCTGCCCTGGCCCGTGTGGGGCCTGGTGACGGCCTGGGCCATGGTCGCCC
>JADLIA010000157.1 GCA_020848515.1 Rubrivivax sp. | reverse complement strand
GGGGGGCAGCGCAACAGGCGCAGCCGTGGAGCGTGGGGGCCGTGACCCGAGCACCGCCGGGCCGCCCCAAGGTGCGAGCGCCCCCTCGGGGGGCAGCGCCACCGGCGCCGCGGCGCAGCGCGGGGGCATGCTGTACGTCACGGGCGAAGAAAGCGGCGCCCAGGTGGCGCTGCGCGCGCGGCGTCTGGGCATTGCCCACTCGCAGGTGGCGGTGCTGGCCGAGATCCAGCTGGAAAAAATCCTCGCCACCCTGAGTGCACAGCAGCCCGCGGTGGCGGTGATCGACTCGATCCAGACCGTCTACAGCGACCAGCTCACCAGCGCCCCGGGCAGCGTGGCCCAGGTGCGCGAATGCGCCGCCCACCTGACGCGCTGGGCCAAGGCCAGCGGCTGCGCCGTGGTGCTGGTGGGCCATGTGACCAAGGACGGTCAGCTGGCCGGCCCGCGCGTGCTGGAGCACATGGTCGACACCGTGCTGTACTTCGAGGGCGACACGCACAGCAGCTACCGCCTGATCCGCGCCATCAAGAACCGCTTTGGCGCCGTCAACGAAATCGGCGTGTTCGCCATGACCGAGCGCGGCCTGAAAGGGGTGAGCAACCCCAGCGCCATCTTCCTGGCCCAGCACGCCGAACCGGTGCCGGGCAGCTGCGTGCTGGTGACGCTGGAGGGCACGCGCCCGCTGCTGGTGGAAGTGCAGGCGCTGGTCGACAGCGGCGGACCCAGCCCGCGGCGGCTGTCGGTGGGGCTGGAGCGCGACCGCCTGGCCATGCTGCTGGCGGTGCTGCACCGCCACGCTGGCGTCGCCACGGGCGACCAGGACGTGTTCGTCAACGCCGTCGGGGGCGTGCGCATCAGCGAGCCGGCGGCCGACCTGGCGGTGCTGCTGGCGATCGCTTCGTCGCTGCGCGGCAAACCGCTGCCCAAGGGCTTCATCGCCTTTGGCGAGGTCGGCCTGGCCGGTGAGGTGCGCCCGGCGCCGCGCGGTCAGGAGCGACTGAAGGAAGCCGCCAAGCTGGGTTTTTCGGTGGCGCTGATCCCGCGCGCCAACGCGCCCAGAAAGGCAGACCCGGCGTTCGAAGGCATGACGCTGCACGCCGTCGAGCGTGTGGGCGAGGCCATGGCCCTGCTGCGCACCCTGGAGTGACGCCGCGACGATGGCCGCCGCAGCCACCGACGGTTAGGAATCAAATTGACTTCCAGCGCTTATGCAGCAAGCGCCACAAGCTATATTAACTATAGCGTTTCGTAGGGCCGTGGTGGCGGGGGACAATAGCGCCATGAAGTGGCAACGTCTGTGGGTGATGCTGGGCGCCGTGGCGCTGGGTGCCGGCGCCTGGCGCGCCGGTGGCTGGGCCGGGCTGGCGCTGCTGGGCAGCGGGCTGGTGCTGTGGTTCCTGCTGCACTACCACCGCCTGCTGACGGTGATGAAGCGCGCCAACGAGCGGCCGATCGGCCACATCGGCAGCGCCGTGATGCTCCACGCCAAGCTGCGCCAGGGCCTGCCGCTGCTGCATGTCATGGCGCTGACCCAGTCGCTGGGCGAGCGGCTGTCGGCGCCCGAGGCGCAGCCCGAGGTGTATCGCTGGAGCGACCCGGGCCAGTCGCATGTGGTGACCGAGTTCGAAGGTGGCCGTCTGGTGCGCTGGCGGCTCGAGCGCCCGGCCGATCCGGACGTTCAGGCCAGCACGCCCGACGCCCATTGATTCGGCCTTGGGATCACTGGCATGCCGTTCGGGCTGAGCCCGTCGAAGCCCTCCGACAGGCCAGGGTGAACGGTTCGAAGTTCAAGATTTCGAAGCAATAGAATTCACGGTTTGCGCGCGCCCGCCCGCAGCCCGCGCCCGTTTCGCAGACCCCGAGGACCCCCACCATGAGCACCCCCCCGCTTTCCGACCGCGACGGCAAGATCTGGCTGGACGGCCAGCTGGTCGACTGGCGCGACGCCAAGATCCACGTGCTGACGCACACCCTGCACTACGGCTGCGGCGCCTTCGAGGGCGTGCGCGCCTACGACACCGTGGGCGGCACCGCCGTCTTCCGCCTGCAGGAACACACCCAGCGCCTGTTCAACAGCGCCAAGATCCTGCGCATGAACATCCCGTTCACGCCCGAGCAGGTCAACGAAGCACAGAAGGAAGTGGTGCGCGCCAACCAGCTCAAGAGCTGCTACCTGCGCCCGCTGGTGTGGATCGGTTCCGAGAAACTCGGCGTCAGCCCCAAGGGCAACCGCATCCACGTGATGGTGGCGGCCTGGGCCTGGGGCGCCTACCTGGGCGAAGAAGGCCTCAAGCGCGGCATCCGCGTCAAGACCAGCAGCTACACCCGCCACCACGTCAACATCACCATGACGCAGGCCAAGGCGGTCAGCAACTACAGCAACTCGATCCTGGCCAACATGGAAGCCACCGACGACGGCTACGACGAGGCGGTGCTGCTCGACAGCGCCGGCTTCGTCAGTGAAGGCGCGGGCGAGAACCTGTTCATCATCAAGGACGGCACCGTCTACACGCCCGACCTGTCGGCCGGCGCGCTCAATGGCATCACCCGCAACACGGTGCTGCACATCTGCGAGGACCTCGGGCTGAAGGTGGTGCAAAAGCGCATCACGCGCGACGAGTGCTACATCGCCGACGAGATGTTCTTCACCGGCACCGCGGCCGAGGTGACGCCGATCCGCGAATACGACCGCGTCCAGATCGGCGCCGGCCAGCGCGGCCCGGTGACCGAAAAGATCCAGAGCGCCTTCTTCGACATCGTGAACGGCCGCAACGCCAAGTACGCCCACTGGCTGGCCAAGGTCTGAGCCGGGTCAACAAGGAGCATCGCGCATGAGCACGCCCAACCAAGTCGTCGAACTGCTGGCCCGCGACCTGACCCGCTCGGGCGAGACCTTCTGCCCCCATCCCAAGGCCGACATGAAGCT